>NYVC01000070.1 GCA_002684375.1 Marinovum sp.
TGCTTTCCGCAGCCGCCCTGCCAACCGCAGACAGCGGTCTGATCTGGTGACGTTGGCACATATCAAAGAACAATCTCGTCTCAGCCTTGGCAGTTATGGCAGGCCACGCATGACGGAAGAGCTGAAACAGATCGGCTTGGATGTGGGCCATCGTCGCGTTGGCCGTCTGTTGCGTCAGAACGGCATATCGGTCGTACGGACCCGCAAACACAAGGTGACGACAGACAGCAATCACAAGTTCAACATTGCTCCAAACCTACTAGATCGTAATTTCACTGCAAACGAACCAAACCAGAAGTGGGCAGCTGACATCAGCTATTTCTGTATGCGCCAAGGCTGGTTGTATCTTGCCGTGATCTTGGATCTACATTCCCGGCGTGTGATCGGCTGGGCGGATCAGTCACCGCAGGAAGCGTGATCTGGCTATCAGGGCGCTGAACATTGCTATCGCGTTCAGATCTCAGCCTAAAGGCTGCANCCATCACACAGATCTCGGGTCGCAATATTACTCGCATGACTATCAGAAAATCCTGCACCAGCACGGGTTCAAGGTGTCGATGTCTGGGAAGGGAAATTGTTACGACAGGCTGAGAGGGCGATCTTATAATACATAAATGATGGGGTGGATGCCCCAGCCGGCGGCATCGCAATGTGCCAGAATGNTAGCAGCTTAAACTGTCATACAAAGAAAGAGCAACCATGNAGAATGTAAGCATAGTAGGAATCGATTTAGCAAAACGGAGTGTCCAGCTGCACGGGGCTGCCGCTGATGGCTCTGTCGTGTTCCGCAAAAAATTGTCGCGCCCTCGGCTTGCTGCGTTCCTGAGTGAGCTTCCAAGGTGCGTTGTTGCGATTGAGGCTTGCGCTGCATCTCATTATCGGGGGCGTGAGATCTGCAAGCTTGTCCCTGAGGCGCGTGTTATCCTACCTGTTTACGTTAAGCTGTTTGTATCAGTAGACCCCTGCATAAGCGTCGTAGCGATCTGAATCCGTCATGCCTTCAACATACGTGATCTCGGCGCGCTTATGAGCGAGGTAGACCTGAGAAAAAGTATCTGGAAACCAGCCTCGTACTACTTTGTCCGCCTCGAATGCATCTAGGGCGATCTTAAGAGATTCGGGCAGGCGAACATATCCGCTATCAGCCAACGCTTTAGGCGATAGCTCGGACAGGTCCCCCTCGGATATCGCAGGGGCATCGAGATTGTCCTCGATGCCCTGACAACCAGCGTGGACCAGCGCGGCAAGGGCTAAGTGCGGCGAAGAAGCCGCATCTAAAGAGCGTATCTCGAAGTTGAACTGCTGTGCGATACCAATAGGATCGGTTGCGGTCACCGGACAAATTCGCACCGCAGTCTCGCGATCTTGGAAACCCAAATTGTTGAAGGCGGCACTCCAACGATGTGGGGTCAGGCGCGTGTAAGAAATGACCGAAGGTGCCAACAGGCAGAGGATTTGCGGCAGATACTTCAGCACACCTGCAATAAAACACTGCGTGGTGTGGGACATGCCGCAAGGGCCGGCTGGATCGTAAGTGATGGGTGCACCCGCTGCATTTGTAAAGCTCATGTGGATATGCACACCGTTGCCGACGCCTGCCGGATCGGTGATGGGGGAAAAAGTGATTGCTTGCTCGAACCGACGTGCTGTCATGTGGGTCAGGCTGCGCAAGATCGCGGCTTGGTCAGCGGCAACCACCCCCTGTTGCGGTTCAACTGTGACTTCAAACTGATCGGCGCCATATTCCTTGAGATAGCTATCAGTATGCAGACCGGCTCTGCCCAGCACCTCCATCAGCGTTTCGCCAAACGCCCGCTGGGCAGCGAAGCTTTCCAATGTAAAAGCTGTGCCGCCCGCGCGGGGACCCTGCTTGATCTGGAACTCATGTTCGAACGCGGTGTTTAGGGTAACACCCGCGCATGCCTTAAGGCGGGCAATCGCAGTTTTAAGCATTGAACGGGTGCAGCAGGACCATGGCGCGCCTTTGGTGGTTGTAATATCGCAGAGCACAAAGCGCTCCGGCGCACTGCCATCTTCAAAATCGACCTGAATCAAAGTTTCGGGGTCTGGCATCAGCGCCAGATCTCCAAGGGAACCGAATGGCGAGGGTGCGATGGTGTCGAAACAGGTAATCAGCCCGTTGGTCGGCACCCAACCCACGCCTGATTTGATACGTTTTTCAAGCTTTCTGCTGGGAAAAGCCTTGCCACGCATCTTGCCGGCCAGATCGCTAGTTGCAGCAAAGATCAGGGGATCACGGACCATTTTTTATTTCCTTTAAATCTAACCGCAGAGCATCCCAACCACTAATGTGTTGGTGTGCTTTGTTCCAGTCTTGTTCCGCGATCAGGGTCAAGATCGCCTCAATCATAACCAGCGATGCCGCGTAGCTGTCCCAGACTGTGCCGCTTTCGATAGGCAGGGCCACCACCTCGGTCGAATGACGCAGGATCGGTGACATCCATTTGTCGGTCAGCAGAACCACGTTGGCATTGCGATCGGTGCTTGCGCGTTTGGCAAGTTGCAGCAGGCTTGGCTGGTAGCGCCGGAAATCGACAACGAAAAGGACATCGCGAGGTTTCATTCGCAGCAGATCTTCCGGCCAGCTTTCAGGGTCAGCCGACAGTTTGTGCACATTGCCGCGAATCTGGCATAGGTGACGTGAGAGATAGAGAGCAAGCGCATCGCTAATGCGGCCGCCGATTATGTGGATACCGCGACGCTCATCGCGCAGCATGTCGCAGATCCGTTCGAACTGATGCGCGCTTATTGTTTGTGAGGCCTCGTCCAGCAGCGTGCGCGCCCGGGCGAAGTAATCCTCGAGAAAACCGCCCTGCATCGTGCGGTTTCCCTGATGAAGGTCGATGGGGGAGCTTTTTCTTTCGCGAACCTCCTCAATCAAGGCGCGCTGAAAGTCTTGGTAGCCATTGAACCCCAGTTTAGTAACAAAACGTGAAATTGTCGGCGGCGAGGTATGGGCGTGGTCGGCAAAGCTCTGAATCGTGTCAAGCCCCGCAAAGGGATAGTCGGCCATCAACGCGGCAGAAAGGCGGCGTTCGGTTGGGGTCAGACCCTCTTCAATCTCCGCGATCCGTGCACGTACCTGCATCGTTCATTTCCTAAGCTTCAATGTGTTGAGGTTATAAAATTATTTTATCACTTAAAAGAATAAAGTTGACTCTGAAAAATGTTTATCAAAAACTGTAAATGAAAACTGGAGGTGCCATGCTAACATCATCACGTAGGCAACTGTTGGCGAGCGGCGGCATGATAATTATGCTGTCAGTGATTGCCGTCTTTGTTGCAACGTGGTTTGGCCCCGCGACAGAGCGGATGCTGACGGTGTTTTTCATTTCGTTGACCGCGGTTGTCGGTATTGGTGTTTATTCTGGCAATAGTGGTATCCTGAGTTTTGGTCATGTTGCATTCATGGGTATAGGTGCATACGCCTCGTCCTTGTTAACGGTTCCCGCGGCGTTGAAGGGTGCGACGCTACCGGGTCTGTCGACCTGGCTTGCAGCTGTGGAGCTAACACTGATCCCTGCTACATTGATTGCAATGGTCTTTACGGCTGTCGTGGCGTTGGCCGTGGGAGCAGCCATTAGCAAACTGGAAGGTTCAGCGGCGACCATCGCCACGTTGGGTTTGCTAATTATTGTGCATGGTGTGATCATCGGCTGGCGTGACGTGACCCGGGGGGCGCAGTCTTTTTTCGGTGTGCCGCGTGTTACCGATCTGGTTACGGCAGCGGCGTTTTGTGTAGTCGCGTTATTTTTGGCGCGGCTGTATCGAGATTCTTCTTCGGGTCTGCGTCTGCGTGCGGGGCGCGAGAACGCGATTGCCGCGGGCGCGGTCGGGGTGCGTATCAGATGGGAAAGGTTGATTTCGTTTGTGCTTTCCGCCGCCATCATGGCGCTGGCTGGCGCGATGATGGCGCATTTTCTGGGAGCCTTCAGCCCAAAAAAATTCTACTTCAATGATACTTTCCTATTGCTGGCGATGCTAATTGTGGGTGGCATGTCCACCGTGACTGGGGCAATCACCGGCGCTGTTGTCATTACCCTTGTCACTGAGGTGTTGCGGCGGCTGGAAAGTGGATTCAGCATTGGTGTATTTGACGTGCCACCGATTTTTGGGACCGCGCAGATTGGTATCGGGCTTATCATTCTGCTGGCGATGTTCCGCAAAGTGGATGGGTTGGCGGGATTAAAGGAATGGGAGGAACGGGTGTTGCCGAGGACCACCCTGTTGGCACCAGCCGCCCTGCCTCCAGTAGGGGCCCGGGACGTGCTAAGCGGTAAAGGGCTGACCAGGCAATTTGGCGGGCTGACGGCGGTTGACGATGTCTCGATCCAGATTTTACCCGGTCAGATCGTGGGACTGATCGGACCAAACGGTTCGGGCAAGACGACTTTGTTGAATATGCTATCGGGAATTCTGACGCCTACGGAGGGGCAGATTTTGCACGGAGGACGTGATCTGACGGGCCTGTCGTCGCCCGACATTGCAGATCAGGGCATTGCGCGGACGTTTCAGAATATCCGGTTATTTGCCAATCTTACGGTCTATCAAAACGTGCTGGTTGCGGCGCTATCGACCCATCGGGGCAAGGATGCGGTCGCACGGGCGCAGACAGCGTTGGACTGGCTGGATGTGATGAAGCATGCTGCAGCTGATGCAGGCACGCTGTCATACGGTGATCAACGTCGAGTGGAGATTGCACGCGCGCTGGCCTGCCAGCCTCAGGTGCTATTTCTGGATGAACCCGCTGCGGGCATGAACCGCGAAGAAACCGACGCACTGATGGAGATCCTGCGCAGGCTCTCAGCCGATCTTGGGATTAGTGTGTTGTTAGTGGATCACGATCTGGAGCTGATCAATCAATTGTCGGACCGGATTATGGTCCTGAACGAAGGGCGCATGATCGCCCAAGGAAGTCCAAAGGAAATCCGCAGGAACAAGGCGGTGATAGAGGCATATCTCGGAACGGGAAGAGAAAATGAAAATTAACAACTTTAGAGGGAGTTAACATGAAACATCTGATATTAACCTCGGCCATCGTCGCGGCGTTTGCCGCGCCCGTTGGGGCTGAAACACTGACCATCGGGACTGCCACAGCGCAGACGGGTGGGCTGGCCTATGCCGACGTGCCTACAATGCAGGGCATGAAGCTGGCTATCGATGAGATCAACGCGGCTGGAGGGATCGATGGCGCGACAAAGATCGCGCTGCTGGAAAAAGACGTGCGGTCTGATCCCGCTCAGACTTCCATCGCGGCACAGGAGCTAGCGGATGCGGGGGTGTCTGTGATCGTGCTGCCAGGCGATTCTGATCCGGCCCTTGCTGCAATTGGCGTAGTCAGCAGCGCCAAGATTCCAGCGATTTCCACCGTCGCCTCATCACCCACGCTACCACAGATCGGCGGCGATTACATGTTCTCAAACTTCCCCGGCGATAATGTGCAAGCGGCCGTTTCGGCGAAATGGGCTTGGGATGAAGGTTATAAGACTGCTTGGATCGTGTATTCGCCCGACACACAGTACACGACCATGCCGCTTTATTTCCGGGACGTGTTCAAAAAGTTAGGCGGCGAGATGCTGGGCGAGTCAACAAACACAATCGGCCAACAGGATTTCTCTGCCATCGCCACCACAATTGCGGCTCAGGATCCCCAACCGGACCTAGTGATGACCTCGGCCTATGAACCTGACTTTCCCTCAATGCTGATTGCGCTGCGAGCGGCCGGAGTGACCAGCCAGGTCATCGGCTCCGATGGGATCGATAGCCCGACTACGTTTTCGCTGGGTGACGTAGGTGAAGATGTGGTTTTCACCACTGCGGGTTTTGCCATCAAAGGCAGTCCGCTGGAAGCCTTTGATAAAGCCTTTGAACAGAAATACGGTTCAGCACCAGAATCGATCTACAGTGCCGTGGGATATGACTTAATCAAGGTGATTGAGGCGGCGGTGATCGTGGCAGGGTCCATTGACCCCACCAAGATTCGGGATGCTATGGCAGATCTAGAGAACGTTCAGGGTGCGACGGGTCTGATCACCTACAAGGGCACCAACGGGATGCCGGTAAGGCAGGTATCGCTGATCCGTGTCAAAGATGGCGGTCGCGAGTTGGTTGGACAGCCCTCGCCGGACGCAAATTTGATCCCTGCGCCACGGATGCAATAAGATAATGACCCGCGTACCGCTTCTGTCGGCTCAGGGCCTGAATGTCCGTTATGGCGCGATTCAGGCGGTGCGCGGGGTTGAGATTTCGATTAATGAGGGTGAAATCGTAACTTTCCTCGGGGCGAATGGCGCGGGGAAATCTTCGACCCTGAATGCGTTGGTTGGGCTTGTGCCGGTGGCCGAGGGTAGGGTGCTTTTTGATGATCAAGACATTACCGATTTTGCACCGGAAAGACTGACCCCGATGGGGCTGACCTTAGCGCCGGAGGGGCGCCGCGTGTTTGGTGGGCTGACCGTTGAGGAGAATTTGCGCATGGGCGCCTATGCTGTGAATGATGCGGATCGACGGATGGCGGCCTGGGATATGGTCTATGACTTGTTCCCAATACTGCATGAACGACGTAAACAATTTGCAGGTACGCTGTCTGGCGGGCAGCAGCAGATGCTGGCTATTGGGCGTGCGCTGATGTGTGGACCGCGATTGTTGCTTCTGGACGAGCCATCGCTCGGGCTGGCGCCCAAGATCGTCGGACAAATTTTTGATCTGATCGCCCTGCTGCGAGAGCGCGACGTGACCCTTGGTATCGTGGAGCAGAACGTTGCTATGGCGCTTGAAGTGGCAGACCGGGGCTATGTCATGGCGGCGGGCCGAGTTGTGGCGACTGGCACGGCGGAAGAATTGCGGCAGACCGATCGTTTGAGCGCAGCCTATCTGGGGGAAGAGTGAGATGGACCTTTTCGTGCAGCAAACTGTGAATGCCCTAGCGCTTGGCGGCACCTACGCGTTGTTGGCGCTGGGGCTGGCAGTGGTGTTTTCGATCATGGGGTTAATTAACTTTGCCCATGGTGAGTTGATGACGATTTCCGGCTACACGCTAATGTATTGCGGAATTATGGGAGTGCCATTTGCGGTTTCGGTGCCATTGGCGATTTCGGCTGCTGTACTGGCTGCTGTGGCGATGGAGCGGATAGCGTTTCGCCCGGTGCGTGGCGGCTCGGGGGCGACCATGCTAATCACGAGCTTTGCGGTTGCAATGATCCTTCAGGTGCTGTTTCAAAATCTGATTTCGGCCCGATCGCAGGCTGTTGCACTTCCGCAAATCCTTTCTCAAAGCGTGCATCTAGGTAATGTCATTATCGGCGTAAACAAGATTGCAGCAATCGTGGCGACGGTGCTGATGCTGATTTTTTTGGATCGTTTCATGAACCGGCAGAAGACTGGCATCGCAATGCGCGCAGCGGCGGAAGATTTCGCAGTGGCGCGACTGATGGGCATCCGGGCAAATACTGTGATTGCTGGCGCTTTTGCCATCTCCGGACTTCTGGCCGGGGTGGCTGCGGTACTTTGGGTTAGCCAGCGCGCTTCTGTTGATCCGTTGATGGGCTTCACACCAGTGCTCAAAGCCTTCATCGCAGCGATTCTTGGAGGGCTTGGCAGCCTGCGGGGTGCAGTCGCCGGCGGCTTTATGCTGGGTTTCATCGAGGTGTATCTTGCAGCCTTCCTGCCGCAGGAATTTCAGGAGTTTCGCGAACCCATCGGACTGGGGCTGGTGGTGCTGATCCTGCTGTTTCGGCCCAATGGCATGATCCCCTCGCGGTTTTTGGGATCGATAAAGGTATGATGCGGCAGGCAGATCACCAACAGAGCTGGCTGCTGTCGGGATTGGACCCCGATCCAGTCGAGCTTGTAAACGCCCATAGTGATCATCCAGTGGTGTTGGTCTGTGAGCATGCGGGACAGGCAGTGCCCACCTCTCTTAACGGTTTGGGACTGCCGCCTGGTGCACTGGATGCACATATCGGCTGGGACATTGGCGCACGCGAAGTGACACTGCGCTTGGCCAAAGCGCTGGGCACGCCTGCGGTCTTACAGCGCTATAGCCGTTTGGTGATCGATTGCAATCGTCCGCCTGAAGCGCCAGACGCAGTTCCTGCTATTAGCGACGGGGTGCTGGTGCCAGAGAACGCGGGACTTGATAGCAAAGCACGACAGGCACGGGTGTCGGAAATATTCGAACCCTTTAACGATGCGACGGCAGCACTTTTGGATCATCCGGATCGCCGTGCTGCTTTTGCCATCCACAGTTTTACGCCCAGCATAGGTGGCAGAACACGACCCTGGGACATTGGGTTTCTCTATCGTCATGACGATAAAACCTCACCTCTATTGCGCGATGCGATTGCAGTGATCCGACCTGATCTGCTTATCGGTATGAACGAGCCATACCAGATTGAGGACGCGTCTGACTGGTTTGTGCCCCAGCATGGAGAAGCCCGCGGCTTCGCTCATAGCCTAATAGAGATCCGCAACGATCAAATTGTCGATGTGGCGGGCCAAGAGGTCTTTGCTGACCTGCTCTCGGCCGCCATAACTGATTTTCTGAGGAAGCCTTGAATGACCTTATCACGTGACGTGCCTCTTATTCCGGAAAACTCCGCCTTGTTGTTTGTCGACGTGCAGAATTTCAGTGCCAACCGACAGGGAGCTGAATTCAAGGACTTGCCTGACGCAGAATTCAAGGAAAAATACGGCTGGTACTTTGATATGCTGAACGTCACCGTCATCCCCAATATGCAGCGAATCCAGCGCGCCGCACGAAATGCCGGGGTAGAGGTGATGTACACCACTATTGAAAGTCTGACGCGCGACGGGCGCGACCGCAGTCTTGACTACAAAATTACTGGCTTTAACGTGCCGAAAGGATCATGGGACGGCAAGGTAATCGATCAGATTTTACCCGGAGAGGATGAGATTGTTTTGCCGAAATCCTCCTCCTCAGTATTTGTCTCCACCCATATCGACTATGTCCTTCGTAATTTGGGGGTCAAACAGCTTGTCATTTCTGGGCTAATTACGGACCAATGTGTTGAGAGTGCTGTTCGAGATGCTTGCGATCTAGGGTATCTGGTTACTCAGATAACTGATGCCTGTTTGACCTACAGCCAGGCTCGACACGACAATTCAATCTACACTATCAGGGGTTATTGTAGACAGATCACGACGGAGGAACTGGTTGCTGAGCTTAGCGGTGACTGATCCTGAGGAAAAAGTTAACCGCCCCTTTTTTGCCGGAGGCCCAGAAGTAAGGATACTGGGTTAAGGAAAAGAACAANTGTGGAAACAGAAATTCACCAGAGGTGNGCGACCNTGCTGTTTGGGTGGTATTCGAGCATCAGGACGAATTTGACAGCCAGTCTGCTGNNATCAAATCGGTTGCGCNCAAGATCGGTAGTGGGGCTGATACGCNTCGGGCGTGGGTTNGACGCGCAGAAACGGACAGCGGTCGNCGTGATAGTGTGACGACTGCCGAACGGGATCGGATCAAAGCCCTTGAGCGCGAGAATTGCCAGCTTCGGCAGGCCAATGAGATCCTGAAGAAAGTAACAGCGTATTTTGCTCAGGCGGAGCTCGACCGCACGTTTCGGAAATGATTGCGTTTATCAAAGAGCCCCGGGAAGTGTGNGGGATCGAGCGACCTGCCGTGTTTTACAGATCGCCCNCTCGACGTTCTACGCGCACCTGGCCGTTGAGAATGATCCGGACAAAGCATCGGATCGTGCCCATTCGATCGGGTGAACAGACANTTCCGCGCAACGATGCCCAACCANCTCTGGGTATCGGATTTTACCTACGTCNCGACCTAGCAGGGATNTGTCTATGTAGCATTCGTCATCGATACGTTCGCCAACAAGATCGTTGGCTGGCGAGCCTCCAGATCACAGCAAANACAGTTTGTCTTNGATGCTCTGGAGCAAGCGCTGTATGAAAGACGNCCTGCTGATAGNCTAATCCAGCACAGCGACAGAGGCAGCCAATATCTGTCGATCAAATAGACAGAACNACTGGCAGAACCAGGCTTGGAGCCAAGCGTGGGGACCGTTGGCGACAGGTACGATAACGCACGGGCTGAGACCATGACCGGCCTCTTCAAAGCGCAGGTAATCCACAGGCTAGGGCCATGGAAATCCGTCGGCGCTGTANAGTGCGAAACCCTCAAATGGGTCGATTGGTTCAACAACCGTCGCTTGCTCGACCCCATCGGATACATCACGCCAACTGAAGCTCNGGAGGCNTTCTATGCAAACATACACACACTCGATAAAGCCGCTTGAAACGAACTAAACAGTCTCCGGGAAAACCGGAGCGGTTCAATCGTCGGAAGGCGCACATTGACCAGATTGGCGAGTGATTTAACTNTNGGGGCAAAAGATGGAAAGGTGGCCACTTGGAAAATACGGNTCTCTAAAACAACCGACCGCGATTTGGCCCGTCGGGGTTGCTTGCGTCTTGCATCCATTGTGATTTATCTCTGAATTCAAATCTGTTTGGAGCAACCGTTATACAACCTGCGCTTTTGACACTGATGTTTTCCGNGCGTATGCAAGGCATGTCAAGACGCCTTTCTATTGCCTGAACTGCGGCCGTCAACCTATGGTCGGTTGCCACAAAANAGGGTGTTGGCAAAGCTCCGGGTCATTGAANCCGCGCCTGCGGAATCGGGGCCAGTGATGCAGGTGTTGTGGATTTGAAAGGTGATGTTTTATTGTCCGATACTTGGTCCAAGGGCTGGCTTAAATTCCCCTTTGATCCGGCGCTTGCGGCTTGGGTTGCAGCTGCAAAAATTGCGGCAGAATCGGCAGTTACCAACCCTGAGATGCAGCGTAAGTGGCTGCAATGTGAAGGGACCTGGTTTGTGGGGGTTGATGCCCTGCCCAATGACGCCAGCGGCTCGGTGAACGGATCGGGAGAGCTGACCGGAACGGCGATGACTTTCATCAACCGGCATCTCGGAGGGCGGCCACCGTTNCATCAAGCGCAGGTTTCGGTCATCTATCCTGGCTATCCCAAACCGCGCGCAGGCGAAAGTGAGGCGGCTTTTCGGTTTCGTAAAAACCGCGATGCGGCGCATATCGACGGCATTTTGCCTCATGGTCCGGCGCGGCGGCGTAAACTGATCGAGCCGCATGCCTTTATTCTTGGAATCCCGCTGAATGATTGCGCAGCAGATGCCGGACCGCTTGTGGTGTGGCCCGGCAGTCCCGACATCATTCGCCGGCACCTGATATCGGCTTTTTCAACGGCCGATCCAGCGATTTGGGCCGATCTTGACATCACCACAGCGTATCAGGCAGCCCGGCAAGAGGTGTTTGCCACCTGTCAGCGATTGGAATTGCCGGCAAAACCGGGCGAAGCCTATCTGCTGCACCGCTTGGCCTTACACGGGGTGGCACCGTGGCGCGCACAGCCAGAGGGGCGACGGATGGTGGCGTATTTTCGACCGCCCTGGCGGGAGCCTCTGCAACATTTTTTATCAAAATGATGNAAATTTAAGGAAAATTGCGGTGGGATAATTGTTCAAAATTAATCATTTAGAATTTATTGTGGCCAAAATTAATTGTCTGTGTTAGAGCTTATTCATTNTAATTTATCATAATTTACCGGTTCNGGCCTTTTGTTTGTANTTCTTTTTTGTGAGCGATCTTCTGGTTTTTGATAAATATTTTTAAATAATTTGACATAAGGTTCTGATATGAATTGGCTTCTACTTGTCTTGGGTTTTGGTGGTCTGGCGGGCTTGGTTGGCGGCGAGACAGCAGATGGTGATTCTGATCAAGGTTTGATCGGTGATGAAAGAAAGGATTTGAGCGACCCCACAAAGGGACCTGACCTTTTGAACGGAACACCCAATGCGGATCTGATCGANGCGGATTCGGGGAATGATACNGTGAACGGTCATCGGGGATCCGACAACCTTAAGGGTGGGGCCGGTGANGATGATCTAAGAGGTGGCAATGGGGATGATACCCTGTATGGCGGTGCCGGTGACGACAAGGTTAAGGGCAATGCAGGTCTTGATTTGCTCTATGGTGGTGACGGCCTTGACCAACCCCGTGGCGGCATTGGCAACGACACCCTGTACGGAGGAGCCGGTAATGACTCTGCCTGGGGTGAAGCCGGGGATGATGTCGTGTATGGCGGTGACGGAAACGACAGATTGCAGGGCGATGGCAATGTTAAATCAAAAGCCACGCTCGGTAATGATACGCTGTTTGGCGGTGTCGGTGACGATACTTTGCTGGGCGGTCTTGGCAATGACAGTCTTGATGGTGGCACGGACAACGACAACCTTTTCGGACAGGACGGCAAGGATATTTTGTTCGGGCGCTCGGGCAATGATAAAATTCTGGGCAATGCCGATACTGACACGATATTTGGCGGCGAGGGCAATGACTCGCTGTTCGGAGATGACAAGAAAGACAGTTTGCAATCCAATCATGGTCAGGATGTTATCTATGGTGGAGGTGGAAGTGATTTTATCGACGGGTTTGGTCAGGCGGATCTGATCTATGGTGATGATAGTGTCGCCCTTGCGTCGGGCGCGGCTGACACCCTTTTAGGCAATAATGGAAACGATTCTATTTATGGCGGCGAAGGCAACGACAGCCTTGTTGGTGACGCCGGTGACGATTTTCTCGTTGGTGGATTGGACAATGACTTTTTAGGCGGTGGCATTGGCGCGGATATTATGTATGGCGGGTTGAATAACGACACGCTCGCGGGTCACTTAGGGAGCGACTCTTTATACGGTGGTAGCGGNGCAGATTCGCTCTATN
Source organism: Marinovum sp. (assembly GCA_002684375.1). Taxonomy (GTDB): domain Bacteria; phylum Pseudomonadota; class Alphaproteobacteria; order Rhodobacterales; family Rhodobacteraceae; genus CPC320. The sequence continues at coordinate 12,798 of NYVC01000070.1, forward strand.
GAGGACAGGACGACGATGTTCTCTTTGGCGGTTCGGGTAATGATACGCTGCGGCTGAGTAAGGGGGATACTGTAACCGGCGGTGAAGGTGCCGATGAATTTGTCTCTGGCAATTGGTACACGGACGACACTAACTTAAATACCAGCAACAGCTATGCGACCATCACCGACTTTAACAGTACCGAGGGAGACGAGATTATTGTCGAAATCCCCTCTAATCCGGCAGATGGAAATTACACGCTTTCTGTGGCTGAAAATCCGGCTGGCTCGGGTACGTATGATGTTAGCCTCACACAAACCGGCGGCGGGTCAACAACGGTTGTTGCCAAAGTGACCGGTGGTGGCGCGGGTCTGAGCACGGCGTCTGATGGTAATGTAAAGCTCGTCAAACAATGAGGATCAGAGCCGGTCTAGGTGTCTCTGCAGGCGTGCTTATGTTGGCAATGTCAAGAATAGTACCAACATCCTCGGCTTGCAGCGTTTAACCGTATCTGGGGTTCGGGTCTACGCCTTTAAACCCGCAGAGGTGCAGGTTTGATCGGCTAGATTGCTATCCTAGGCATCTGCCACGCGGGCCGCGCGGCCACCGCGCCGTTTTTTCAATCGACCGCTACGCGCGGGCAATTCGCCCATGACGCGGTTGCGGTCCTCGGCTGTCATTTGCGACCAATTGCCGATTTCCTCAAGGCTGCGCAGACAGCCGGTGCACAGCCGCTCTGTGGGGTGGATGACACAAACCTTGATGCAGGGGGATTGTATTTCCTGCCGCGCCCATATGTCGTCGCTCATGTGCTCTGCCTGTGTTCGGTTGCCTTGATGTGCTGGAAACGGTCCAGCGCTCCTTGCAGGATATACGATGCTGCCACATGGTCGATCACCTGTGCGCGACGCTTTCGGCTCGTATCCGCCTCTAACAGCGCCCGTTCGGCTGCCACGGTTGACAGACGCTCGTCCCAAAAACTGATGGGCAGCGCGTGAAGTCGGTTGAAATTGCGCGCAAAGGCGCGGGTCGATTGGCAACGCGGCCCCTCGGAGCCATCCATGTTGCGCGGCAGGCCCAACACCAGCCCGCCGATCTGGCGCTGTTCGATAATTGCGACCACTTGGGCGGCGTCAAGGCTGAATTTCTTGCGCCGCACCGTCTGAAGCGGTGAGGCAACCGACAGCATTTGGTCGCTCACGGCGACACCAATGGTCTTCTCGCCCAGATCCAAGCCAATCAGCGCTCGCATCGCGGGAAGTGCGGCGGCAAACTCGGTCATGTCGTCATAGATCATTGGGCGACCCCTGCGCGGCGCGCGCTGGCCAATAGAACGCGCAAAGCATCGGGGTTGCCAGCAAAAACTTGTTGTGCCTCAAGCCAAATTTGTGCCGCTTGCTCGGGACGGTTCAAGACACCATGGGCGTCAATGAGCCGCGCCCAATCCGTTGCGGGGCCACCCTCGCTGGCCAAACGTTGGCTGAGTTGGGCCACCATTCCGGCGATCATTGCCTTGCGGTCCTCGGGGGTCATGGCGTCTGCGGCCTCGATGTCTGCAGCACTGGGTCCGGCACTGGGTCCGGCGCTGGCGGCGACATCGGACGGGGTGTACTCCACTCCGGCATGAAAGGCGGCGGCTTCGATTTGGGCGTTGATCAAAGGCGTCAAGCTTGGATCGTCTACACCTTGTTGCAGCAGATCCTGCCAGATGCGAAAGGCAAAATCAGGCCGTCCGGTCTGGGCGTACATCAAACCCATATAATAGCGGGCTTTTTGATGCGCGGGGTCGCGTTCCAATGTGGCGGTCAGAGCCGTTTCCGCAGAGGGTGAGACATAGCCGCCTGCTGCATACACCAACATCTCGGCATAGCGCGCGTAATCCGCAATCTGCGCGTTGCCCTGTTTTAATAAAATCACCTGTGCTTGTGCGGTGTGGGCGGCGATAAAATTACCTAGCGCTGCCTCGTTGCGGGCTAAAAGCGTTTGTCCGCGCAGATCGTCTGGGTGCTGGGCCACGGCGCGGCGCAATTTCTCCATCAGCGCCAAGAAGTCGTCTGAGGGTGTCACCGTCGGATCGGCGAGTGTCAGGCGTTCTGCGTTGCTCTGTGACGGTCGGTTCTGGCGCAGCTCCTCTGCGGCCTGAATACGGTCGCTCAGGGCCAGATCCGCATATCCGGGTCTCCCTTGTTGCACATAGACAAGCACAGCGGCGGCGATCCCGATCGCAGCTAATACCAGCACCGCCCCTATTGGTCCGGTTTGGCTGTCGTTGGTTTGTTCTTTCGCTGCGCTGTCAGCAGACAGAATGCGGCGCGACACCTCTGTGCGCAGCAGGCCTGCTTCTTCGGCGCTAATAATAGCTCTCTCCAGATCACGCTCGACCTCATCAAGGTGGNCGCGGTACACGTCCAGATTATAGCGACCCNAGGGTCGCAGTCGTGCCGCGCCGCGCAAGACCACGCGGGCGAGCAGCGCAAGGACCACCAGAATAAGCACCGTGATGAGAAACCAGAATTCCATNNATNCCTTTCAATNTGATTGGGTCGCCATAGTCAACTCTTGNGCGCGAACATAGTGGAAAGTTTAAATTGATGCACCATGTCGCAATTGCTGTCCATTGCGACGTTGTTAATTGCGGGGTACAGGCGTAAAAAGTCCATTGAGACTTTGCAGTATGTTGTGTTCGAAATTCACCTATTCGGAAATGTAGCCTATGAAACGTTATTCAGTTTTTGCTGTCGCCCGCGAGGCCGTGCGCTATCACCGGGGGTGGGNGCGCGCATGGCGGGCGCCATCACCCAAGGCGCGCTATGATGTCATTATCATCGGGGCTGGCGGCCACGGNTTGGCCACCGCCTATTATCTGGGCAAGAACTTTGGCATCACCAATGTGGCGGTGCTTGAAAAAGGTTGGCTGGGTGGCGGTAATACCGGACGGAATACCACGATCATTCGGTCGAACTATCTGCAGGACCCCTCGGCCGCGATTTACGAGAAAGCCCGCAGCCTGTATGAAACAATGTCACAAGATCTCAATTATAATGTGATGTTCAGCCCNCGTGGCGTGATGATGTTGGCCCAAACGCAGCACGAGATACGCGGTTATGAACGCACGGCTCATGCNAATGCGCTACAGGGGGTTGCCACCGAATTTATCAACCCGCAACGCGTCAAAGATCTGTGCCCAATCATAAATATCGACGGGCCGCGCTATCCTGTGCTGGGGGCGCTATGGCAACCGCGTGGTGGCACTGCCCGCCACGATGCCGTGGCTTGGGGCTATGCGCGGGCCTGCTCGGATATGGGGATGGATATCATCCAGCAATGCGAAGTGACCGGAGTGCGTCAATCTGGCGGCAAGGTGACCGGNGTGGAGACAACGAAGGGCGCGATTGATTGCGACAAGTTGGGCATTGTTGTGGCGGGACATTCCGGTGTTGTGGCCGATATGGCCGGGTTCCGTTTGCCGGTGGAATCGGTGGCGCTTCAGGCGCTGGTGTCCGAGCCGGTGAAACCATGCATGGATGTGGTGGTGATGGCCAACACCGTGCATGGATATATGAGCCAGTCTGACAAGGGCGAAATGGTAATTGGCGGNGGTGCTGATGGCTATAACAATTACACCCAGCGCGGATCTTTCCACCACATTGAGGAAACCGTGCGGGCTTTGGTCGAGACCTTTCCGATGATTTCACGCCTCAAAATGTTGCGCCAATGGGGGGGTATCGTTGATATGACCGGTGATCGCTCGCCGATCATCTCAAAAACTCCGCTGGTCAATACTTTTATCAATTGCGGCTGGGGTACCGGCGGCTTTAAGGCAATCCCCGGCTCTGGCTGGGCCACTGCAGAAATGATTGCCAAGGGCGAACCGGGTCCGTTGGCCGCCGATTTCCGTATGACGCGGTTTCGCGAGGGTCAGTTCATCGATGAAAGCGTCGCAGCAGGGGTGGCCCATTGAGATGACCTATAATCCCGCTTTTTCTGACGGCCCTTTGCTTTTGGTCTCCGCCAATAAAAATCTGCCCNCCGCGGCAATGCTGCGACGCAAGACCTATAAATCCGTGCAGGAGCCTGANATATGCTGATCCTTGAATGCCCCTATTGCGGCGTACACGCTGACGAGACAGAACTGTCACCCGGTGGCGAGGCGCATTTGACCCGCCATGGCCCCGAATCTTCAGACGACGATTTTGAGAGCTACCTGTTCCAGCGCGAAAACCCCAAGGGCGTGCATTTCGAGCGCTGGCGTCACGTCTACGGCTGTGGCAAGTGGTTTCACGCGGCTCGCTGCACNGTTACACTTGAGGTGTTTGGTACCTATCCNGCACAAAGCCTGAGCCCGCCGAAAGCCGTAACCGACGTAATATCGGCCAAACGTCCGGGTTGGCGATGGAGAGATTTTTCATGAGCACACGTCTTGCCAGTGGCGGCCGCCTGATCGACCGCACCAAGCGCCTGAAGTTTACTTTTAACGGCACCCAAATGGAGGNCTNTGAGGGCGATACGTTGGCCTCTGCGCTTTTGGCNAATGATCAGATGCTGGTCGGACGATCATTTAAATACCACCGGCCACGCGGCATTGTCGCCTCGGGGGCGGAAGAGCCGAACGGTTTGGTGCATCTGGGTGAGGCGGGTCGGTTCGAGCCCAATCAGCGGGTGACAACAACTGAGGTGTTCGACGGTTTGACCGCCAGCAGTCAAAATCACTGGCCCAGTCTCGAGTTTGATATCGGCGCGATCAACACACATTTGTCTCGGTTCCTGCCCGCGGGTTTTTACTACAAAATGTTCATGTATCCGCAGGCCTTCTGGAAACATGTCTATGAACCGTTTATTCGCAAATCGGCGGGTCTTGGGCGTCCTCCTGTTGAGACCGATACAGATCGGTACGAGCATTTTTACGCCTTTGTCGACGTCTTGGTTATCGGTGGCGGACTGGCGGGGCTTTTGTCAGCGAAAGAGGCTGGTGCCAGCGGTGCCAGGGTTCTGGTTATTGAACAGACGGCCCAGTGGGGCGGGCGCAGCCTGAATAGTTACCAAACCGTTAACGACACGCCTGTGGATAACTTTGTGGATCAATTGCTCTCTGAGTTGCAAGCGATGCCAAATGTGACTTTACGCCGTCGCACCATGGGTGCGGGCATCTACGATCACGGGTATGTGCTGGGCTATGAAAGACTGACAGATCACTGCCCAGACGCGCCCGGCCCGCGACACCGGTTGTGGCGGGTGCGCGCGAAACAGATTGTGACCGCCACTGGCGCGATTGAGCGGCCTTTGTCGTTTGCGGGCAATGATATCCCTGGCGTGATGTTGGCGTCTGCCGTGCGGGATTATGTGGACAATTGGGGTGTTTCGATTGGGGATAGAACCGTCGTTGTCACTAATAATGATGATGCCTACCTCACTGCAATTACAATGAAAAATGCCGGTCTTGATGTGCCGGCCATCATTGATACCCGTGCGGGTGGCGGTGGGGCATTGGCCGATCAGGCCAGGGCGCTGGGCCTGCGCATAGAGACCGGCAAGGCCATCGCTAATGTAGAGGGTGGCAAACGGGTGACCGGGGTGTCGATCTGCGCACAGGCCGGTGAGGGCGCAGTACTTCAACATATTAATTGTGATGTAGTGGCGATGTCAGGTGGTTGGTCTCCGGTTGTTCATCTGTGGTCGCATTGCGGTGGAAAGTTGCTTTGGGATGATGCGCAGGCTCTGTTCAGACCGGATGGGGACAAAGCGCCCACTGGAGCCGATGGACGCCCCTTTGTCAGCGCTGCTGGGTCAGCCAATGGTGGTATGTCGCTCGATGCGTGTATGGTGGATGCGCTGCGTTCCGGAAGGGTTGCCGCGGAACGCTCTGGGTTTAAACCCAAGGCTGGCAAATCTCCAGTCGCTTCCGAGTTGCCAACTGCTGCGATTGAACCGGTTTGGATCATGCCACAAGGCGCAGGCATTAAGCTGCGGAGCAAGGCTTGGCTGGATTATCAAAATGACGTGAAAGTATCTGACGTGCAGCTGGCGGCCCAAGAGGGCTTTGAAAGCGTTGAGCATGCCAAGCGGTACACCACTTTGGGCATGGCCACCGATCAGGGTAAGTTGAGTAATATTAACGGGCTTGCGGTTTTGTCCGACAGCTTGAACGCCGGGATCCCGCAGACGGGCACCACGACCTTCCGTCCGCCCTATACACCGATTTCCATGGGAGCGATTGCTGGGCAGGCGCGTGGTAAGATTTTTCAACCGNTGCGGGCAACCCCGATGCAAGCGTGGCATGTAGAACATAACGCTTACATGGAGCCGGTGGGCGCNTGGCGGNGACCCTATTGCTTTGTCCGTGNCGATGAGAGCCACGCCGAGGCCGTGGCGCGCGAGATCAACCAGACAAGAAGCTCACTTGGACTTTTGGATGCCTCGACGCTGGGCAAGCTGTTGGTGAAAGGCCCGGATGCGGAAAANTTCCTTGATATGCTNTACACCAANATGATGTCGACGCTAAAGCCGGGCAAGTGTCGCTATGGCCTGATGTGCAGCGAAAACGGCTTTTTAGCAGATGACGGAGTTGTGGCGCGGATCGATGATGAGACATTTTTATGTCACACCACCACTGGTGGGGCTGATCATGTCCANGCGGTTATGGAAGAGTGGTTGCAAACAGAATGGTGGGACTGGCAGGNCTATACCGCAAATCTGACCGAACAATACGCCCAGATTGCCGTTGTCGGGCCAAATGCCCGCAAGCTGCTGGAAAAGCTTGGCGGTATGGATGTCAGCGCCGAGGCACTGGGCTTTATGGAATGGGTGGACGGTCAAATAGCTGGCTTTGACTGCCGGGTATTCCGCATCTCGTTCTCAGGGGAATTGAGCTATGAAATTGCCGTGCCAAGCGGGCAGGGGCGCGGGTTTTGGGATGCCCTTTTGGCTGCAGGGGCGGAGTTTGACATTATGCCCTATGGCACCGAAGCATTGCATGTGATGCGTGCCGAGAAGGGCTTTATCATGATTGGTGATGAAACCGANGGNACAGTAATCCCGCAAGACCTTGGTCTGAACTGGGNGATTTCCAAGAAAAAAACCGACTATCTTGGCAAGCGGGCGCAGCAGCGCCCTCATATGACAGACCCGAAGCGTTGGAAACTGGTGGGATTGGAGACCACGGATGGGTCTGTGCTGCCCGATGGTGCCTATGCGGTGGCTGAGGGCAACAACGCCAATGGCCAACGCAATGTACAGGGGCGGGTAACGTCGAGCTATCATTCCCCGACGTTGGGCTGCGGGATTGCCATGGGCCTTGTATTGCACGGTCCGGACCGCATGGGTGAAGTGATCGGTTTTGCCCAGTTGGACGGTGGCGTGACCGAGGCAAAAATAGTTGATCCGGTGTTTTTTGATAAGGACGGGGAGAAGCAGGATGTCTGACGCGGTCAGCGCCCTTGGTGGCGTCGAATATGACGGAGTTGTCTCGGTATCTGAGAACGCCTTACAGGGAATGATCACGCTGCGCTGTGATCTGACGGCTCCGATCCTAAAAGAGACGTTGCGGGCGACGTTAGGCCTTGATGTGCCGGGCATGCGTGCGGTTCTGGCCAAGGATAATTATGCGGTTGCTTGGATGTCACCCGATGAATTGTTTCTATTTGTCCCCTACGAGAGCGCTGGAGAGATTACTGCCACGTTATCTGAGGGCTTGGGCCAGACACATAATCTGGTAGTGAATGTGTCCGATGCNAGAGCTGTTTTCGCGCTGAAAGGCGACGGGGTGCGCGACGTGCTCGCCAAAATAACCCCTGTCGATCTGCGCCCTGAGGTCTTGCCGGAAGGGGTGATGTGCCGGACCCGGCTTGGTCAAGTCGCCGGGGCGTTTTGGCTGACTGATGACACTACTTTGCGGGTGATTTGCTTTCGCTCNGTCGCCGCTTATGTATATGGTGTGTTGACCGATGCGGCCGACAAAACGGCACAAATTCGGTATTTCTGATTAAACCTGTGATCAAGCCCTTGACCTCGGTGGGCTTACGGCCTCATTTGCCGGTAATGTTCACGCAATTCTTGGAGGCCCGAAATGGCATTTAACCTACCTGATNTACCCTATGCGCATGACGCTTTGGCTGGACTCGGCATGTCTGCCGAAACCTTTGAATTTCACCATGATCTGCACCACAAGGCCTATGTNGACAATGGCAACAAGTTGATTGCCGGGACTGAGTGGGAAAATGCGGCGCTGGAGGATATCATTACCGGCACCTATCAGGTCGGGGCAGTGGCGCAGAACGGTATTTTTAACAATGCCAGTCAACACTGGAATCACATGCAGTTCTGGGAAATGATGGGCCCGGACGGGGCGGCTATGCCTTCAGAGCTTGACGCGGNAATCACCGACAGCTTCGGCAGTGTTGATGCATTCAAAACCGCCTTTTGTGCGGCAGGAGCGGGCCAATTTGGTGCTGGCTGGTGCTGGTTGGTGAAAAATGCGGACGGCGGTTTGGAAGTGACCAAAACCGAAAATGGNGTCAACCCGCTGTGCTTTGGTCAAACCGCTTTGCTGGGCTGTGATGTTTGGGAACATTCCTATTATATTGATTTCCGGAACAAGCGCCCAGGATACTTAAGTAACTTTCTTGACAAGCTGGTAAACTGGGAAAACGTCGCAAGTCGCATGTAAGGTGCTGACAAGACGGTCTTTTATCCGCGGCCTGCTGGGATCAATCCTGGCAGGTCTTTTTGNTTCCCTCTGGGCATTTTTTATCGAGCCTGCTCTGCGACTGCGGGTCAAGAAATGGCGGATTCAATCGTCAAAATGGAAAATAGATGCACNCAGAATCGCAATTGTGTCTGATCTCCATATGGGCGAACCCTATGTTGGCCTGAAACGGTTACGNACNTTGGTTCGNCGGACCAATGCGCTTGGGGCNGANATCATTGTNATTTTAGGGGATCTGACCGCTGGCCACCGGTTTGTCACCAAACCGATTGAGGTAGAGCGGACGGCAAAAGAGCTAGCAGCCCTCAAGGCGCCGCTGGGTNTTTTTGCGGTTTTGGGCAATCATGACTGGTGGGATGATCCGTCGGCTCAAAAACGCCGCAAGGGGCCGGTATTAGGTCAACGCGCGCTGGAGCAAAATAACATTCCAGTTTTAGAAAACCAGGCGATTAAGCTTGAGCATGCGAAAGGGGCTTTCTGGTTGGCAGGATTGGGTGATCAGCTGGCGTTTCGGTTGGGCAATGGCCGGTTTCAGGGTGTTGATGATCTGCCGGCCACGTTGGCGCAGGCTGTGGATGATGCGCCAGTTATCTTGCTGGCCCATGAACCCGATATTTTCCCTGAGGTGCCGCAGACGGTGGCCCTGACCCTGTCGGGTCATACCCATGGCGGGCAGGTGCGGCTGTTTGGCTGGTCACCGATCGTGCCATCGCGGTATGGCAATAGATATGCCTATGGGCATATTCACGAGGATCACCGTGATTTGGTGGTGTCTGGCGGCATAGGTTGTTCGATTGCGCCGGTGCGTTTTGGCGTGACGCCCGAGATCACATTGGTCACACTCGAGGCCAGCGTATGAGCGACAGTCAAAAAGGTATTCTGGCGATCCTTATCTCTGGTATTATCTGGGGGTTTTCTCCGCTGTATTATAAAGTGCTGGGTCATGTCCCGCCGGTCGAGTTATTAGCGCACCGCGTTGTNTGGTCGGTGGTGTTTTTTGTGGCAGTGCTCAGCTTTCAGCGTCGTCTGGGGGCTTTGTGGTCTGCTATTTCCACTTGGCGGAGCGCGGCGACCTTGTTTGCAGCGTCTTTTTTTATTGGCATCAATTGGTTTATTTTCATACGCTCTATCCAGATTGAAAAAGCAACAGAAGCCAGCCTGGGTTATTTTATNTTTCCGCTTGTGGTGGTCTGTATNGGCTGGGTTGGATTTGGCGAGCGCTTGTCGCGCTTGCAGAACACCGCAATCGCTTTGGCCACAGTTGGGGTGGTTATCATTACGGTGTCCCAAGGGGTGCTNCCTTGGATTGCACTGATAATTTCCATCAGCTTTGGCCTGTACGGGTATGTAAAAAAGAAAATTTCGACCGGACCTGTCGTGTCGGTGACGGCCGAAGTTNTGCTGTTGGTCCCATTTGCTCTTGCAGTGCTTTTTGCNACGCATCGTCCTGTCGGAAGCGGTGGTTATACAGGCGGTGTTTTTGGACAATCGTTGTATGATAGTGTTTTGTTGATGTTGTCCGGCCCGCTGACTGCGACCCCGCTGATCTTTTTTTCTTATGCGGCCAAGCGGATACCAATGNCCACATTGGGGTTGCTGAATTATNTCAACCCGACTTTACAGTTTTTTTGTGCGGTTGCGATTTTTGGCGAACCGATTGGTATTTTGCAATTTGCAAGCTTTGGATTGATATGGCTGGCGCTNGCGTTGTATTCTGGTGACNGTTTTCGCCGTGAGAGGGTTGGCAGGGAATGATGTTTTCACAACTAAGACTGACAGTGCCTGACATCACCGCAGTGACCCAATTTTATCGCGATATTCTGGGCATGACCGACCAGCGCGACGGGTTGGGATATGGGGGGCAACAGGTTNACCTGGAATTTATTCAGGGGTCGGCCCAGCCACCCACAGCCGATGGGTTTTTTTGGAAAATTGGCATTACTGTGCCCAATCTGGACACGGTCGCCATGCACTTGCGCCGAAGTGGCGTGTCGATCTCGCAACCGCGTCAATTTGAAGACATTGGCTATATGGCNCATTGCATGGATCCGNCAGGGGCCACGGTTGAGGTGTTACAGCAGGGTCCAAAGGGCAGTGAGCCCGCCATAGAGGCGGGGCATCCGGTCGCCAATGGCGCAATCCTTGCGCATGTGACTTTGCGGGTGCGCGATCTTGCAGCGGCCCAAATTTGGTGTGCCGATCAGGGGATGCATCTGATTTCGGTGCAACCGCTTGATGCNTATGGGTTTACGCTATATTTTTANGCTTATACGCAAGAGAAAGCGCCGGATGCGTCATTAACTGCGGTTGCCAATCGCCCGTGGCTCTGGCGGCGCCCTTATACGCTGTTAGAATTGCANCANCTGCATGGGGCAGGNTCGCGACCAGCGGCATCGGGACATCTTGTGGGGCTCGAAGCCCGCAATACTCAGAGTACTGGATCGATATCGCTGCCATTGGCGGGGCTAAACGTTTAGGTCGTGCCGTAGTTTGGTGATTAACGGCGCGACACTGGAGACAGTATGAAACAAATCCAACAGGCTCTGATCGGCGAAACCTTGCTTCACGATATGCGCCAACAAGGCTTGGAGCGGCGACCAATACCCGTCAATATCCAACAGATAGATAGGCTTTTGATGCAGGCCTAACTGACGCCATGTCAGNACTTCGAAAAATTCATCCAGTGATCCTGCGCCGCCCGGCAGGACAACAATCGCGTCACAGTTCATAAACATGACCTTTTTGCGTTCGTGCATCGTCTCGGTTACGATAAATTGTGTCAGATCAGTTTTAGCAACCTCATCTTGCATCAAATGGGTTGGAATTACCCCCAGCGTTGCGCCACCNTCNGCCTGNGTGGCACGGGCAACCGCCCCCATCAGNCCAATATCACCGGCCCCATAGACCAAACGCCAGTTGTTTTGGACCAGTGCCTGCCCAAGTTCTTCGGCGGCTTGCCTGTAAATGGGTTTTTNACCGGAGCGTGCGCCACAAAAGACACATATNGAAGGTTGGGGCATNTTTGGTTAACTTCTTTGCATTGACTGTTTTGACCCTTGATAGCGTTGTTGCTATGGTCTCACAACTGATGCAGTCGGCCGGCGGGACGATTATTTGATCGTCTCTTGAAGGCCAAAGGGGATATATGNCTAATAATAAAACTAAAATTGGCGGATTCATGCTTTTTATTGGATTTTCGCTGCTCGTAGGGCTGCTGTTTTATGGTGATTTTTTGCCTAAAGAGCGCGATTCTGAGGTGACTTCGACCGACGTGACGGATGATTCTGTGCCAGCAGGGTTGACGGGGAACACCAAGGACACTCAAGCGGAGACTTNGACGACCGACGCTGCTAGTCTAGCCGATACTAAAGTACCTAATACTGTGGCACAACAAACTGGCACGGCCACAGACGGGCTGGCCGGAACGGACAAGGCTTTGACTGAGGAAGGGCCGGTGTCTGTGGATACAGCCGTTGCAGTAAAGCCCAAAACGGCCGCCTCTGTTGATGAGGATCAGAGTGCCGAGGTGTCTTCGGATGCGCAAGGCGGCTCCTNGAACGCTCAGGGGACGGGCGGCACTGCTGCGGATACGCCGCCGGTTGCGGTGGCGATCGATTCGAATGCCAACCTTCAGACTGCAAATCCAAAGATTGAAAATCCAGAAACGGCAAAAACCCCAAGTTNGGACGTTACAGNTCAAACTGAGCCTGCGGCGACGGATGTACCGGCTTCGGATGTGTCGNCGAGCGTGGCGGTATCAAAAGATGTGGTGCCGAGCGGTGCAATGACAGAGAGCGGGGCGGACGCCGTCGCCAAAAAAATGACCGGTACTGCTGAGGATGTTGCAGATAAGATAGCCACGGATGACAATCAGGCGAACACTACCGCTTTGCTTGATGAGGCCCAGGCAAAAACTTCATCTGTTGACACGTCGGTCGCCAATGTGCCGGTGGNAAAAGCGCCTAAAGCTACTTCGGNCACCGAAGATGTTGCGGCGAGCGATGTTATGGTACGTGCGACGAGCCAACCCGAGGCAGATACAGGCGGGGGTGTCACAGTCGAGACAAATTCATCTGANCTTGCCGAAAATGCAGAGATTGTGCCCGCGTTCGACGTGGTGCGGGTCGAGGCTGACGGCAGCGCTCTGATTGCCGGGACCGCCAAGCCCGGGGCCGAGGTCACTTTGATGATTGATGGTGATAAACTAGCTGATACGACTGCCGANTCGACTGGTAAGTTTGTTGTNTTTGCTGATGTCGGTCCGGTTGAAACGCTTCGTGAACTCAGTCTGTCATCGTCGGGAGACAGTTCAGTGGTTGTCTCAACTGAGCAAGTTTTGCTTGCACCCACAGTACAAACAGCAAAATTGCCACCGTCACCNGCGAAAGTCCCTGAGAACGTCCCAGTACAGCNTGAAACGGCCGTGGTGCCTGTGGNTGAAGGTGATGCCTCCGAAACAAACGACCTGCCTTCATCTGCGACAACGATCAAGATTGCGACACAGACAGAAACGCAGAGCCCAACCCCGACAGAAACTGCAGCNCCNACAGNAANTGCAGNCCCGNCAGAAANTGCAGCCCCAACAGAAACTCCAACGCCAACAGAAACTGCAACGCCAACTGAGACCGCAACACCAACTGAAACCGCAACACCGACGACGATACAGACGGCGACGGCCACACAGACTGAGGCAATCATACAGACTGAGACTGCGACGATGCCGTCTGTGAATGCCCAAGTGCCGGCAGGTGCTGCCGCCGAGGCCAAAGACATGACCAATTCGGTGATGGCCGTGGATGTGGCGGTTGGGGAAATTCCAGTCCCTGCTAGCACTGCAACAGCGGCCACTGATGGCGTCAGCTCCGCTGCGGTCAAAGGTGGATCAGATGCCACTGGCGGCACAGTTGCTGCCATCGCAACCCAGCCCGCATCATCTGCCGATACCGAAATTGCCCAACCTGCCGCTGTACAGTCTGCTGTGGGCGATGAAGCGGTGACCAATCCGGTGCCGACCCACAAAGCGCCCAAGGCCCCCACTGTCATCATAAGTACCAGTGAGGGTTTGAAGGTGCTGTCAAAGGCTGGTAAGGCCCCAGAAGTTTTGACCAGTGTTGCGCTTGATGTNATCTCTTATAGTCTGCAGGGCGAAGTGCAACTCGCNGGGCGCGCACCCAGTGACGGCCTGATACGGGTCTATCTCGACAATCAGCCGATCACAGATGCACCGNTCAANCAAGACGGAACNTGGGCGCTGGATATGCCGCAAGTTGATACAGGCATTTATACGCTGCGTCTGGATGAAGTTGATGCGGATGGGGCTGTGAACTCGCGCATCGAGACACCCTTCAAGCGGGAGTCTAAAGAAGTCCTGCTGGCTGAAACCAGCGCCGATGGCGTACTGGCCCCGAGTGCCGTTACGGTACAGAAAGGCTCGACGCTTTGGGCCATTTCTCGGTCGCGTTACGGTCGTGGCATTCTCTATGCCCGGATTTTCGAAGCCAACAGAGATCGTATTCGTGANCCGGACNTGATTTATCCGGGTCAAATTTTCAANCTGCCAGACTAAGATTNTTGCTNNCGTGCACTGCGCGGCAGCCGATCCTATTCTAGCCTAAAGCCAGATGTAAAGTTATGGTCCCCCCTCCCACAGATCGACGCCCCAGCGACCCGGATGCAGATCGCATGAACGGCATGGATATTATCCGCCGGATGGCTCCCTATCTATGGCCGCAAGCGGCGCCAAAAATCCGGTTTCGGGTTGCGCTGTCGTTACTGTTGTTGCTGTTATCAAAGTTGGTAGCACTCGGGGCCCCCCAATTGTANGGCCGGGCTGTGGATGCCCTGTCCCAACGTGATGTTCCGGATCTGATGCTTGGGGCCGTAGGCTTGACCGTGGCCTATGGGCTTGCGCGTGTTGGATCGAGCGGGTTTCAACAGTTGCGGGACGTTGTCTTTGCGCCAGTGGCACAGCGGGCTTTTCGCGCTGTGGCCCGCGAGACCTTTGAACATTTGCACGGGTTATCGCTGCGCTATCATATCAGTCGCAAAACTGGAGGCTTGTCGCGGGTCATTGAACGCGGGGTCAAGGCCGTTGAGTTTCTATTGCGGTTCTTATTGTTTTCAATCTTTCCGCTGGTCTTGGAACTGCTGGGAATTGCGATTATTTTTTTGCAGTTTGATTTTTGGTATGTTGCAATATTGGTGGTCACCATTGCCAGTTATATCTGGTTTACGTTTGGGGTGACCGAATGGCGCATCAAATTGCGTCGCGAGATGAACACCCAAGATACAGAAGCCAACCAGCGGGCCATCGACAGTTTGTTGAATTTTGAGACGGTGAAATATTTTGCCGCCGAGGCCCGTGAAGTCGAGCGCTATGATCAATCAATCGCCCGCTATGGCGTCTCGGCTTTGAAAACAGCATATTCCTTGGCTTTTTTGAATTTTGGACAATCTGTTTTGATCTCGGGCGGGGTGATTTCTGTGATGGTTCTTGCGGCTCTTGGTGTGCAGGATGGCACCATGAGCGTGGGTGATTTTGTAATTGTTAACGCCTATATGATCCAGGTGACCTTGCCGCTGGGGTTTCTAGGTACTGTCTATCGTGAAATTCGCCAATCACTGGTCGATATGGGNGAGATGTTTGGCTTGCTAGACCAACCAAAGGAAATCGTTGATAAAATCGGCGCTAAGGATTTGTGCGTCGACCGTGGCCAGATCGAATTCCGTGATGTCCATTTTCATTATGAACCGAACCGTCCGATTTTATCAGGTGTAGACCTGACGGTAGAGCCCGGTAAATCTTTGGCAATTGTTGGAGCCACGGGTGCCGGTAAATCAAGCATTGGGCGCTTGTTGTTTCGGTTTTATGATGTGACCAAGGGCGCTATATTGATCGATGGTCAAGATCTGCGGGATGTGACATTACATTCAGTGCAAAAGGCGATCGGGGTGGTGCCTCAGGATATCGTGCTGTTTAACGAAACGATTGGTTATAATATTGCTTATGGCACAGATAATCCTTCTGAGGCCGAAATTATTGCGGCGGCAAAACAGGCGCGCCTGCATGATTTTATCATCGAGTTACCGGATGGCTATGACACCACTGTGGGGGAGCGCGGGCTGAAGCTTTCAGGTGGAGAAAAACAACGCGTGGGTATTGCGCGAACCTTGCTGAAAAACCCACCAATTTTACTGCTTGATGAGGCCACAAGTGCCTTGGATGCTGGGACCGAAAATGATATCCAAGAAACGTTGCAAGGCGCTGCGAAAGAGCGCAGCGTCATCGTAATTGCACATCGCTTGTCAACCATAGCGGACGCCGATCACATCTTGGTACTACACGAAGGCCGCGTTTGTGAATACGGAACCCACAGCGAACTGGTCTCCATGGCGGGACGTTATGCTGCCTTGTGGCACCGCCAAATTATGGAGAAATCCGCCTAAGCTGCAGACTGTCGTGACGAGCTCTAGGCTTTTTCTCTTGAGGAACTGCTGCAGGGGGTTATCGGCCTGAACGAATGTACAAACTTTGATCGGCGACTGCGCCTTTGACCGAAGGTCGACTGTCTTTTCGCCAGAGGTTTTGATATGGGTGACTTTATAAACTTTCCATAAAAGCAAAACACTAGCACGCCGTCAGACATTGGGTTGGAGTATTATTCGTATTTAATTGCTGCTCGAGTTGAAAAATGTATTTTGTAATACATTAATNACACTATTTATTTTTCAGAATAANANATTATTTTTTCTCAAAATGACAACTTGAGGGTTTGATTTTTCGANAGCTTNAANTAANTGGAGCATGAGTAANNCNNTATTTTATGAGGAANTTTTTATCANNTNTATTTNTAAANTCTNNGNTNTCTCATTANTGTTTTCACAAATTTNGTATTAATTTNAGAAGCATTGGGGNGTAGCCCGCGCCATACCAATAATAATTTGAAAGATTTTTCGATGCGCAATAACCAAATCATTCCGTCCACACGCGAATTACGTGAGAACGTATCGCATCGATTATCCCTTGCGGTTACGAAGGTTGGATCTGTTACCGAAATCAGCCAGATGATTGGTGTGAACCGCACACAGTTTAGCCGGTACCTGTCTGGTAAATCAATGCCGCGGCCAGAGATTTTATATCAATTGAGCCTACAGCTGGATTTGCCACTGGAGTGGTTTTTTTCTTCTGACCCTGACTTCAAATCAGAGTTAGCGGTCCTTCAGTTTGGCAGTGCGATGTCTGAGCTCGTCAGGGGGCGCAATTTTCAGATTATGGATGATGTCGTTCAAGACGGTTTCTACCTTTTGTGGAAGGGGATGTTCAATCAGGCGAGCGGCGCTGAGGCTTTGATCTGCTCGGTGACCAGCTATGCTGGGGTTAAGAAAATCAAATTATCGATCCGGCGCGCATTGGCAGATGAGGGGGTAANAGACGGGCTTTCAACNGAACACTACTTTATCAATGGTGTTATGTTCAAATCATCTGAAGGTNTTTTGACGTTATTTTCTGAGTCTAGGTTCAATATAATGTGGGCNGGCTANGTGCAAAAAGCATATTTAAAACAATCTCGGGGCTTGGATGAAAATTTAATCGGTTTGTTGACAAACTATCGCCCCGCTGGACGAAATGCAGTGAGTTTCGTCCCACTGGTCTTGGAGAAAATAAGTGAAAAAGAAGGCGAAATATTAAGCGCAGCGCGGCGCTCAACCCGTTATTATGCTGAGGAAATCCCAGCCCATATTCAGATGTATTTTAAGACAGTTGACGTGCCTGAGTATCGTTTTTAAGGTTTCTTTTTAGTTGCTTTCCTGGTCAAGGAGGCGATCACTTTAANACAGGCGCCACTGGCAATTGTGTCGGTACAGGTTTTGATCTTCCCTCTANGGCAGANAAGTCTTGGGGTTCGTCGCTCCAAATAATTTCTGGTGCGCGCTTGCGATTTGCGCTGCGCTGAAGCGCCCAGTCGCGGGCGGCTTGGCTTGAGCGGCCCAGCGAAAGACGGCTCAGTAGGCGCAACATCCAAAGAATGTAAGTCGTTGTCCAGATTCTGAGAGCCAGCATGGACGGGGTGAAGACCAGCGTTAAAATCGTTGCGATGCCCAGCCCGAATACCACTGCAGTTGCCAACTGCTTCCACCATAAAGCGGTGGGACTATCGATGGAATACCCCCCTTGGATGAAATCCATGGACAAACCGAACATCATTGGCGCCAATCCGGCCATCGTGGTGATTGTAGTTAATAAAACGGGTCTAATTCGCGCCTCAGCNGTGCGGACAATGGCCTCAATGCGCGGCATGTACTGACAATATTCCTGATAGGTATCGATGAGGACAATGTTGTTGTTTACCACAATTCCGGCCAGAGCTACGATCCCCGTGCCAGTCATGATAATGGAAAACGCCTGATCCATAACGATCATGCCAATCAGCACNCCAGTGGTCGACAANACCACGGCCAANAGCACCAAAACNGAATTGTAAAAGCTGTTGAACTGNGCCAACAGGATAATGAACATCAGGCCCAAGGCCCCCATAAACGCGCTTTGCAAAAAGGCTTGGCTTTCGGATTGTTCTTCTTGATCACCGGTCCATTCCCACTCGATCCCGGCGGGAAGAGGGCCTGTCTGCAGCCATTTTGTCAGTTCTTCGATGCGCTCACTTGGCGTGATCACCTGTTGTGTGCTTTGTCCGCTGTCATTAANCCNCGCCTTGGTCTGTTCGGGCAACACGTCGGCTTTCACATCGATAAAGCGTTTTTGATCGGCGCGATTGATCTCTGCCAGTTTCGGAACCGGGGTGCGAGTGACAAAATTCGCCAGTGGAACCAACCCGTCTTTGGTCCGCAANTTTACNGTATNGAGGGTGCTGAGCAGTCGATCTTTTTCTGGAAAGCGGACGCGAATCTCAATTTCTTCATCGCTGCTATCGACGCGCATTTTATCCAGNAAAATACCGCGGGTGACCAGTTGCACCATGGCGCCTACGGTGGCGACATCGGCACCATAGCGACCGGCTTTCATCACATCGACATCAATGCGCCAGTCAATCCCNGGCAGCGGGCGGCTGTCTTCGATCTGGGTCAGGGCCTGCGTGGTTTCAAACTTTTGCCGCGCGATTTCCGTGGCGCTCAAAAGATCATCCCAATTGCTGCCCTTGAGGCGCAGATGCAGCGGTTTCCCACTCGACGGGCCAGCNGCCAACACCANTATTTCGGTTTGAATTCCCGGTATTTGGTCAAGTTTATCCTGAAGTGTTGCCAGAACCAGATCGCCGTCCAGATCGGGTCGTTTGCTGCGATCTTCCCATGGGATGGTTTCCAGCTGGATCTGACCAATCGAGTCTTTGGGCCGCTGTGCGCCCCCAGTATTGCTGTTCAGACCTCCGTTTCCGGCAAAGGCAAAAGCATCTTTGATCCCGGTATGGGCCAGAATAATTGCCTCGGCCTGACGCACCAGATTATCTTTTTGCTGCAGCGAGAGATTGCCGCGGGCTTTCACATAGACGATGGCTTGTTCTGCCTCTGAATCGACAAAAAATTCAACGCCATTATTATTTTCGCCAAAATAGTTGAACACTGACATCACCACAACGCCGACACCGACAATGCTGACAATGGGCATAATGGGATTGCCGGCAATCAGATGGATGAAGCTGCCAAAAAACGTTCTTTTATAGCGCGCATCTATCCGTTTGGCGCGCCGTTTGATCTTTGCGGCGTTGAGCGTCACTGACGCGCAAAACGCAGCGATTACAAAAAGTACGGCTCCGGGCAAAAGGCTAGCGGGTCCGGGCAATGGGGGCGTACCACCGAAAAGATACCCCGGGTTGACAATTTGCATCACCGCTAAAAACATCGCGTAGAGCGCGATCGGAACAAGGGCGGCGCGCAGCAGCCATGGCAGCTTGGCGCGCAACGTACCGGCCATATCGGTTAGTCTGCGGCTAAATCTGCCCGACACCCCGCCCAGTACCGGCAGGTATATCAACGCGACCACCAAAGACGCTGACAGCACAAAAATCAAGGTGATTGGCAGCATGCTCATAAATTCGCCGGGCACACCTGGCCAGAATAACATTGGCAGAAAAGCACATAGCGTNGTGGCCGTAGAACTGGCGACGGGCCAGAACATGCGCTTGGCGGCCTGCACGTAGGCGTGCATTGGCCCAACGCCCCTGGCAATTTGTTTGTCGGCATATTCCACCACCACGATGGCCCCGTCTACCAGCATACCAACTGCCAGTATCAACCCAAACATAACCATGTTTGAGATGGTGACCCCCACGACAGCCATAAGCGCAAAACACAACAGAAAAGATGTCGGAATTGCAAAGCCAACCAACAGGGCAGCGCGGGTGCCCAGCGAGCACAGCACGACAATCATTACCAGCGCAACTGCTGTGAGAACCGAGCTTTCCAACTGCCGTACCATTGACTTGACTTCGACTGATTGATCGTTNGACGTGCCAACCTGTACGGTCGCGCGCATCTGTTCAGGCCAGTCCNTTTTTGCGGTATCGATGATCTGTTTGACCGTCTCGGCGATATCCAACAGNTTATAGCCCTTGCGCTTAACCACCTGCAGCGCGACGGTCGTTTCTCCATTGAACCGAGACGTGCCATCGCGATCTTGAAATGTCAGGCTGATGTCGGCCAGTTCGCCCAAGGTGACGACGCGGTCCCCATTGGTTTTTACCGGCAGGGCATAGACGTCTGCCACCTCTTTGAAACTNGAGGGAATTTTGATCGAAAAGCTGCCCTGCGCTGTTTTAACATCCCCGGCTGCGATNAACTGATTGTTNTTTTGCACCACTGAAATCAATTCGCCAGCTGTGACATTGTATGCTTCAAGGCGCAGAGGGTCGATAAGTACCTCAAGCATCTCGTCGCGGCTGCCAGCGATGCCCGCTTGCAGCACCGCGTCATTGCGCTCGAGCTTTTCTTGCAGATCGCGCGCAATTCGGCTCATNGTNCGTTCCGGGACCTGCCCGGTCAGATTGACGATAATGATCGGGAATTCTGAGAAGTTAATCTCGTTTATCGAATATTTTTCGACCCCTTCTGGAAATTGCTCTTCGGCGTTGCTCATCGCGTCGCGCACATCCGCCATCACCTTGGTTTTGTTCCACCCAAACTCGAATTCGAGCGCCAGTCCGGCATAATTCTCTGCCGCCGTAGCGCTCATTTTTTTTAAACTGTCGAGATCGGCAAGTTCGGTCTCCATGGGCTTTATCAGCATCGCTTCGCTATCGGCCGCCGAGATTCCGGGGAAAACCACCGAGATGAAAAGCGCAGGGATTTCTATATCTGGCTCGCCCTCCTTTGGCAGACCGCTATAGGCCAATCCACCGGCAAGCAGACTTAAGACGATAAAGGCCAGAACCATTCTTGCGCGGTTTGACGCCCAGTCTATAATATTGGTCATTGTGCGATCTCAGTCAGGGTCACCGCGACGTCGACATCGTCGATGACGTATTCCTGACCCACAATGATCACCGTGGCGCTTTGTGCCAATCCAGTTAATAAAATCCCCTTTGGNGTGTCCCGCAGCAGTTTTACCGCGCGAAACTGGGCGCGCGAGTTGGTGTCGACGATCCGCACACCCAATTTGCCATCATCGTTGAGGGTCAGCGCTGACTGCGGAAGTANATGGGCCTTTGCGCCATCCGAGGCAATTAAAATCTCGGCGGTCTGGCCATCTCGCAGGNGCAGGTCTGTATTCGGCACCTGAATTTCAATGCGAAAGGTTCGGGTTTCNGGGTCGGCGCTGCGTGAGATAAAGGTCACATGTCCGGTCACAGCCTCGCCGCCTGCAGCAAGTTTTGCGCCGGCCTTTGCTCCAATANCCACTTTGTTCACTTCTGTCTCGGGCACGTAGCCGACCAGTTTAAGCGGATCAAGNTGAATGATGGTGGCGCAATGCCCGCCCGCAGGGCCATTGGCTTGCATCAGGCTGCCAAACTCGGCAGTGTCTGTCTCCAGCAAGCCGTCAAAGGGGGCTGTGATGGTNAGCTGTTCAATTTCGCGTTCGACGGTGGCGACGCTTGCTTCTGCTGACTGAATGCCGGCGCGCGCGCTTTCCAAACCGGACTTTGCCGCCTGAACGGCGGCTTCCCCGGCTCGGACACCCGCTTGTGTCGTGGCCACGCGCGTCTCTGTCGCATAGCCGCCCTGTGACAGTTTTAGTGCGGCATTATTATTGATTTTNGCTTCATCAAGGCGGGCTTGCGCCTCTTCTTGGTGTGCTCTGGCTTCGGGGACGCGCGCCAAAGCTTCGGCGAGGCGTGCGCGTGCGTCGGAAAGGGTCGCCATCCGTGTTCCGGGGTCGAGTTTGCACAGTTCTTGCCCCTTGCTCACCATGCGTCCTTTGCGCAACGGCACAGACACTACTTTACCTGAGGTCTCGGCCATTACATCTACTTGGCGTGCCGCCTCGGTCCGTCCACGCAACACAACCGCGGTGTCGACCAGTCGCGCCTCCGACAGCAGCGCGACCACCTTTACCGGCTGTGGTTCGTTATCCATTTCATTTACCGTTTTTGCAGGTATCGACCCGCTGTGATCGGCGTCATCAGTGCCCACTCCGATGGGCGGTTCAGATTGTGTGTCTGGATCTGACGTTACGATGGCGCCACTATCGGACGGCATAGCAGCGAGGGTCACATCGGCGGTTTTGCCGAGCTCTGACTGCTCTNTTTGTGGCTGTTGTTCGAGAGTGAACTCGGGCGATGAGATTGCAGAGACCAGAGCGTCCAAGTCGCCGTTTGCCGCGAAACTTTTAAGAGCGGCGCGCTCGAACACCAAAATGTACAATGAGAGTGCCACGAAAAGTGCTGAAATAACCGAGATAAATTTCATAAGTGCCTTTCTCGACCAAGAATACAGGGCGCTGATTACGAACTTGTGCCAGCTCATGAGCGTTGGACGCAGAAAACCAAAGCCCTTGGCAGATATAAGCTATTCTAGGGTGGGATCAAGATCGTGCTCAGGAATGTTGCAAGCCCTTGGCAGGCCGCGAGCTTCAGGTTAAGAGAGGGCATCACAGAGGAAAAACCCAATGAGCGACACGGATAGTTTTATCGACGAAGTTAACGAAGAAGTCCGGCGGGACCGGATGTTTAATCTGTTCCGTCGCTATGGGTGGATCGCGGTTGCGGCGGTATTGCTGCTGGTTGGCGGTGCGGCGTGGAATGAATGGCGCGCCTCGCAGGAGCAGGCGCAGGCCGAAGCTATGGGNGATGCGATTGTTGCGGCTCTGAATTTGGAAACGGCGTCCGCGCGGGCTGCGGCCCTGCAAGAAATCGAGGTGACCCAAGCATCGGCAATCGTGCAACTGTTGAGTGCTGCACAATTGGCGTCAGATGATCGCGGAGATGAAGCCGTCGCGCAATTGACAGCCGTTCAAAGCAACGAAGCTTTGCCGTTGATTTACCGTCAGATCGCCGAGTTTAAGTCTTTGGTAATTGCTGACGCAGGCCAGAGCGTCGAGACACGGCGCAACGGCTTTGAGGATTTAATCTCCTCGGGTTCTGCCCTGCGTGTTCTGTCCGAAGAGCAGTTGGCGCTGCTTGACATCGGGGCAAATGATGTGGGTGGGGCGCTTGTACGGCTGCAACGACTGCTTGAGGATTCAGAAATTACACCGGGTGTACGCCGTCGCGTGACACAATTAATCACTGCGCTCGGGGCAAAGCCCGGTGATACCCCAACGGGTGGCTGAGATGATTTGTTTGGCCGCGCACAGAACCTTATGGGACAACCTGTCTGAGCGAGGCGCGGGCGGCACCATGGGTCGCTGGCCCAAAAAAGCTTTGATTTTGATGTCGGCGGTAGCGCTGCTGGGGTGCAGTGATCTTGAGATACTTCCCGGCGAGCGACAATCGGTACGCAGTATCCTCAATGATGCAGGTCAAGCCCGGCGTGAAGCGCCCTTAGGCCCCACGGCAATTGCCCTGCCCAAAGCAACACGGTCGGCCAGTTGGTCCCACAGGATAGGTACGCCGAAATATCGTACGACGCACGCGGCACTGAACCCAGAGTTTTCCCTGCAATGGTCGGCCCCGATTGGGGAGGGTGACAGCCGGCGGCACCGGATCAATGCTGACCCGGTCGCAGCCCAAGATCGGGTGTTTACGCTCGATGCCCACGCGCTGGTCACTGCGACGTCAAGCGAAGGACAAACCCTTTGGACGTATGATCTGACACCGGCCCGCGATGGAGTTGGTGACGCTGGCGGTGGCGGCTTGGCCTTTGGCGAAAACAAGCTTTTTGTCACCAGCGGTTATGGAACATTGACCGCTCTAGACCCGAAAACTGGTCTGCCTGTTTGGGTGCATGACCTCAACGCCGGTGGCACCGGCACGCCGTCTGTTTATGATGGCGTGGTTTATGTGGTGGCTGGCGACGGCACAGCAGTTGCGCTTGAGGCAGACACGGGACGTATGCGCTGGGAAGTCGATGCCGCGACCAGTTCGGCTGCAGGCGTTGATGGTGGGGCGGCACCGGCTGTGACTAACAAATTCGTCGTCTTTGCCCTAGCGAGTGGTGAAATATTCAGCGTCTTCCGTAAAGGTGGCCTGAGATATTGGTCCAATCTGATGTCAGGCAAGCGTGTTGGGGTTGCAGCCGCGACCATAAATGACGTCACCAGCGATCCGGTCGTAGTAGACGATACCGTTTATGTCGGCAGTCACTCTGGACGCTTGGTGGCTTTGGATATTTCTAGCGGCAAGCGGCGTTGGACACTTCAAGAGGGGGCTTTAGGTCCGGTGTGGCCTGTGGGTGGGTCGTTATTTTTCGTGTCTGACAACAACAAACTGATGCGGGTTCGGGCTAAAGATGGGCGGATAGTGTGGTCGGTTGATTTGCCTTACTTCACTAAATATAATCCAAAACGCAGCGTGCGGATTTTTGCACATTATGGCCCTGTGCTGGCAGGGGGGCAGCTGGTCATCGCNTCTGACGATGGGCTGTTGCGGTTGTTTGACCCTGTCTCTGGGGCCCTGCTGCGCAGCTTGCCGATCCCGGATGGAGCAACAACCTCACCAATTCTTGTGGATGGCACAATGTACATCGTGTCGGGCAAAGGTGAATTGCACGCTTTCCGTTGATGCTTAATTGCTGTAGGTCCACACGCTGACACATTTGGAGTGTTTGAATGTCCTTTACCCTTGCCATCGTGGGGCGCCCGAATGTGGGCAAGTCTACGCTGTTTAACCGTCTTGTCGGCAAAAGACTTGCGCTTGTGGATGATCAACCCGGCGTGACCCGCGATCTGCGCGAAGGAGAGGCGCGGCTTGCCGATTTGCGCTTTACGGTGATTGACACCGCTGGTCTGGAAGAGGTCACTGACGAAAGCCTGCAGGGCCGGATGCGTCGGTTGACCGAGCGGGCAGTGGATATGGCAGATATTTGTCTGTTTATGGTGGACGCTCGGGTCGGCGTGACCTCGACCGACGAGGTGTTTGCGGACATTCTGCGCAAACGGGCTAAACATGTCTTTCTTGCTGCAAACAAAGCTGAGGGCGCTGTGGCGGATGCGGGCGTGATTGAGGCGTGGAATTTGGGATTGGGAGAGCCTTTGCGTATCTCGGCCGAGCATGGCGAGGGTATGAGCGATCTGCACGCGGCGTTAATGCCTCTTGCGGATGATTTTAAACGAACGCGGACTGTCGAGACGCCGTTGACCGACGTTGATGTTAGCGAAGACGACGAAGAGGGACCGCGCAAACCCACTGGTGACCGGCCGCTACAGGTCGCCGTGGTTGGGCGTCCCAATGCCGGAAAATCAACGCTGATCAACGAAATACTTGGGGAAGACCGGTTGTTGACGGGCCCCGAGGCCGGCATCACCCGCGATGCCATATCGCTGCGTCTGGAGTGGGATGAAATGCCGGTGCGCATTTTTGATACAGCGGGTATGCGCAAAAAAGCCAAAGTGCAGGACAAGCTTGAAAAGCTCTCTGTTGGTGACGGGTTGCGGGCGGTGAAGTTTGCCGAAGTGGTGATTGTGCTGTTAGATGCTGCGATTCCGTTCGAGCAACAGGATTTGCGGATTGCCGATTTGGCCGAGCGCGAGGGGCGGGCTGTGGTCGTGGCGGTCAATAAATGGGACATAGAGGACGACAAGCAAAATAAACTGCGCGATTTGCGCGAATCGTTTGAGCGGTTGCTGCCACAGCTGCGGGGTGCCCCGCTGGTGACGGTCTCGGCGAAAACTGGCAAAGGCCTCGATCGGCTGCGGAGTGCCGTAGAGAAAGCTTATGATGTGTGGAACCGCCGGGTGACCACCGCACAGCTGAACCGTTGGCTGGCGGGTATGGTTGAAGCGCATCCGCCCCCAGCACCAGGTGGACGCCGGATTAAGCTGCGTTATATGACCCAGGCCAAAACTCGGCCGCCGGGCTTTGTGGTAATGTGTTCGCATCCAGACAAAGTACCGGAAAGCTATTCTCGTTATCTTGTTAATGGCTTACGGGTCGACTTTGATATGCCGGGAACGCCGGTGCGACTGACCATGCGCTCACAATCAGATAAGAACCCTTATAAGGGCAAAACTAAGGCGGCGCCGTCGAAACTACGCAAACATCTGTCGCCTCGGGCACATGATAAATAGCGATTAATCTAGGTTAATGTTTTTTGTTAAGTCCATAAATCTGTGGATAAATATTTCAACCCTGAGTCACAAATCACCGCCGCAATGGTCTTACCCCTCATGTCGTTTTGCAGCAGTTGCAGCGCTGCGGCGACATTGGCACCGCCGGAAAAACCACCAAAAATGCCCTCTTTGGCGGCCAGATCGCGAGTAATCTGTCGGGCGGTCTGCCCTGAGATCTGGATATAGCCATCCACCGGCGTATCGATTAAAAATTGAAGGTTTTTAATGCTATAGCCGCCGCCTTGTATTGGATGCGCGGGGTGGGTAACCGGTTGACCGGCTTGCAGCGCCGCGCCTTCGGGCTCAACAACAAAGCAGCGAATGTCTGGGTCACGCTGCTTGAGTGCCCGGGTCACACCTGCATAGGTGCCGCCTGATCCAATAAAATCAACAAAACCATCTAGTTCACCGCCACTCTGTAAGTAAATTTCTGGACCGGTCCCGTCAAAATGTGCCCGCCAATTGCCCTCAAGTTTAAACTGATCGGCGCGAAATGCGCCGCGCTCGGCGGTGATTTTCTGGGCCACGTCTTCGACCAGCGCCAGATCTGCCCCCGAAACTTGCCCGGCCACAGCCCCTGCGCATTGGGCTACCAAAACCACTTCGGCGCCCAAGGCACGCATCATGCGCGCGCGTTCAGGTGAATTGCCCTGCGACATCACCGCAACAAACTTGTATCCTTTGATGGCACAAACAATGGCGAGGCCTGTGCCCATATTGCCAGAGGTCAACTCGACCACGGTCTGGTTTGGTGCCAGTTGGCCGGCGGCTTCGGCGGCCTCGATCACGCCTTTGGCCGCGCGGTCTTTTTTGGAAAACCCCGGCAGCAAATAATCCAGCTTGGCCAAGATGGTGCCGCTGACCCCATAGGCGCGGGTCAGCCGGTCAAGACGCACCAAAGGGGTCTGCTGCATCGTGTCCAGAACCGAGGCAAGCGGCTGTTGCGCATTGTCATCTGCCCTATGCTGCATCACTTTCCCCTGTTGTTGCTGGTGCTCAGGCCAGTACCCCCGCAGTGGTAATTTGGGATTTTCCCCCAAGATATGCGTGCAGAACCGCTGGCAATTGTACGGACCCGTCTGCTTGCTGGCCGTTTTCTAACACTGCGATCAAACAGCGTCCTACCGCCAGACCCGAGCCGTTCAGCGTGTGCACATATTCGGGTTTGCCCCCGTCGGCGGGTTTAAAGCGGGCGTTCATCCGTCTGGCCTGAAAATCACCCGTGGTCGAGACGGAACTGATTTCGCGATAGGCGTTCTGGCCGGGCAACCACGCCTCGATGTCATAGGTGCGGCGCGCGCCAAAGCCCATGTCACCGGTGCACAAAAGCACGGTGCGGTAGGGCACGCCCAATTGCTCAAGCAGATCTTCGGCACAGCGCAGCATGCGCTTTTGCTCACCGTCAGACGCATCGGGATGGGTCACCGAGACCATTTCGACTTTTTCAAATTGGTGCTGGCGCAGCATCCCGGCGGTATCGCGTCCGGCACTGCCGGCCTCAGAGCGAAAGCACAGCGTATGCGCGGTCATCCGGATCGGCAGAGCGGCCTCGTCCAAAACATCCCCAGCCACCGAATAAGTCAGCGGCACCTCTGAGGTGGGCACCAGCCACCAGCCATTGGTGGTTTGATAGCTGTCCTCGCCAAACTTGGGCAGCTTGTCGGTGCCATACATCGCCTCGTCGCGCACCAGCACCGGGGTGTTGGTTTCGGTCAGGCCATTTTTATCCACATGGGTGTCGATCATAAATTGCGCCAGTGCCCGATGCAGCCGCGCCACGGCCCCCGACAGCACCACAAACCGCGATCCTGACAGTTTGGCCCCGAGATCGAAATTCAGCTGTGCGGCAACCGAGCTGATTTCATAATGTTCGCGCGGCTCAAAGTCGAACGCCGGTGGTGTGCCCCATTTGGCAATCTCAAGATTGTCGTCCTCATCGGCCCCGTCGGGCACGTCATCGGCGGGCAGGTTGGGGATAACCGCCAGCATATCGGTGAGCGTGGCGTCTTCGGCTTTGGCCTCGTCGTGCAGGCGCGCAACCTCGGCTTTTTTCTCGGCCACCAGCGCGCGCAGGCGGGTGAATTCGGCTTCGTCGCCACTGGCTTTGGCGGCGCCGACCAATTTGCTGGCTTTGTTCTGTTCGGCCTGCGCGGTTTCGGCGGCGGTGATTTTGCTGCGCCGCGCCTCGTCTTGGGCCAACAGTGTCGCAGACAGTGGTGCATCGCCCCGGCGGGCGAGGCCTGCATCAAAAGCGGCGGGGGTGTCACGAATGGCGCGGATATCGTGCATCAGAAATCTCCTGTTGGTCTTTGAATCGGTGCTATGGGCTTTATGCACCAGTTCTTTTGCCGAGGGTAGGGGGCAGAGATGCGGCTTTCGCCACCGCCACCATTGCTGTTGCGCACGGGGCTGTTTGAGATTCTTAATCGGCGCCGGATGCTGTCGCCAATGCGCCTGCACTCATAGTCAAAAGTTATCGTTTAATAATGAAAATTTGCTTTGCACTTTTTCCCATCCTAGTGTTTTTTCAGCAAAAAAATGGGGATGGTCTATGGTTGTTAAAATTCTTGCCGGTCTGGTGTTTGCGCTGTTGCCGATTATGGCGGCGCTGCGCGCAGATGTGAATGTGATTGATCTGATGTCGGTGCTGTATGTTGGTATTGGGACGGTGTGTTTTGTTGCGGCCTCGCCGCACAACCGGTGGCAGGCGATGGGCATCGGCGGTCTGCTCAGCGGGCTGAGCGGGTGTTTGTTGGGCATAGCGATCACGCTACAAAGCTATGCGCCGGCCGAGATGACGCTGCCGCTGAGCTATGCGGTGTTGCCGCTGCTGTATGGCGCGGTGATCTTTGGCATTGCGAAAATGCTGGCCAAATAAACCACTGGCGAATTACACCACTGGCGAATTATAAAACTGGCCAATTAAACTACGGGCGGGTTAACCGGCTGGCCTGTTGAAAGACTGGCGGGTGGGGGCCGCTGTTGGTCACGTATCCGGCGCATCAGGCGTATCCGGCGTTTTCGGCGGCGGTGTGGGGTGCTGATTGCCCCGCCATGCCTCGT
>NYVC01000071.1 GCA_002684375.1 Marinovum sp.
CAAAGCAAATAAAATTGGATATATGCAATAAAAACAGGGGTTAATGGCGGAGACGAAGGGATTCGAACCCTCGAGACGATTCCTCGCCTACTCCCTTAGCAGGGGAGCGCCTTCGACCACTCGGCCACGTCTCCGCCGATGCGTATACAGTCACACTCTGCCTATTCACAAGAGGTTTTTTGAAGAAACTTCAGTTGGTTTGCATAGCTTTACGATGGGGTCATTTATGGCAGATCCGTGAGATCAGATATGCAAGCGTTTTCTATGATGACCTTTGCGCCTGACCTATCGCATGTAGCAAGCCAAAATGGCAGTTTTGATCATGCTCTGGATTGAGCAGTGAGCTATTTTACGATACCATTGCACTATTTAATCGTGTTTACTGTCCAAAGGGTAGGGCCTTATGGAAGATGTTGAACGGCAAGGCTTGAGCACTGGCAAAAAGAGCACGCCCGGCCGGATCATTTTGCTGAATGGGGCGTCAAGCAGTGGAAAAACTGTTCTTGCCCGCGCATTGCAAGACAGAATAGAAAACCCCTTTTGGCATCTTTCAATTGACCACTTTAGGGATTCCGGGGTGCTGCCTATGGCGCGTATCGCGCGACGAGATTTCCGCTGGTCTGATCTGAGGGGACGGTTTTTCGCCGGCTTTCATGCGACGCTGGCCGCCTGTGCGGAGGCTGGAAACGATTTGATTGTCGAACACATCCTGGAGAATGAGGGCTGGTGCGAGACACTTATCGAACTTTTGAAGCCCTTCAATGTATATTTCATTGGCGTGCATTGTAGCCTTGAAGAACTGACCCGGCGCGAGGTTGCGCGGGGCGACCGCCTGCTTGGCAGTGCCGCGCGGGATTTTCACAGCGTCCATATCGGTCGGTGCTATGATATCGAGGTGCAGTCTGAAGCGGGAGTGACGGTTAACATACCCAAGCTTCTTGACGGCTGGCGCTCTGGGTGTCGGCAGTCGGATTTCAGCCCGAGACCTTAGTTTAAACCGTGAAATACCGCCTGTACTTTAGAAAAAATATTGATTTCAGGCAGTTAAATGCCGCGCGTATTGGGCTTGATGTCGAGCTTCGTATAGGTCAATTACNAAAAACTCAGAACGCTTTCCCANCTAAAGTTCNGANTTTGATAATAATAAAANAGGTATTGGNTCTTGACCCGGTTCATTTTGNNCGAATGTCTTCGTAAACGCGCTCAAGAAGTATNNTGCAAAGCTCTTTGGTGCCGGCGCTANCCCCGGGCTCAGTTCCATGAAATCCATCAAANAGTNCAAANTTNAAAATAGACGATCCTGCTTGAAATTGCTGCCAGTTCAGGTCAAATNTACGAAGAGTTATCTCCGATAAATATCCAAATACCTAAATCTAAAAATGCGTGCGGAATTCCGGACCATTCCACGCTGTACCCTCGATCACTTGAGTTTCGGGAAGAGCATGCGGTACGCTCNGTGACGTTTGATAATACTAACCCAACGCCGGATTGTCTTGGTCCCGTACACCAAGATATGATGTTTCTGGACCCCAAGATTTTTCTATTGCTTTACCCAAGGCTGGACATTCTATGTATTTTTGAACACGGGATGAGTGTAAACCATGAGAATTGAGGCGACAGGCGCAGGACTGGTTAAATTTAATAACTGACCTCATTATATCCAGCAAAAACCGTAAAACTTTATCTCAAGCCGGTTCCAGGTCGGTCTCTACCGCAAATTGGCCTCGGACCCCGAACGGACTTATGCATTTCGCCTATTCTGATCCGCCCTTTGTGCAATTGCCTTGCAAACCGGTTTTATGATGTGTGAACTGTGACTCAAATATATTGATCTGTTGTGGAGCCGTGGAATGAAAGTGCTGATCACTGGAGGGGCGGGGTTTCTGGGGCTTACGCTGGCGCGGCAATTATGCGCAAAATCGCATTTGTCGCTTGGACGGGATTCCCAACAGGCGATTGACTGCATCGTGTTATATGATACCGCTGTGCCCCCAACCCGACCGGAGGGACTGGACGAAAGAGTATCTTTTGTGGCGGGCGATATTTCTGACCGTGATACGGTCGGAAAGCTGGTCGACCGCGATGATATTGTAGTCTTTCACTTGGCCTCGATTGTCAGCGCAGGGGGAGAGGCCGATTTTGATCTGGCGATCCGGGTGAATTTAACGGGCACCCTTAACATATTAGAGGCGGCGCGGGCCCGGGCCGGGGGGCCGCGTGTGGTGTTTGCCAGCTCAACCGCAGTGTTTGGCGGCCAATCCATGCCAGGCATCGTGAGCGATCTGACAAAACAGACCTCCCAGACCACCTATGGTATGACAAAAACTATTGGCGAGCTGCTGATCAACGATTATAGCCGTAAAGGCTTTATCGATGGCCGCTCGGCGCGATTGCCTCATATTATTGTCAGGCCGGGTAGGCCCAATGCCGCTGCCTCCAGTTTTTGCAGCGGGGTCTTTCGTGAGCCCCTAAATGGTGAAGATTTTGCGGTTCCGGTGCCACCACAGACCCTGCTGCCATTGCTGGGCTATCGCAGTTGTGTGCAGAGTTTTATTCATTTGGCCGAATTGCCGGCAGATGTTCTTGGCGACGACCGGGCGGTTTTTCTCCGCAATCAGGGGCACACCGTGCATGAGATGATAGAAACCCTCAAAGAGGTAGCACAGCGCAATAACCTTGTTTTGGGCAAGATCACCATGTCGCACGATCCTGTTGTTGCCAAAATTATTCAAGGCTGGCCGAGCCAGATTGATGCCGCGCGTGCCGAACGTTTGGGTTTTCCAGCCGATACTGATCTCGATCGCGTGGTGCAGGATTTTATTGATGATTTCATGCCCTGTTAAGCCGGAGACCGGTGTTTGCAGCTTGTTTTGCTCAGCAATGTCAAAATGGCATGCCAAGGGCAATGCCGCACAAATTATAGAAGGCTAGCGGGCGCGTTTTTTTGCTTTGGCGCGTCGGCGGCGGCGCTTGTTCAAAAGGGCGTGAAAGGGAAACATAGACGCGCTGTGAGGGGTCAGCGTGGCTGGCATAAAATTGTTTTGCAAAGGCTGTTGCCTAGGATCGATATTTTGTTTTTTGATCAGGTAATCCAAAATTTGCAGAAGTCGGTTGATGCCGATTTTGTTGTCGAGATAGAGCGAGATAACAGACATATTCACCGCGCTGGTCAGGGCGGATTTGGCGGTGGCCCCGCGACCACCAACCGAGCGTGGCGGGTGCAAGGTCTGGTGTTTCGATAGGGTCAATTGCGGTAGATCTGTTTGCGGTTTGTGGGTTGCCGCATCTTGTAAGAGCATCCGCAGAACGGCGATGGCTTCATGTTTGGTGGTCGGGTATACCCCCTGTGGTGGCTCCATGCGTGGAACAGATTGTAAAAGGGCGATAAGACTGGCCATTTTAAGACCGGTCGTATGGGACAGGTTGCCCAAAAGGTTTCCGGTTATCGCAGGGCCTGGGAAACGATGGTTTTGAATTGGCAGGCCCGGGATATGCAGATTCGGGGTCAGAGCGCGCGTCAATTGATCTCCAGTTATCGACCTGCCCATTCCGGTCGGGCGAGGTAGACCCGTTTGGGCCTGCGCCACAAGTTTTGACAACAGTGCTTTTTGGTGGATGTCCATCTGCCACGTGCTCCTCTTTAAAAAGAAACGACTTGAGCGCATTTTTGTTAGCCTGCCTTCTGGTTTAGCAATCGGTGATTCAAGGTTTCGGGTTGAAAGTTTGGCTCTGAAGGTTCATTCAACCTTAGGAGGTCAAAAGCGACATGCCGCGTCGCTTTTTTGCCGGAGCGGGTCGGTTGGGGCTGTCCACCTGTTGGAGCGTTTCGGTACCGTCATTTGGTAGCGGCCGCAAAAAAGGTATTGTGCCCACCGCACTAAGAACGCCAGACGTGGTAGACCGAGAGGTAAATATGTGTAAACTCTGTGTCGTGCACTAAGGTGATACCGGGAAAAGAATCGTAAGTTTAAGTTAACTTTGGGAGAGAACTATGAAGAAATTGATTGTGAAAGGTCTCGCAACCGCGACGACCTTCGCCGCGCTAAGCACCGCCGCCTTTGCGGAATGTGGCGATGTGCAAATGGCAGAAATGAACTGGGCATCGGCTGAATTGATGGCCAATGTCGACAAATTCATTCTGGAAAATGGTTATGGCTGTGACGTTGAACTGGTTGCCGGTGCGACAATGACAACGTTTGCCTCGATGAACGAAAAAGGCCAGCCTGATGTGGCTGCCGAACTTTGGATCAATGCGGTGCGTGAGCCACTGTTTGCAGCTATGGATGAAGGGCGTTTGCACTCGGCCGTTGCCGGACCAATTACGCAGTTGGGTGAAGGCTGGTGGGTGACACCGTCGTTTGCAGAAGCGCACCCTGAGCTTGACACTGTTGTCAAAATTCTCGAGCGTCCGGACCTGTTCCCAGATGTGGAAGATCCCAGCAAAGGCGCCTTTGTTGGCTGTCCTGCGGGTTGGGGCTGTCAGTTGGCAAATGCTAATTTGTTCCGGGCATTCGACATGGAAGCTAAGGGCTGGAAACTGGTTGATCCCGGTTCGGCTGCTGGCCTTGATGGTTCCATCGCCAAAGCGGGTGATCGCGGCGAAAACTGGTTAGGTTATTACTGGTCGCCAACTGCGATGGTTGGCAAATACGGTCTTGTGCCAGTGGACTTTGGTGTACCATTCGGCGGCTCTGAAAACTGGGATGGCTGCATTGTGAAAGCTGAGCAGGACTGTGCCGATCCACAGCCAAGCGCCTGGACGAAATCTGAGGTTCACACTGTGGTTACCGATAGTCTTAAACAACAAGGCGGTATTGCATTGGACTACCTGTCCAAGCGCATTTTTCCCGGGCCCGTTATGAACGCGATGTTGGTCTACATGGGGGACGAGCAAGCCGGTGGTGAAGATGCAGCGATTGAATTTCTGCTCAAGCATGAAGATGTTTGGGGTGAGTGGGTTTCATACTCGGTCGGTAAAAAAATTGCAGAAGCACTTTAAGCTTTTCAAAAAAAGCAACGTANCCAGCCAGATTTTTTCTGGCTGGTTTTCTTATTGATTTGAAATGGAATGACGGATGGCCCTTATTGATTGGAGCAAGGTTACTTTGACCGACCCGCCGCAACTGCCGCGGGAAGTCTTGCGCGAACTTAAAAAAGGTATTGATGGCACTTTCAGAGAGTTCTCGCGGGGATACGGTGAAGCAATCGAGAATTTCTTTCATCCTCTTTTGATGTTTCTCAAGTGGTTTCAGGACCTTTTGATTGAAACACCCTGGCCTTTAATTCTGGTCATTCTTGGGGCTTTGTCCTGGTGGGGCTCGCGCAGTTGGAAAATGGTTGTAGGTACAGTGTTGGCCTTTCTTTTTATCGGCTGGCTCGATATGTGGGAAGACACAATGGCGACGCTGGCGATTGTATCAGTGGCGACGCTATTGTGCATCGCAATCGGAATTCCTATCGGCATTTTAATGGCGCGCAGCGACCGAGTGCAGGCGATGATTTTGCCGGTTCTTGACATCATGCAAACCATTCCGTCTTTCGTCTATCTTATTCCGGTGGTGATGCTGCTTGGCATCGGTAAGGTGCCGGGTCTCCTGGCGGTTATGATCTATGCCATTCCGCCAATTGTGCGCCTGACNAACCTTGGCATTCGTCTGGTTGATAAAGAGGTACTTGAAGCTGCAGATGCCTTTGGATCCAGTTACAGGCAGAAACTATTTCAGGTTCAGATACCTTTGGCGCTTCCAAATATCTTTGCCGGTGTGAACCAAACTATCATGATGGCACTGTCGATGGTGGTGATTGCTGCGATGATTGGTGTGCCGGGTCTTGGTGTGCCGGTTTTGCGGGCAGTCTCAAACCAATATCTGGCGCTNGGCGTGATGAATGGTCTGGCCATTGTGGCGATTGCCATTATTTTTGATCGCGTATCCCAAGCCTTTGGCAAGCGCCTGCAGAAACACCGCGAAGGAGAGCATGGTGCCTGATCTTAAAATCAAGATAAGCGATCTTTATAAGATCTTTGGCGCCAATGGTGCGGCGCATGTGGACAAAGTGCGCAACGGTGTTGGCAAAACCGAACTGCTGGAAAAACACGGCCACGTGCTGGGCCTGCAGAATATCAATATTGATATTTTTGCAGGACGCATTCAGGTAATTATGG
This sequence comes from Marinovum sp., assembly GCA_002684375.1. GTDB lineage: Bacteria > Pseudomonadota > Alphaproteobacteria > Rhodobacterales > Rhodobacteraceae > CPC320. The sequence continues at coordinate 6,164 of NYVC01000071.1, forward strand.
GCTTGTCAGGGTCTGGAAAATCGACCTTGATCCGCCATATCAATCGCCTGATTGAACCCACCACGGGTGAGATTATGATCGATGGCAAGGATGTGCTGTCTATGTCAGACGCCGAGTTGCTGCATTTCCGCCGGTTTGATGCTTCGATGGTGTTCCAAAAATTTGCACTGCTGCCGCATCGGACGGTTCTGGCGAATACCACCTATGGGCTCTCGATGCAGGGGATCGAGCAAAGCGAAGCCGAGAAACGCGCCAGCCATTGGTTNGAGCGGGTTGGCTTGGGGGGCTTTGAAGACCGCTTTCCGGCCCAATTGTCAGGTGGTATGCAGCAGCGCGTGGGGCTGGCGCGTGCGCTGGCCACCGATGCTGATATCTTGCTGATGGACGAGGCTTTCTCGGCNCTGGACCCGTTAATTCGCGCCGACATGCAGGGTATCTTGCTGGATCTGCAATCGGAATTGCACAAGACCATCGTCTTCATCACCCATGACCTTGATGAGGCNCTGCGGATTGGTGATGACATTGCTATCCTGCGGGATGGTAATCTGGTGCAGCAGGGATCGTCTCAGGATATTGTGTTAAACCCGNCAGATGAGTACGTGGCCGATTTCACCAAGGATATCAATCGCGCTCGTGTTCTGACACTTGGGACGCTCTCGCATAATGAACCCAGCGTGGATGGCATTGTCTTNGACAGCACGCTGACGCTGGAGCAGGCGATGAATGATCTGGCTGCTTCTGAAAAAGAGGCGATTAATGTAACCCGGGATGGCCANATGATTGGACAAGTGACGATGCGGGATATGATCTACGCAGCGTCGCGGGTAAAGGCGGGCGACGGAGATACGGTAACATACCGCTAAACTGAAGCGGGGCATCTAAACAAACGAATTCTGTTTGATCGGGCCGGGGCTTCTGGGTGATTTGCCAATGATTTACGTGGGCGGGCTTGATTCAGGGTCCGCCCGATTGCATTAAATGTGGGGTGGTTCTGAATGCATTGGGATTTTGGCAAGTTGCGGATTGCAAAGTGTGGTGCCGCTGATTTCAAATGACCCGACCTATCAGGCATTGTCGGATGATNTAGGGCATTATAGGCATTTCGTTTGACAGCTGTGGTATCTTCGGCATTTACCAAACGCTGATTTGTGGGGCGAAATAAGGGGCGCGAGATGAAGATTGTTATGGTTGGCGCCGGTTATGTNGGGCTGGTATCCGGGGTCTGTTTTTCTGACTTTGGGCATGATGTAATCTGTNTCGATAAAGATCCCGATAAAATNATGCGACTGAACCGTGGTGAGGTGCCAATTTTNGAACCGGGGCTTGAAGTATTGATGACAAAAAATATTCAGGCGGGGCGGCTGTCTTTCACCGTCGATTTGTCGAGTGCAATCGATGGCGCAGATGCGGTTTTTATTTCGGTTGGGACACCGACGCGTCGTGGTGAGGGGCATGCTGACCTGGATTATGTATTTGCTGCTGTCGAGGAAATTGCCTTGGCAGCGCGCGGATATCTTGTGATTGTTACGAAATCTACAGTGCCTGTTGGGACCAATCGGCGGGTTTGGGATCGCGTGGCAAACGCAAACCCGGCGCTGGAGTTTGATGTAGCCTCTAACCCGGAATTTATGCGCGAAGGAGCTGCGATCGAAGACTTTATGAAGCCTGACCGCGTTGTCGTTGGCGTGCAGAGTGACCGCGCAGCTGACGTGATGAAAAACGTTTACAGGCCTCTGTATCTGCGCGATTTTCCTTTCGTGACTACGGATTTGGAAAGTGCAGAGATGATCAAATATGCCGCCAATGCTTTTCTGGCGACAAAGGTCACTTTCATCAATGAAATTGCGGCATTGTGCGAAAAAGTTGGGGCCGATGTGAAAGAGGTGGCGCGCGGCATGGGCATGGACAATCGTATCGGTAACAAGTTTTTGCATGCCGGTCCGGGCTATGGGGGCTCGTGCTTTCCAAAAGATACCAAAGCACTGTCGCGGATTGGTCAAGAGAACGCGGTGCCGATGCGCATTACCGAGACGGTGATTGCGGTCAATGAACAGATCAAACGTCGTATGATCGACAAGTTATTAGACATCTGCGAGGGCAGCTTTAACACCAAAACGATCGTTGTACTGGGTGTGACTTTCAAACCGAATACTGATGACATGCGCGAGGCGCCGTCTCTGACCCTCGTGCCGGCAATGATCGGGGCTGGTGCCAAGGTTCGGGTTGTTGATCCACAAGGCCATCACGAAGGCAAAGCGCTTTTGCCTGGCGTGGTGTGGTGTGAAGACGTTTATCAGGCAGCTCAGGGCGCAGATTTGGTGGTTATCCTGACCGAGTGGAATGAGTTCAGGGCGCTTGATTTGGGGCGTCTTTCACAGGGGATGTCCACGTCCCGTCTGGCGGATCTGCGCAATATATATGCGGCAGATGAGGCTAAAAAAGCAGGCTTTGAAGCGTATGTGTCGGTGGGTCGATAGAGGCAAGCATGCCTGAAATTTCACGGTTCAAACGGCTGATAGTGCGGTGCTCAGTCTTTTGGTAAATCTGCCAAAGGTTTGATTGCGTTGCGACCGCGCCCTGATCATGGGGCGGTAAGATCACAGAGGGGCTGTGATCGTGGCAGGCACCAGTATGAGGACGGTGTGTTTTTAGGCTTGTGATGCGAAGATAACCTCAGTGGTCATTTTGATGCGCCTTTGGTGCGTGCATGCAGAGAAAAAACATAAACTCAGGCGCGGATGCCTCAACGATCTGCTGTGATTTTGACCAACCTCAGTTTGGGCTTATCCAAGGCGCCCGCCGCAGGGATCACAGGTTGATAAATGAAGGTTTGCGCCGAGCGTTCGGACTGTGGTTGCTGAGTTTAGTCTGGTTGAAAAGCCGGAAACGCTTGCAATCATGCGGCGGGAATAGTCAAAAGTTTTTCCTGTCTATCCTCAGGGCTGCAGCTTGATGGTATCTGCGCGTTGACTTTGTCTGCCCGTTTGTGGGTGGGAGCCTCAATTCGGCTGTGGCGCGGTGCTTTCAGGCAAAACTGCCATGGGTAAACCATCCGGCTGAGAGGCTTGCGCCATGGGCATAAAACAACCAAAGCCGGTCGCCTGTCTGTGTGGTGAGACACCAATAGTCGCGTACGCCTGACCGCCAGTTGGGATCATCCAGCCACCATTCGGGTGCAAGGCGTTCGGGCCCTGTGGCTTGCAGGGTGATCAGGTTGCGACCACGCCAGCGAAACTGAGCCGGAGGCGTGGGTGTGTCGGGTGCGGTGACCGGCTCTGGTGACCACAGTATCAGCGGGCGGGGGGCGGAGCAGAGGGGCCATTCGCCTGCGGGTTCCGACCATGCCGCCGCGAGGGTCAGTGCGGATTTCTCTGGAATGTGGCTGTCGCCGGGATGACGACGGGTGATGTGGTCAAGGCCAATACGCGCGCCAATCCGACCAATCAAATCCTCGATGGCCACGGTTTGTGGTATGGTCGCAGCCGCGGCCGCAGTGGGGGTGGATAGGCTGTCAAGAGGCTGGTGTTGTTGATGTGGTTGCAGCGGCTCGGTTTGCGTGGCTTCGAGGCGCAGCATATCAATACCGAAACCGGCATCAATTTTGGCAAGTTTCATCANCAAAAGCGGGTGTATCCGCTCGGGGTCACTGCTGGCGCGGGCCAGACCGATATCAAAGCATTGCATGGTTTGGTCACAGCGNTAGGCTTGCAAACGCAGTTGCCGTGCGCCGCGGTTTTCGGCTGCCAGCTTGCTACAAAGCCGTGGTAAAAGCCGCTTGATNGCGGCGATAAGATCGCTTTCCAGCCCGATGGGTTCGGGCAGTGTCAGCCGTATGGCAAAGACAGACAGTGCTGCCGCCGGCGAGACGGGCTCGGCGGCGCTGCCAAAGGCCTGATCCAAGCGCAACACCAAACCCTTGCCAAANCGACGGGCCAAGGCGGCGCGGGGCTGACCGGCCAGATCGCCAATGCGGCGCAAACCGAGGCGTGAAAGTTGTTCAATAAGAGTGGTGTCTAATCGTAATGCGGCCACTGGTAAATCGCGCAACAGGCTATGAGCCAGCCCCGGGGGAGCGATGCTGTGGCTCGCCTGATCGACAGCTACTGCGTGCCGGGCTGCACCGGTCAGCTCATATGTCCGGCGTTTGCGGGCCCGGGTACGGGTCGCNCGCGCCTCTTGATCGATGGCATCGCCATTGCGGTGGCTGGCGGTGGCGTGGCCNGCATAATGCGCCAACGCCCAAGCCGCCCCCAGCGTATCGGCCAATCCGATCCGGACACTTAAGTTCAGCTTGCCACACTCTTGTTCGATCTGACCGACCAACCCGGGCTCTCCGCCAAACAGATGGGCACAACCGGTCACATCCAATACCAGACTATCGGGGGTGACGGCGTTGACCCAGGGTGAATATTTTCCTGCCCAGCGTTGCAGGCGGGTGAGAAACAGCGCTTCAGATGACGGGTTTTGACTGCGCGTCACAAGGGTGTGGCACATGGCTTGTGCGTCTCGAAGTGGCTGCCCCGNGTGCAGCCCTGCGGCCGAGGCGGCCTGTGATAAAGACAACAAAACCTGCGCCTGCGATTTGTTCTGAACCACGGCAAAAGGGATGTTTGGGTCACATATAGCGCTGCGCAGCAACTGCTCAGCGCCCAGACGGGGAAACCACAGAGATAGGATACGACGTGAGGGCATATTTTGTTCATGATTTGTTCTTATTGNAGACTAGGCGTCTCTTTNTCGTGAGTCGAGTCCTGCAAAAGCGGGGGGTGGGGCTATGCGGATGGCCTGTTGCAGCNGTCTNAAGAAAAGAATTTCCCGCAGTTTGCGCCAAAAGGCGAGGTGTCAAATTNGNTCNATAACATNGTCNAACTGCCGGAGGCCAAAGCGCGACACAACANGGTAGCCGTTGACANAATTGCCGGCCNGTTCAGTGTATAGCTTANATTTTCAATATATANCGACAGGANTTCAAATTNTGGCAATTTTAAAAGCGGCGCAGGACCAGGTTTCACGACGTGGTGCGATTGAAGAACATTTTTTTCAAAGTCGCACTATTGTTCTCACCGGGGAGATCACCCATCAACTTGCACAACGCGTCACAGAGCATATGCTGGCCCTGGCTGAGACAAGTGANGATCCGATCAATATGATTATCAGTTCTCCTGNGGGGGGCATGTGGAATCTGGCGATATGGTACATGACATGATCAAATTCATCCGTCCTAGGGTGCGTACGATTGGCAGCGGTTGGGTGGCCAGTGCCGGGGCGTTNATCTTTGTGGGGGCTGATATNAAAGATCGTTACTNTTTGCCCAATACACGATTTTTNTTACATCAACCCAGTGGNGGNATCGGTGGCAGCGCGTCGGATATGGAAATTCAGGCAAACCAAATCCGGCATATGCGGTCGCGGTTTGAGACCCTGTTTGCTCGGGCAACGGGACAAACTGAGGCACGGATCAAAGCAGATACAAAACGAGACTTTTGGCTTAATACCGAGGCGGCGCTGTCATATGGTCTGGTGGGGCGGGTTGTGGCTTCGGTCACAGAGTTGTNGTGAAATCTGCGTTGATCATACGCCCCGCAACTGTGGAGGATCACCATCAGATCTGGGCTGTGCTCAAACCGGTGTTCCGGGCTGGTGATACCTATGCAATTGACCCGGCGATTTCACGCAGGGCCGCATTGGAGTATTGGTGCGGTACCAGCCGCTCGGTCTGGGTGGCGGTCAAGGACGCACAGGTGGTAGGCAGCTATTATCTTTGTGCCAATCAATCCGGCGGTGGCAAGCATGTGTGCAATTGTGGTTTTGNCACCAGCCCCAAAGCACAGGGGCAGGGTGTGGCGCGCGCCATGCTGGACCNTGCGTTAGANGCGGCGCGNCAGACCGGTTACCGTGCGATGCANTTTAATTTTGTCGTNGCAACAAATCACCGGGCGCTGGCGCTGTGGCAACGGGCTGGGTTTGATGTTGTCGGGCGATTGCCCGGGGCGTTTAAGCATCCCACGCAAGGCTATGTTGACGCGCTGGTTTTATATCAAACGCTTTAGCGATCCTGACACTGCGAATTGGGGCTGGGATGTTGCTTTAATTNTAGTGTTTTCTGCGCAATGTGATTGACCTCGCTTGTGCAGGTGATACCTGCGATGCATGCTGGCCATTTTCCTGAAAACCCTGCCGTTTTTTGCCGTGATCTGTCTGGGGTATTGCGCCGGGCGCAGCCAGTTTTTTAATCAGCAGGCCACGGCGTATCTGACCAAGTTCGTGTTTTACTTTGCGCTTTCTGCGATGCTGTTTCGATTTTCATCTGCAATGTCGCTGGGCGAGATTTTTGACGGTTCCTTTGTCTTGGCCTATTTTCTGGGCACGTTGGTTGTTTATACTTTGGCCACTGCGGTGGCCCTTTGGCGGCAAAAACCGATGGCCGAAGCCGCGATCGAGGCGCAATGTGCGGTGATTGGGAACGTCGGCTTTTTGGGCATTCCAATGTTAATTCTGCTGCTTGGCCCAAAGGCGGTCGGCCCGGTAATGTTGGTACTGGCGGTTGATTTGATTTTCTTTGGCAGTCTCGTGGTGATGCTGGTTACAGGATCTCGCGGCGGCCAAGCCGGTTTTGCGATGTTCGCAACCTCGGCTGCGGGTCTGGTCAAAAACCCGATGATCGTGTCGATCTCGCTTGGCTTGTGCTGGTCGGCGCTGTCATTGCCAATCCCCGCACCGTTGAACGATTTCGTCACAATTTTGGGTGGGGCGGCAACGCCGGGCGCGTTGTTTGCGATTGGCGCGTCGTTGGCGTTTAAATCGGCCGAACGGCTCGAGGTTGCGGCGTGGTTATCGTTTTGCAAGCTGATCTTGCACCCAGCCTGTGTTGCCTTTTCCGCATTTGTTGTTTTCTCGGTCGAACGCTATTCGGCAGGTGTGATGGTTGCCGCTGCGGCTTTGCCGGTGGCGGGAAACGTCTATATTATTTCCCAGCATTACGGGGTGGCCCCGCAGCGTGTGTCGGCCTCTATCTTGATCTCGACAGGTATAAGCATTGTTACGTTATCTGTCGTTATCGCCCTGATAGGTGCAGGTTTAGTGCCGGGTCAAAACCCGTCTTAGCGGTCCCTGTGTATGTCGCTGCGTTTCAATTAAGTGGTTGGCGCCCGCGATGCGCGCGCGGCCTCTGGGTTTTGGGCGGCGTCTGGGGCCAGACCCCATTGCCAAAAAGCCTACATGAGCGGTCTGTGCTGTATTGGCGCAACAAGTTTTCCCGCCGGGCTGAGGGTGGTTGAATGCGTTGATGTCAGATGGTTAGATCATGGCACCGCGCGAGGGGTTATGCTATGAGGTGAAAATGGTCTTCGCGCTGTCCAGTGTGGCAAGACTTCGCGGTCGATTTATCTTGCCGCTTTTCAGAAGGTTGGGGCTTTGCGAATGTGTCGACTCTTACATGGATAAGAAGTCGGTAACAAAATTTTAATAGGAGATATAGATGGAAACAGTAGCTGAAAATCGTTGTTTTGGGGGTGTGCAGGGGGTCTATACACATGCCTCCGAGGCCTGCGGTGGTGATATGACTTTTGGTCTGTTTTTACCCGCCGAAGCACAGAGCGGTCCGGTGCCAGTGATGTGGTTTTTATCCGGTCTGACATGTACCCATGAGAATGCGATGGTCAAAGCCGGCGCGCAGGGATGGGCCGCTGAACAGGGCATTGCGCTGGTGTTTCCCGATACATCTCCGCGTGGTGAAGACGTTGCCGATGATGACGCCTACGATCTGGGGCAGGGCGCGGGCTTTTATGTTAATGCAACACAGAAACCCTGGGCCCCGCATTTCCGTATGTGGGATTATGTGGCCGAAGAACTGCCCGCACTGATAGGCGCCAATTTTGCCATTGATGCCGAGCGTCAGGCCATCACTGGCCATTCGATGGGAGGGCATGGTGCCTTGACCTTGGCGATGGGGTTACCGGGGCGGTTTCGATCAGTGTCGGCCTTTGCGCCGATTTGCAACCCAACGGCCTCGGACTGGGGGCGCAAACAACTGGGGGCCTATCTTGGTACCGACGAGACCACATGGGCGCCGCATGACGCCACATTGATGATGCAATCGGCTGGCTTTGACGGTCCGATGCTGATTGATACCGGCACCAAGGATCAGTTTCTTGATTTGCTGTGCCCAGAAGCCTTGGCCGCAGCAGTGTCAACCCGCCGCCAGCAGGCGATGTTGCGTTTGCAACCGGGATATGACCACAGCTATTTCTTTATTTCGACGTTTATGGAGGATCATGTGACCTTCCATGCCGAGGCCCTGTATAGCGAGTAGAATATGGTACATTATGACCTGATTATTATTGGCAGTGGTCCGTCTGGTAAGTCGGCTGCGATACAGGCCGGCAAGCTAAAACGCAAAGTCTTGGTCATTGATCGTCAGCCGCGGTTGGGTGGTGTTTCGGTACATAGCGGTACCATCCCGTCGAAAACCCTTCGCGAAACGGTGCTGAACCTGACCGGTTGGCGTGAGCGCAGCTTTTACGGCCGTTCCTATAGGGTCAAGGATGAGATTGCTGCGGGCGATCTGAAAAGCCGCCTGCACAAAACACTGGATTACGAAGTGGACGTGCTGGAGCATCAGTTCAACCGCAACTATGTCGACACGCTTTTTGGGCTGGCAAGGTTCACCGGCCCGAACAGGGTCGAAGTGTTGACCGAAGCAGGCGAAAGCACCAGTATGACCGCGGACCGGTTTCTGGTCTGTACTGGCACCAAGACCTTTCGGCCCGACTGGGTGCCGTTCAATGGCACCACTATTCTGGACAGTGACGAATTTCTTGATATGCAAGCGATCCCACGCAGTCTGACGGTTGTCGGTGCCGGGGTGATCGGGGTGGAATATGCCACTATGTTTGCGGCGCTGGATGTGCGGGTGACCCTGATCGAGCCGCGCGACAGTTTTCTGGATTTTGTCGACCATGAAACGATCCGTGAATTCAGTCATCAAATCCGCGAAAACGGCGTTGACCTGCGGCTTGGTGCGGCCATTGACCGGGTCGAAGATGCCGGTGAACACATCGAGGTTTCCCTAGCTAATGGCCGTCACGTACGATCTGAAATGTTGTTGTTTGCTGCCGGCCGCTTGGGGGCCACAGCGCGATTGAACTTAAAGGCAGTAGGGCTTGAGACCGATCATCGCGGCCGGATCGAGGTTGACCGCACAACCTATCAAACCGCGGTGCCGCATATCTATGCCACCGGTGATGTGATCGGCCATCCCAGTCTGGCGTCCACATCGTTGCAACAGGGGCGCATCGCGGCCTGTCACGCAATGGACACCCCGACCTTGAAGGAAAGCCCGTGGTTTCCCTATGGTATTTATTCTGTGCCAGAAATATCCACTTGTGGCATGTCAGAACAGGATATGCAGCAGCGCGGTATCCCTTATGAGGTCGGTATCGGCCGGTTCCGCGAAACCTCGCGCGGCAATATCATGGGTCTTGAACACGGCATGGTGAAAATGCTGGTCAGCCTCAAAACCCGTCGGGTGCTCGGAGTGCAAATCGTTGGTGAGGGCGCAACTGAATTGATCCATATCGCGCAAGCGGTGCTGAACCTGAAGGGCACGGTAGATTACTTTGTCGAGAATACCTTTAACTATCCGACGTTGGCCGAAGCCTATAAAATTGCTGGGCTGGATGCATTTAACCGTATGCCGATCCCCGAAGCCTTCAAGGTGAAAATACCTGTGGATAAGACTGCACAGGCTGGCGAGATGGCCAAGAATGGTTAAGGGCAACATTCCTATAGTGTGCTCGGCGGTTTCTGTCGTGCTGCTGCGCTGGCGTCAGAGTTTGGCCCAGATACTGTTGCTGCGCCGCACGCGGCCGCCTGCGGGCGTTTGGTGTCAGGTCGCGGGTGGTATTGAGGCAAACGAGACGGCTTGGCAGACCGCGCTGCGCGAAGTTACCGAGGAAACGGGACTGAGGCTTGCAGAATTATGGTCAGGTGACTTTTGCGAGCAATTCTATGAGGCGGATAAAGACCGTATCACGATGTTACCGGTTTTTATCGGGGTCGTGCCACCGGATGCCGAGGTTGTGTTGAACGCCGAACATGACGGGTATAAATGGCTCGGTTATGAGGAGGCTGACCGTCTGCTTGCCTTCCCGGGACAACGCAAGATGCTGGCTGCAGTCAAAGCCGGATTTATCGACCGCCAACCCCATGCGCTTTTGCGGATCCCGATCGTATGACGGCGCTTTATATTGATGCTGACGCCTGTCCGGTGAAAGTTGAGGCTGAACGCGTGGCAACGCGCCATAAAATTCACATGTATGTGGTCAGTAACGGCGGCTTGCGTCCGTCGCAAAATCCGCTGGTGGAAACCATCATTGTCCCCGATGGGCCTGATGTCGCCGATATGTGGATCGCCGAACGGGCCGGGGTCGGAGACGTGGTGGTCACGGGAGATATTCCCCTGGCGGCAAAATGTGTCGAGGCCGGGGCTCAGGTGCTTAAGCACAATGGTGAGATGCTGACCCAAGCCAATATTGGCAACGTTCTGGCGACCCGCGATTTGATGACAGACCTGCGCGCAGCTGATCCGTTTCGACAAGGCGGTGGTAAAGGCTTTACAAAAGCCGACCGATCACGCTTTCTGGATGGGTTAGAACGAGCCTTGCGCTTGGCAATAAAAGCAGCGGTATAACAGCAAACAGGTGGTCACGCGGACAGAGGCTCCGAGGAGGGGTATTGTGGGGGGAAGTGCGGGTCACAAGGCCAATCAGATCGCTGCGGCTTGCGCTGTGGTCGCGGTATTGTGTTTTTCATCAAATGATGTTGGCATAAAACTTCTCAGTGGCGGCTATGCTCTGCATCAGGTGGTGATCGTTAGAACGCTGATTGCGATGAGTATTTTATTGTTCTTGGTGGTGCCGTTTAACGGTGGCTTCAAGGTTCTGCGTACCAAACGCCTTAAGATGCATATCTGTCGTGGCCTCTGCGTGGTCTTTGCCAATATGTGTTTTTTTCTGGCTTTGGCTGCCATGCCATTGGCCGATGCGGTGGCTGTTTTCTTTGTCAGCCCGTTGCTGATTACGGTGTTTTCGGTGGTTTTTTTACGCGAACATGTTGGCCCGTTTCGCTGGGCGGCGATTGTGGTGGGGTTGTTAGGTGTAATTGTCATCGTCCGCCCCGGCACTTCGGCGTTCCAGCTTGCATCGCTTTTGCCTCTGTTTGCGGCAACGGGCTATGCTACGTTGCATATTTTGACCCGTAAAATTGGTGGAACTGAGAGTGCGATTACCATGGCAATCTATATCCAACTGACCTTTTTGGTGGTCTGCGTTGCGGTGGGTCTGTTTATGGGTGATGGCCGCTATGCCGGCAGCGGTGATCCGTCGCTCGAATTTTTATTTCGGGCCTGGATCTGGCCCAAGCCTGAAAACCTCTTGGTGTTCATGGTCATTGGAGCCGGTAGTGCGTTTGGGGGATATTTGATTTCGCAGGCTTATCGGGTCAGTGAGGCGGCATTTGTTGCACCGTTTGAATATATTGCCATGCCTATTGCGATCTTTTGGGGCGCTGTAATTTTTGATGATTGGCCAGACCTGACAGCTTGGTTTGGCATGATATTGATCATTGGATCAGGATTGTTCATGGTTTGGCGCGAAACTGTCACACGCGCTGATAGTACGGCCCAAAGGCGAAGAATTCGCCGATAGTTGGCCCATAATATTACGGAGATCAGGAGAGAAATATGAAAATTTCTGCCGTTGTGTTCGACATAGGCAATGTTTTGATTGGCTGGACGCCTGCGCAATTTTTTGATGCAAAAATCGGCGCAGACCGGCGGCGGGCGTTTTTTGACGCGGTGCCAATTCTGGCGGCCAATGCTGCGATTGATCGTGGCTCGCGCTTTCCTGATACGATTGTGCAACTGGTGGATCAACACCCTGATTGGGAGGCTGAAATCACGCTGTGGCATACTTGTTGGCTGGATATGGTCAGCCCTGTGATCACCCGTTCTGTTAAGTTGTTAAGGGCGTTGCGGCGGCAGGGTGTTCCAGTTTTTGCTCTGAGCAATTTTGGGGCTGAAACCTTTGAGATTGCCAAGGCGCGCTATCCGTTTTTGGCTGAGTTTGATCAGCATTATATCTCGGGGGTGATGCGGATAATGAAACCTGACCCTGAGATATATGCGGCGCTTGAGCAGGACAGTGGTCTGGCGCCTGAGACGTTGCTATTTGTCGATGACCTGTCTGAAAATATCGCTGCGGCGGCAGCACGAGGCTGGCAGGTGCATTTGTTTGACGGGCCGCAAGGATGGGCGGATTGTCTGGTGGCTCACGGGCTGCTGAGTGAGGAGCAAGCCCAATGAGTGTAACCGTTATTCCCTTTGCCGAGGGCGAGGCGCAATTGAACTGGCACGCGCTGTGCGATGCTATTGAACGCGGCCATCAGCTGCCCAAAGCCGAGATTGCTGATAGCTTTCTCTACCGGGATAAAGATACGCTTTTATCGCGTTCAGCTTGGGTTGACGGATTGGGATTGGCAGTCAAATCGGCCACAATTTTCCCCGGAAACGCGGCGAAAAGCGACCCAATGGTCAACGGTGCGGTCAGTCTGTTTTCTGATGATAATGGTATGCTTGAGGCAATCGTTGATTTTCATCTCGTAACCAAATGGAAAACCGCAGGTGACAGCCTTTACGCCGCCAAACGTCTGGCGCGTCCAGACAGTCGATCTATCTTGATCGTCGGGGCAGGCACCGTCGGGCACGCGCTTCGTGAAGCTTATGGTGTGGCTTTCCCCAATGCCACGTTTTTTATCTGGAACCGTACCCTTAGCGGGGCGGTGGCCTTTGCAAATTTTTATGAAAATACTGCTGTTGCCGAAGATCTGGAACAGGCGGTGCGGGCTGCTGATATTGTCACCAGTGCCACGATGTCGGCTGACCCGTTGTTGCATGGTGCGTGGTTTCAACCGGGCCAGCACATTGATCTTATCGGCGCCTATCGGCCTGATATGCGCGAAGCGGACGACGCCGCTTTACAGCGCTCGCAGGTGTTTGTCGACAGCCGAGATACGACGGTTGGTCATATTGGTGAATTGAAAACGCCTCTGGCCAACGGGGTGATTACCGAGGTGGATATTCTGGCGGACTTTTACCAGCCGGAACAATTCATCCGCCAGTCTGAAGAGGCGATCACCTTGTTCAAAAATGGTGGTGGCGCGCATCTCGATCTGATGGTCTGTCGCTATATACTTGAACAATGGAGGAAGAAGGCGCCCTGACAGCCTCACAGCGCGATGCTCAGTCTATGACTGGTCTTTTGCGAGGGGGTCAAGCAGGTGCCGCTTGCGGTCGCGTCTCCTGAATTGGCAGATGTACCAGCGCGCTTAGAGCGCCAACGCCAATGCCGATCCACCACACTGCAGTGTAATCTCCATATAGATCATACATCCTGCCGCCGAGCCAGACACCGACAAATGCACCGACTTGATGGCTGAAAAACACCAAGCCATACAGGGTTCCCATAAAGCGGATACCATAGATATGCGCAATCAATCCGCTGGTCAACGGCACTGTCGCCAGCCAGAGAGATCCCATAAGAGCAGAGAAAAGCACGACGGTTTCGGGGGTTACTGGGGTTAAAATAAACGCAATCAGAATTACTGTTCGCCCGGTATATATTCCCGCTAATAGGTATTTCTTGCTATAGCGATTGCCCAGCCAACCGGCCGACAGCGTGCCGAGCAGATTGGTCAGGCCAATCAGCGAAATGGCCAAAGCACCAAGCGCGGATGTGGTTGTGATTCCCATCGAATACAGCAGCCCGCTGGATAAAATTGGCCCACATGTTTCGGTGACAAAAGCTGGAAAATGCGCCGTGATAAACGCCAGTTGGTAGCCGCAGGAAAAAAATCCGATAAAGATCATAATATATGACGGGTCACGTATTGCCTGTGATAAAATACGGCGCATGTTTTCATCAGCATTGGCTTTTTGCGTCGCTTTGGGGCTGCGCATCAGTGGTAACATCATCATGGCAGATACCATTACAATAGCAAAACAAACAAAAACGATTTGCCAGCTAAAAATAGTAAGTAAATACTCTGCGAGTGGCGGTCCGAAAATCTGTCCGACACTGCCAGCAGCCGTTGCAATGGCCAGCGACATCGAGCGGTTCGCGTCGCTGCTGCTACGCCCTACGACCGCCAGAATAACGCCAAAGCCTGTTCCGGCGACGCCAAACCCGATCANAACCGAATANACTTGATGAGCCGCTGGCGTGACCGCAGAAGAGGACAGGATGAGACCGGCTGCATAGACCAAAGCACCGCCGAAAATTGCGCGNCGATCGCCAAATTTATCAGCAATCGCGCCAAATATTGGTTGACCAAGGCCCCAGGCTAAATTTTGAATTGCGATTGCCATTGAGTATTCCGAGCGCAGCCAACTGAAATCCTGCGAAATCGGAATCTGAAAAATACCAAAGCTGCTTCTTATTCCGAAAGAGATCGCGATAACCGCACAGCCGACCATCAGGACGGGGGTGAGCAATGCAATACGGCTGGTCATAACTTAATCCTGAATGGCACNTTAACNNATATAGTACGTGNAGAAATTATTTCATATTCATCGCGCCTTTGCCATATCTATCATTTGTTGCCCGGAGTGAAGGCAACAANAGGCTTTGTTACCGCTCTACACGCGGTGTTTGACCGTGATGACAGGGCTGAAAAACTGCTTTTCACCCGTTCTGANCATCGCTAATGAACCCCAATGAATAATTTTGTTCAAACTTACACCGAAAAAGTGTCGCTTGGGGAATTNACGGAAGATCCGGCGCANACGGCGGTGTTGCCCGAGTTTGATCGTATTCAAAAAGCGTTGTCAGTGCCGGTNAAACGCAGCTGGTTCTCAAAGCCGCTCCCGCCACCTANGGGCCTGTATCTCTGGGGTGGCGTCGGGCGCGGTAAATCGATGATGATGGATCTTTTTGTNGACAGCCTCGGATTGCCATGCCGACGGGTCCACTTTCATGCCTTTATGCAAGAAATCCACGCCGCTTTACACAGNGCGCGCAAAAGTGGGGCCGAAGATGCGCTGGCTCCGGTTGCCGAGGCTGTTGCCACCGATATAAGGTTGTTGGCGTTTGATGAAATGCAGATCACCGATATCACCGATGCGATGATTGTTGGACGCCTGTTTGAAAAACTGTTTGCCGCCGGTATTGTGGTGGTGACCACGTCAAACCGCGCCCCGAGCGAGCTGTATAAAAACGGCATAAACCGTCAATTGTTCTTGCCGTTTATTCAGCTGATCGAAGAGAAGCTTGTGCTCCATGAAATGGTCAGCCCAACAGACTATAGACAGAACNGCCTCTCCGGCAGCCCGGTTTATTTCACCCCCAATGACAGCGCAGCCCAAAGCCAAATGNAGCAGATATGGNGCGATTTGACTGCTGGTGNTTCTGCGCCTCTGACGCTACTGGTCCAGGGCCGTCAAGTGGTCTTGCCCGGCTATCATAACGGTGTTGGCAGGGTACGTTTCTTTGACCTGTGTGGCCAGCCGCTTGGTGCGGCGGATTATCTTGCTGTGGCCGAGGCAGTTCGGGTGCTGCTGCTTGAAGATGTGCCGCAATTGGGCCGGTCGAATTTCAACGAAGCAAAACGGTTTGTCNCATTGATCGACGCGCTCTACGAGGCGCGGGTCAGGTTGATTTGTTCGGCTGCTGCCAGACCTGAGATGCTGTATCTTGAGGGCGAAGGCACGTTCGAGTTTGAACGCACCGCAAGCCGTCTGCGCGAAATGCAAAGCGAGGAGTGGGCAGGTTAAGNTTTGAAACAGCTCACAGGCGCGCAGGCCTGTCTTTCGAGTGCGGTCTGGTGGCGTTGTGTGACAGGTCTTAAAGGCGCAAACGGGTTGTTGCGGCAGGTGTTTAAATGATAATTTTAGGTTTTCGCTTAGAGCTTCGCACGCGGATGGCGGCTGAAGATTATATCCTCTAGCGTGATTTTATTCATTGCCGGGGCCTCAAATATGAGATCGACCCAGATATTTTTAATCCGGCGCTCGGCAAACTTTACGCTGCTGAGATCAAATTTGACCGTACTATTTTCACAATTATCTGGAAATTTAACAATCACCTCAGCCGTATTTGGCCCGTTTTCAACGTTTAAACGGGCATAAATGGTTAAGGGTTTTCTGATCTTGAGCGCATAGCCCAAACACAGCAGATGATGCTTTTGCAAATTCTTTGCCGCCGGGGCAGGCAGTCGGATCGCCAATGAAATATACCCGCTGGAAAAATCATACACATCCAAACTTAAGCCAAAAGCAGGTATTGTTTTCTGGCCGGTTTGGACAATCTGCCTTGAGGTGATCTGTGCGTGATCAGCATTGTGGAACATCTTGATTTCATCGTTCAGAGCGACGCCATTGCCCGCCCCTGACAACGCAGGATGGGTCACGGGTGTTTGCCAAAATGTGGGTCGCCAGATCCAATCACTTGCCAGATGCTGCGCGCACAGGGGGGACTTTAGCTGTTGGGGGGGGCGAGGCCTGAAAATGTGGCTTAATGGTCGCAGCCATTTGAAGGCGGGCTTAAAGCGGTCAAATTCTCGGGCGCCTTGAGATGCAGCATGGTTTTGTTGNNGAGGGCCCTTGCCCTTCTTCCACNAGGTTAAACCATGCCATTTTCTTTGAATGAGTAACAATATAAACTCGGCGCTATTAAGATCCTGAATACATGGACCTAGCCTTGTTTTGGCTGATTTGTCAATATTTTGGGCCTTAACATTGGGCGTAGGTTCACGCGNATTTTAGGCCGCAGTTTGGGCCTTACGCGGGGATTAACCGTGTTCCCGTTCACGGCACTTGAAAGCGTTATGCCTGCATTGAGCNTGCGCAATATCGAGGCTGTTTCCACAATCAGCGCGTCGCCAGAAATAGCGGTGCCATGGTCTGTGTCGGGCACAAAAGCCGACATGGACACCAATTTGTCTTCNAGTACAATTGCACCGCGCCAATGCTGGTGGCTGATCTTGCTGTCCAAGGGATCTTGCTGGTTCACACTAAGTTGGAACAGCGGCATTGTGGCCGAGGGATGGCGCTTGATAATCTGGCTGGCATTGAGCCCCGACGCCACTTTCTCAACGTCATCTGAGGTTATTTCCGTCTCGGATGCGGCGACGGTAATTGTTAAGATCGCCGGTGGGGCAAATCTTTTGGGGGTCGTTCCACTCAGCCTATGACAACTCGCCAACACCACAAAGCCGCCGCTGTCGTTTTGCTGGACCGTTTCGGGATCAATACAATACCCGCTTGGGCCGGCCAGCTTTACCGCCAACGGCGCTATTGTCATCTGTTCAANCGCCNNAGAGGTCTGNATGCCGCCCTTGTTTTGCAGGGTGCACCCAGATGTGAGGCCCAGAACTGATGCGCATATCAACGATAAAACACGCCTCATTTTAAACGCGCTATAAATCCATGTAAGAGTGTTTTTCTGCTTTGCCGCCGGGATGTGTCACGGCGCCTTTATAGATTTCACCCACCAGTTGGGCATATTTCCACAGCGCGCCGGAGGCATAGATNGTTTTGCGGGGGCCGGTCCAATCGGCCTTACGGGCCGCAAGTTCCTCATCAGTCAGATCCACTGATATTTCACCTTTGATCGCATCCAGCGTGATGATGTCGCCATCTTTTAGCAAAGCAATCGGCCCACCATGGGCTGCTTCTGGGCCGACATGGCCAACACAGAATCCGCGCGTGGCGCCTGAAAACCGACCGTCAGTAATCAACGCCACTTTTTTGCCCATGCCCTGACCCGATAGTGCGGCGGTGGTTGAAAGCATCTCGCGCATTCCTGGACCGCCTGCGGGGCCTTCGTTGCGGATCACAAACACGTCGCCCTCTTCATAGGTGCGGTTTTGAACAGCTTCGAAGGCATCCTGTTCGCACTCAAAAACCCGGGCCGGGCCGGTGAACATCTGATGTTGGGCTGGCATGCCTGCCACTTTTACAATCGCGCCTTCGGGNGCAAGATTCCCTTTCAACCCAACCACGCCACCGGTTTTTGTCAGTGGTGCGTCAATTGGATAAATCACCCGGCCATCGGCCTCACGGGTGATTTTATCCAGTTCTTCACCGATTGAATACCCGGTTGCCGTGATGCAATCTTCATGGATCAATCCCGCTTTACGTAGTTCTTTCATTACGACTGGCACGCCACCGGCTTCATACAGGTCTTTGGCGACGTAGGCCCCGCCCGGTTTGAGATCGACAAAATAGGGCGTATCGCGGAAAATTTCACAGACATCATCCAGATAGAAATCAAGCCCCGCTTCGTGGGCAATGGCAGGAAGATGCAGGCCGGCATTGGTCGATCCGCCAGTACAGGCTACAACGCGAGCGGCATTTTCAAGGGATTTCAATGTCACGATATCGCGGGCGCGAATGTTTAAGTCCAACAAGCGCATGACCGCGGCGCCCGACGCTTCGGCATATTGGTCGCGGCTTTCATAGGGGGCCGGTGCCCCTGAAGAATTGGGCAGAGCCAGCCCAATCGCCTCAGATACGCAAGCCATAGTATTGGCGGTAAACTGACCGCCACACGCGCCGGCAGAAGGGCAGGCGACAGCTTCAAGTTTTTCCAGTTCGCAACTGGACATGTTGCCAGCCTGATGTTGTCCNACCGCCTCAAATACATCTTGGACGGTGACATCCTTGCCATTCAGACGGCCTGGCAAAATTGAGCCGCCATAGAGAAAAACCGACGGTACATCGAGCCGGACCATCGCCATCATCATGCCTGGTAATGATTTGTCACATCCCGCAAGACCCACAAGCGCATCATAGCAATGGCCGCGCATGGTCAGNTCAACGGTGTCGGCTATCGCTTCGCGACTGGCCAGTGAACTGCGCATCCCTTCATGGCCCATCGCGATGCCATCGGTAACTGTGATGGTGGTAAATTCACGAGGCGTTCCCTCGGCGGCCTTGACGCCCATTTTGACAGATTGTGCTTGGCGGTTTAGCGCGATGTTACAAGGCGCGGCTTCGTTCCAGCAGGTTGCGACACCAACCAGTGGCTGATGGATTTCAGCCTCTGTCATGCCCATTGCATAGTAATATGACCGATGCGGCGCGCGGGCGGGCCCTTCGGTGACATGGCGACTGGGTAGCTTGGCTTTGTCAATTTTGGTCATGCGGACCTCCGATACATGTTCTCTAGCTGGAATACTCAAGCTGAAAGCGGTACACAAGCCTGCATTCAACAAGGATTTCTAGTTTATTTTTANGTGTTCTGGCGTTTAGGCAAATAGGCTGTGCTGCTTTTGAGCNGCTTAACAGGTGAATTTACGGTGGACAGTTGAATCTCAGAGCAGATCTACTGGTATTTGTGACAGGTTTTAGGCATTTTCGCGCAGGATCTGGCCCGCCAGATACAGCGATCCGCAGATCAGAATTCTGCTTGCGGGATCTGATTTTAGGATTTTGGCGACTGCGGCGTTGACGGTATCGGCTGCGGTGGCGGCCATCCCGACACTTTTTGCTGCGGTCGCTGTGGTTTCGGCGGGCAGGGTATTTGCCTCACCGGGGATGGAAACCGCAAAAAGCTCAGCAACATAAGGGGCCATCGGTGCCAGATACCCGGNCACATCCTTTGTGTTGAGCATACCGCAGATCAAATATGTGGGGCGGAGGGACTGTTGTGCAAGATGTGATGCCAGGGCCTGACCCGCCGCCGCGTTGTGGCCTCCATCGAGCCATAAGTCTGCGTCGGGGGCCATGTCTTTCAGAGGTCCNGTTTTAAGCCGTTGTAGTCGGGCTGGCCATTGTGCTCGGGTGACAGCGGCCTCAAAGCGGGTTTCTGGCAGGTCCAGATGGCGTAAGGCGGCCAGTGCGGCCCCGGCATTATAGATCTGATGTGCGCCGGGCAGCACCGGGAGCGGCAGATCCAAAAGCCCGCGTTCATCTTGATAAACCAACCGGTTGCGTTCTTCATAGACATGCCAATGCTGACCGTAGATAAATGTNGGGGCCTGCAGACGCTGGGCGACAGCTTCGATCACCTCAAGCGCCTCGTCGGGTTGTGGNCCGACCACACAGGGCACGCTGGGNTTGATAATGCCGGCCTTTTCAGCGGCGATTTTGGCGAGTGTATCACCAAGAAATTGTTCGTGGTCGATCGACACCGGAGTAATGATGCAAAGTGCGGGTCGGTCGATTACATTTGTAGCGTCAAGCCGTCCGCCAAGGCCCACCTCAAGCAGGGTGTAATCTGCCGCGCAGCGCGCCATCGCCAGCAGTGCAGCGCAGGTAGTGATCTCGAAGTAGGTGATCGTGCCGCCGGCATTGGCGTTATAGCATTCATCTAGAATCGTGCTGAGGTGGTGTTCATCAATCACTGTGCCTGCCAGCGTGATGCGTTCGTGAAACCGGACCAAATGCGGTGAGGTATAAGCGTGTACGCTTTTGCCTGTGGCTTCCAGACCTGCGCGGAGCATGGCTTGGGTGCTGCCCTTGCCGTTTGTGCCTGCAATATGGATTACTGGCGGTATCCGCCTTTGCGGGTTATCAAGCGCTGCAAGTAAACGCCAGACGCGGCCTAACGTCAGGTCCATAATCTTTGGGTGTAGAGTCATCATCCGCTCGAGGATAATGTCGGAATGCTCTCCATTCATGCCTTTTNGGGCTCGGAACTGCTTGCGGGGTCTTTTTTCGCTTTGGCATCGGATCCTGCCGCATCCGCCGGGGGCGGCAGATCTCCCTTGATTTCTGGCGGCAGGTTTAACAACATTCGGGTGATCGTGATCAGTTCATCGCGCAGCTTTGTCCGGGGGGTGACGCGGTCAAGCATGCCATGGTCAAGCAGGTATTCGGCGCGCTGAAAGCCTTCCGGCAGTTGTTCACGGATCGTTTGCTCGATCACTCGAGGCCCGGCAAAACAAATTAGCGCGTTTGGTTCGGCGATATGCACATCGCCCAGCATCGCATATGAGGCGGTCACCCCACCGGTGGTTGGATGGGTGAGCACGACAATATAGGGCAGGTTTGCCTCTTTGAGCATCTGCACCGCGACAGTGGTCCGGGGCATTTGCATCAGGCTGAGAATACCCTCTTGCATGCGGGCGCCACCCGCAGCCGAAAATAGGACCAACGGGCGCTTGAGTTTTACGGCCCGCTCGGCGGCGGCGATGATGGCATTGCCCACATACATGCCCATCGACCCCCCCATAAAGGAAAAATCCTGAGCGGCGGCAACGATTGGCGTGCGCCCAATATCGCCCTCAACCACGAGCATTGCTTCGGTTTCGCTGGTTTTTTTCTGTGCAGCCTTCATGCGATCAGGGTATTTTTTCTGATCGCGAAATTGTAAGGGGTCGGCGATAGGCGCGGGGACCGGAACCTCGGTGAAGATACCACCGTCGAACAGACCTAGAAAGCGGTCTCGCGGCGAGATCGCCATATGGTGGTCACATGTGGTGCAGACATTGAGGTTATCCGACAATTCCCGGTGAAATAACATCGTGCCGCATGAATCGCATTTTGACCACAGGTTTTCAGGCACCTCGCGGCGTGAAAATATAGAGTTTATCCGCGGACGGACGTAGTTTGTGATCCAGTTCATCAGCGGCTTCCCATTTTTCAGCGCATGTTCTTCAAATAAGACCACTGGCGGGNAAATGCAATTGCCGACTNGGCGCAAAACACAGGCGGTTTGGGATCTNGCTTGGGTTTGTTCGTACCGGTAAGTAAAGGACTGATGGCATGAAAGTCACCAGTCCTTNNAGGGAATTTATATNTTATTTAACCTGTGCGAACAACGGCTCAAACCGNGCTTTGGNTTTGCCGCGTTGTTTCACGCCGGAGACCTCGCTTAGATTTGTTGCCGCACCAACTTGGATCAAGGCGACCATGCCCATCGAATAATGTGGCGTACATTTTACACCGTAAAGGCCCTCGGTGGTTAAAGTGACAGAAAAGGCCTTGCCGATTTTACTTTTAAATTTCTTTGCGCCATCTGGGATCATCCCTTTAATAGTTTCCGCATTATGGCCTTTTGAGGCCGGCACGAATGTTACCGTATCACCTGGCGCAACGGCGAGATAGGCAGGTTCAAATACCATTCTTCCAGTTTCACCTTTGTTGAGCATCTGAATTTCAAAGGTTTCTGCAAGACCTGCGGTGGCCATAAACAGCGTTGTCAAACCCAAGATCAGTTTTTGAATAAGCATGGAAAGTCTCTCTTTCAGTCATTGAACAAATNNATANCTAGCCCCCACATGGCGAGTTTCAAAAGTTTGTTACCATCTGCGACACTATGGGCATTTGGTCGCTGGGTCTTCGTTCCAATACTTGTTGGCCGCTGAAANGGTTTGAAAGTTGATCGCGACAATATGCGAAATTGCGATAAGATCCGATGCATTTCCGGCATAGCCGGGTCGTAGTTTTTCGCGAATATTTGCGTCGGGTTGGGTCATCTTTACGGCCATGCGCGACAGTTTGATGGCCAAATCATAACCNGTTTGCGGGGTCGGGGTGATTAAGGTGGAAAGCCAGATGTCTGACATAATATTGCTCCTATGCTGGAGCGGGGTGCAGGCACCCCGCTCTGGCGATGCGATGTCCAGATTATTTCAATTGTCCGGGCAAGCTCAGGTCACCTGAGGCGACATCAAAGACATCGGTGACACAGAACAANGGCGCGTGGACATTTTTATTGACCCTCAGTGCGGCTGTGACGCCGTCATAGGCGACGCTGGATAAATCCACACCCTGCGCAAAGCCCACGTTGACGACAACTTCGGGGCCGTCAAANACCGGGCTAAAGCCGGGNCTGTCGAGGAAAATTGGCAATCCGGGCCAGGTGGCAGGCAGTTTGGGTGAACTGCCCTCTGGAATGTCGCGCACCGCGAGCGCACCATCACCACATTCTGGTGTCGGGGTTAAAACCACCCAATGGGTGTGCCAATGCCCCCCATCGTTGCCGACATCGCCATCCGCGTTTTCGTCAAACAGCGGTGTATCGTCAAAATCAGGGTGGGTTGCCGCGGCCAGTGCCAGAATACCGGTGCCCCCCTCAAAACCGACGCTCGCTGGATCTAGTGATGTGGGCCAGACATAGGCTGTAGCAGGTGCTCCGGCCAACGCACCAACTGGTTTTGCGGGATCAGCCCCGGCAACGCCGTTCGTGGTCATGTGGAAAGTTACTTTATTGCCGTCGCGGTGGGCATGAGCCGCCAGAATATCAAGCGAAGCGACTTTTTGGTCGTCAGCTGCCGAAAGAATTGCACCATCTTGATGTTTGGCATGGCTCGCGTCTGCAAAAGCGGTATTTGCGGCCAAAAGTGATACCGCGGTAAGTGTAAAAAATTGTTTCATGAGAATCTCCATAAGTTAATTTATATATCTTAAAGTAGTGTCAANTACATACTATTGCAATGTTTATTTTCATCTGATACCTAATATTTTGTTATGACACCTGATTTGACCCATACCCGCGACCTTGTTGATCGCCTTTTTCGCCTCAGTGCAGCAGGCGATTGGGCCGAAGCGTTAAACCCTACCCAGCGTATGGCGCTGGCCTATCTGGCGCGGGCTAACCGGTTTTCGCGGTGTCCATCTCATGTGGCAGAGTATATGGCGCTGACGCGGGGGACGGCCTCACAGACGTTAAAGGCCCTTGTCCGCAAAAAGCTGATCTGCGCACAACGTTCACCGGTCGATGGTCGGTCTATTTCTTATAAGGTGACCGAACAGGGGGCACTGATGATGCGCCGGATAACCGTCGTCGAGCAGGTATTGCAGACAATGGACACGGACTTCGTTAGGACGTTCAACGCGCAGTTGGAGATCGTATTACGCCAAGCACTGCTGCTGTATGGCAAAAAGCCCTTTGGTCCGTGTCGGTCTTGCCAGTATCATGAAAAGACCGGATCAGGGGCGCATTGTGGTTTGTTAAATGAGCCTTTGCAGGCGGGAGAGGACCAGCAGATATGTCAAGAGTTTGCCCAAGAGGCTTCTGACATAAAGGTCGCTGGCGCATAAGAGTCATTTGGAAAATTTTTTTGTTTGCCGGAGGGGTTTGGATGCGCTGACCCAGTTTGTTTCTCTCCAGATTGTCTTGGTCAGGCTTGTTTAGTTTAGCTTTTTTCGGCTGTGCTGACACCGGGCAAACTGACATTTGCGCTGGCCGCTAAAACCTTGGCAACTGCGGAGTCGTCTTCACGCCCAAAGCCAGCCGCACTGGCTTGATGAAATAAAGCCAGAGATGCCGTGGTCAGCGGTGTGCGACAACCGGCCTCTTCTGCCTCGCTGGCCACGATACCCAGATCTTTGACGAAAATATCTACCGCTGAATGCGGAGTATAATCGCCGGCAACAATATGCGCGCCACGGTTCTCAAACATCCAAGACGATCCAGCGCATTCGCAGATGACGTCATAAAGCTGCTGCAGATCAATTCCGATTTTGGCACCAAGGGTCAGTGCCTCAGCGGTTGCGGCAATGTGCACACCCGCGAGTAATTGATTGATCATTTTCACCTGTGACGCCATGCCGGGTGTGTTGCCAAGGCGGAATACTTTGCTGGTGATGGCTTCTAATGCAGGTGCGGCACGCTCAAACGCCTTCGGATCTCCTGACGCCATGATGCTCATCTCACCTGCCAATGCTTTGACCGAGCCGCCTGAAACCGGTGCATCGATTGGCTGCATGCCGCTGGCCGTCAGACGGTCGCACAGCGCTATTGAAGCTGAGGGTGGCATGGTCACACAAAGTAAAAACACCGTTCCGGCACGCGCGTTGGCCACGGCGCCATTTGGTCCAAACAGCACCTGTTCGGTTTGGTCTGCATTCACCACAAAGACAAAGATCACATCAGCCTCTGCAGCGGCCTCCGCCGGCGTTGACGCGCTACGTCCACCTTCGGCTTGGAAGCGTTGCAAAACCTGCGATGCTATATCGACACCGGTGGTTGGTACACCCGCGCGCAGCAGTGATATCGCAGCCCCCCATCCCATGGATCCAAGTCCGATAACGGCAGCATTTAAAGAATGGGTCATTGAGATCTCCGCGATATGTTCGGCCCGCTAGGCGGTGTCAGTTACCCTTCCCACAAAGGCGGGACGAGTGCTATCGAAAAGCATCGGTATCAAACGACGCTTGTTAGCCTCTAATGTCGCGTTTTCTCAGCAGATATACATCCATTATCCAGCCGTGCTGCTGGCGGGCTTGGGCACGTTTGGTGATAATTTCATTGCAACAATCTGCAAGTGCGCCCTCAATCAAAAGCTGATTTTCCATACCAATATAGGCGCCCCACCAAATGTCATAATCTGCAGGTTCAAGCGTTTGGAACGCGCAGGCCCCATCCAGCATGACCACCATGGTTTCACAGCCCTCTGGCCAACCTTTTTCACGCAGGTTGCGTCCGGTGGTGATTATGACCGCGCCGCCCAAAGTATTCAGCGGGATGCAATGGGCGGCCGTTAGCAACTGGAAACTGGTCAGACCCGGTACCATGTGGATTTGCACCGGCATGCCGCTGTTGAGTAACCGCTCGGCAATCCGCAGGCTGCTGTCGTATAGCGCCGGATCACCCCAGATCATTAATGCTGCGGTGCCCCCATTGGGCAGGGATTGGCGGATCACGCGCTGCCATGTTGTGGCAATTGCTGCGTGCCAGTCGTTCACGCCGTCGAGATAAGTGCCGATGGTACTGTTGCGCACCGGCAAGTCGAATTCGACAATTGGCACGGGGTGCCGCAGTACTTTATCACAAATCTGCCGGCGCAAATCAGCCAGATCAGCCTTGTCAGCGCCTTTTCGTGGCACAATAATAACGTCGGCTTGGTTAAGTTCACGGATAGCCTGAGCGGTCAGGTGGTCTGGGTTGCCCATCCCGATTCCGATGAAATGCAGCGCGATCATGGCGCGCCTGCCAGCGATCCGTATAAGATCAACCCCGGCGCGGAAGACACATCGTTTTCCAAACGCTCGGCNAAGACTTGCATGCTGTCGCGCAACAGGGTTTGCTCTGGTCTGCTGACATTTTCGGCCAGCATCGCGGGGGTGTCGTGGGGCAATCCCGCGGCAAACAACCGCTTTGCCAGTACTGGAAAGGTGCGCTTTGGCATGTAGACAACCGTGGTCGCCAGCGGATCGGCCAGCGCCGCCATATTCAAATCTTGCGGCAGCGTNCCTGCGATATCGTGACCGGTAACAAATTGTACGCGACGGGCGGTCAATCGTCGTGTCAAGGGGATCATTGCGGCGGCGGCTGCGGCACTCGCAGTGGTGACACCGGGGATNATTTCAAAATCGATTGCGGCAGCGCGCAGGGCGATGATCTCTTCCTCAAGCCGGCCAAAAATGCCCGGGTCACCCGATTTCAGTCGCACAACCCGCGCGCCGTTTGCCGCATAATCAACNAGCAATCGGCTGACATGGGTCTGTTTNGGCGAGGTGCGACCGGCGCGCTTGCCCACTCCGACCAGATCGGCATTGCTGCGGGCGTGGCTGAGGATCGGTCCGGCCGAGAGATCATCGAACAGCACTGCGTCTGCCCGTTGTAGGCAGGCTACGGCTTTCAGTGTCAAAAGATCGGGGTCGCCGGGACCGGAGCCAACAAAACTGACGAATCCTCGGGCGGAAGCCTGTGTCATGATCCGGCCTCGGCAATAAGGTGAAAGAAGGTACCCGTGGTATTGCCGCGGCGCGATCCGGTTTCGGCCACTGGGTTGCCATCCGCATCACTCACGGAAGCAAGTGGCGCATCGGGTTGCTCAAGGATGCTTGAGTAGTGGTATTCATGACCCCGCAATTTTGCTCCGGCCTGATAGCCCAGCANCGGCGCGTTCAACTCTGCCTGCCGATAGCCAAGATGGAATTTGCGTTTCTCATAGCTGGTCACCAACCCCAGTAATCCCGCCATTTTATGAGCGGTCCCCTGCTTGTCGATCAGATGTGTTCCCAAAGCCATATAACCGCCACATTCACCGTGGACAGGGCGGCTGTCTGCATGCTGGCGCAGTCCGGCCATAAAATGCTCTGCGGCGGCCAGTTTTCCTGCGTGCAATTCAGGATATCCGCCNGGCAGCCAGACCAGATCTGCACTTGGGTCTGGTGCTTGATCTGCCAAGGGCGAAAACGGCAGAATTTCGGCGCCCGCGGCCCGCCATTGATCTANTAGATGCGGATAAGTGAACGAAAATGCCGCGTCTTGGGCCATTGCTATGCGCTGCGCCGGCGCGGCNGGGCGCAGTTGTGCCGGCGCAGGNGAGACTTTAGAGGATGTCGCGCCCGCTTTTAGGGCGGCCAAATCAACATTGTCGCGCAGAAACCCCGCGTAGGTGATGATNGCCTGCTCGAGATCGGGATGTTCAACCGCTTGGACCAGTCCCAGATGCCGTTCGGGCAGCGCCAGATCGCGNTTGCGTGGTAACGATCCCAACACNGTCAGACCGGCGTGTTCCATGCCGCGGCGGATCAGACGCTCATGACGCGGACTGGCNACTCGGTTCAGAATAACGCCGGCAGAGGGCAGGGCGNTATTATAGCGCGCAAACCCAAGCGCGGTTGCGGCGGCAGATTGCGCCTGACCNCTTACATCAANCACAAGAACCACCGACCAGCCCATCATGGCGGCGGTCTCCGCACTGGATCCAAAGCCGGTCTCTCCGGCTGTAGCAACCCCGTCATAAAGCCCCATCGAACCTTCTGCGACACTGATATCCGCCCCTGCCGTTTTCTGGGTCAGACTGTTGATAAGGCGTGGGCCCATCGCCCAGCTGTCAAGATTGTAAGAGGCCCGTCCGGCTGCAGCGCGATGAAAGGCGGGATCTATATAGTCCGGCCCGCTTTTGAACGGTTGCACGATCAGACCGTCTTCGCGCAGGGCGCGCAGCAAGCCCAGCATCACCGTGGTTTTGCCGGTGCCTGAACTNGGGGCTGAAATCATCAGTCCCGGAGGGGGTNTTCTGAAATTAGTCATGGGATTGACCTTTGGCAGATTGTGGGCGAAAGCGCCGGTCATAATCGCTGGCATACAGGCAGCTTTCGTCAAAGCCTTCTCCAGCCAGTGCAGGGCCAACGAGGATCAGCGCGGTACGTTCAATCTTGGTCTGCATTGCCTTTTTTAGCGTGCCCAGCGTGGCGCGGATAATCTGTTGCTCGGGCCAGCTGGCGCGGTACACCACGGCCACTGGGCAATTCATGCCGTACCCGGGCTGAAGATCTGCCAGCACCTGATCGAGATTATGGATCGATAGATGGATCGCCAGCGTTGCGCCTGTGGCAGCAAAATTGTGCAGGCTTTCGCCTTTGGGCATGGCCGACGCGCGNCCCGGGGTGCGGGTCAACACCACCGATTGAGCCAGCCCCGGGAGAGTCAACTCGGTGCCAAGTGCTGCTGCGGCGGCGGCAAAAGACGGCACGCCAGGCGTGATGGAGACTGCGATGCCAGCACTGCGCAAGCGGCGCAGTTGTTCGCCCATTGCCGACCACACGGACAGGTCGCCCGAATGCAGGCGNGCGACGTCGTGACCATCGACCTCGGCGCGGCGACATTCATCGATAATCGCGTCCAGATCTAGTGGCGCGGTGTTGATAATCCGCGCATTTGGGGGGCAATGTGCCAAAAGGGCCTCGGGAATGAGCGATCCTGCATATAAGCATACCGGACAGGCAGCGATCAGATCGCGTCCNCGCAGGGTCAACAGGTCCGGAGCACCGGGCCCGGCACCGATAAAATGCACTGTCATTTATAATGCACTNTCATTATGTGCCTCCCTCTGCGANCGCGCAGGTTGCCGTCCTATCGTGAGAAACCTGCCGTGTCGAGATCAGACGTGCCCCCGTGCCCGCTGCGCTAAGGGCTGCGGCTTCGGCCACGCTGCCTGTNTTGCGCANCTGTTGTACGCGTGGGCTGTGGCTGGCGGTTTTGGGTTGGTTTAAATTCTCTGCTGTCACGGCGATCACTGGTAGATTGAGGTCGTTGGCGAGCGCGCGCAGGCAGGCGGCCTCGGCTTTGTCTGCGGGTGTTGCGAGCGCCGTGAGCCGATGGCGCTGCGCGGTGCGGTGCAAGGCATCGCGCAGACTGTCCAATCCGGCGCTGCCGCGAAATCCGAAACCGGCAATCACCTGCATTTTACGGCACTCCATTGAGAGACCGGATAGCTTGCCTTCCAGCTGTGCTTGGTGCCCAACGGGGTGGCGTTTGACACCTCAATCCGTATCAGTGAGCCACCGGTCTTGGCGTGCCATTTCGACAGCAGCGTATCTGTTTCCAATGTGACCGAATTGGCCACCACTCGGGTTCCAGCTGGCAGGTGCTGCCAAAGCGATTGTAATAACGCCTCGGACAGACCGCCGCCGATAAAGACTGCGTCGGGCGGTTCTTTGGCAGGTCTGCAGCGGAGAAACTCAAGCGCAGTGCCCTCAAATAACTGCAGGCGGTCCGCCCCCAGAGTGTTGGCGTTATAGCGGATGCGGGCTGCCCTTTCGCTGTTGTGTTCGATTGCGGTGGTGCGGTTGGCTGGGTGCCCGAGCATCCACTCGATGCCGATGGCCCCTGATCCGGCGCCGATGTCCCAAAGATGCTCCCCCGGCCGGGGCGCCAGCGTCGATAAGGTAATGGCGCGGATCGGGCGTTTGGTGATCTGGCCGTCATGGTCGAATACATCGTCCGATAGGCCGCTGCTGACGGGCAGGGGGCTGCCGGACCCGTTGACAATGAGCGCGGCGCAAACTGGGTGTTGGATATCTGCGAAGTCAAGCCCGTCTGCGGTGGTGCAACGCACCCGTTCACGGGGCCCGCCCATAGCCTCCATCACCCACAGTTGCGACGCACCAAATCCGGCATCCGTTATATAAGTCGCCAGCTTTGCGACCGCTGCGCCATCGCGCAGTAAAATCAAAAGCCGCGCGTCAGCGTGTAAGGCGGGTCTCAGACGCTGCAAAGGGGCCGCATGCAGGCCGAAGACAGGGGTTTTTTCCAGTGGCCATCCCAGATGGGCCGCGGCGCGTGAGGCCACAGAAGGGGCAGGCAGTGCCCGCCATTCTGTTCGCTCAAGATGCCGCACTAAGACTGACCCGGCACCAAACCAGAACGGATCCCCCGAGGCCAGAACCACCACATTACACCCCCTGAGTGCCAACAGGGGTTGGATGCCATCGGCAAACGGCACAGGCCATACTCGGATCTCTGCGGCAAGATCTGGCAGTAAGTCTAGATGTCGGGCTGCACCGGTGACGATGGTTGCGGCTGCCAACGCTTCTTGGCTTGCGTTCGACAGGCCCGATAGTCCATCTTCGCCCAACCCGATAATGGTCAACCAAGGAGCTTCAGCCATGCCGCCTAACCTGCTTATTCTGGGGGGCACCCTCGAGGCCAGTGCGCTGGCCGGTGCGGTTGCCGAAAAGGGTATGACGGCGACCCTGTCTTATGCCGGCCGTGTGGAGCGTCTGAAAGAGCAGCCGATCCCGCGTCGGGTCGGCGGCTTTGGGGGCGTTTGCGGTTTGGCGCAGTATCTCAGGGATCACAAAATCACCCATGTGGTTGACGCTACGCATCCTTTTGCGGCCCAGATGAGTGAAAATGCGGTGGTGGCCTGTCGACAAACTGCGACCCGGTTGTTGGCTTTGACGCGCCCGCCGTGGTGCAAGAAAGCAGGAGATGATTGGCAGAATGTCCGCGACATTGCCGCGGCTGTCACGGCGCTTTCGGGGCCGGCAAAGCGGGTTATGTTGGCTATTGGGCGCATGCATCTGGCCCAGTTCAGCCCCTGTCCACAGCATCAATATCTGTTGCGGTTGGTCGATGCGCCCGATGTGCCGCCGCCACTGCCGCATCACCGTATCATAATCTCGCGCGGGCCGTTTACTGTTGCTGGGGATGCCGCTTTGTTGCAAAACCATGATATCGAACTGGTGGTGGCCAAAAATTCCGGTGGTAGCGGGGCACAGGCCAAGATATTGGCGGCGCGCCAACTTGGCCTGCCGGTTTTGATGATCGACCGTCCGGTTTTGTCGCCGCGAGACGAGGTTGGCTCGGTCGACGCGGTGCTGGATTGGCTGGCTCATGACGGCACCGAGCGCGGGGTATAGACCAGCGGCGGTTTGTCCACCCGTTCAATCAGTCGNGTGGTGCTTGAGCCGAGCAACACAACAGTGCGCATATCGGCCATCTCCGGAGTGGCGTTCTGCAGGGGCAAAATGTTGATCGCTTCGGCCTCGGTGCTGACGGCGCGGGCAAATATGATCGGCCTTTGATTATCGCACAGCTGCTGCAACAACCGCAGGGCCCGCCCAAAGCCCTCGGGGCGGGCGTTTGAGCGTGGATTGTAAAATCCCATTGCAAAATCAGCCTCAACTGCGAGGCGCAAACGCTTTTCGATCAAGGTCCACGGTTTCAGGTTGTCGCTGAGGTTGATGGCGCAGAAGTCATGCCCAAGCGGAGCCCCACATCGCGCCGCAGCCGCCAGCATGGCGGTGATGCCGGGCAACACCCTGATGTCGAGATCGCGCCAGAGTGCGGGTCCCACCTCGATCGCTTCAAAAACAGCCGAGGCCATGGCAAAGACGCCTGGATCGCCTGATGAAACCACCACGACCCTGTGGCCTTTACCGGCCAGTTGCAGCGCGTGTTGAGCGCGCTCCAACTCGACCCGATTGTCGCTTGCGATTAGGTTAAGCCCCGGTCGAGGCGGTATTCTGGCCACATAGGGTATATAGCCGATTACATCGGTGGCCATGGCTAATGCTTCGGTCACCTCTGGGGTGATCAAAGTGTCATGCCCGGGGCCCAGACCTGCGATGACAAGCGTGCCTTTCGTCATGGCCGTCGCCCCTGACCATGGACGATAACGATCGAAAAATACGGGCTGGTGGTGTCGTCGACCTCACTCAGGCGGCTGACTTTCTCATTGGGCATGGTGGCGTGCTCCACCAGCCATGCCGAACCCAGCCGACCTGCGCGATCAATTGCGCTGCGGACTTTCTCTAGATTTCGACCAATTTTCATCACCACCAGCGCATCCGAGCGCGCCATATAATCGGCGAGGGTATCTTCGGGCAATGTCCCCATGAGCACGGTCAAGATGTCATCGCCCCAGGTGATCGGGCTGCCAGTTGCCGTCCAGGCCCCCGACATGCCGGTAATGGCCGGGACAACCTGTACCTGCGCCTGATCTTTGAGCCGGCTGTGCAGATGCATGAAAGAGCCATAGAAAAAGGGATCGCCCTCGCAGAGCACCACGACGTCCTGGCCCGTGCGCAGCAGACCCAGCAGATGCGTGGTACACTCGGTGTAAAAGGCGCCAAGAATTTCATTATAGCGCGGATCACTGAGCGGGATTTCGGTGGTGACAGGATATTCCATTGCAAATTCGCAGGCCTGTGGGTCTAGCAAACCTTCTGCGATGCGTCGCGCTTGTCCAAGACGCCCGGCTTTGCGAAAATAAGCCACATGAGCGGTCGCACCCAAAAGCCGGTGGGCGCGCAGGCTCAACAGGTCAGGATCGCCCGGACCAAGGCCAACGCCGTATAGGGTTCCTGCGGTCATTCTTTTCGGCTCGCAACCGCGTTGATCGCGGCGACGGTGATCGCGCTGCCCCCCAATCGGCCGTGTATGGTGCAGCAGGGTACCGGTTGCGTCTGCCAAAGCGCGTCTTTGGATTCGATTGCACCGACAAAACCGACGGGGCAGCCAATGATTGCTGCGGGGCGCGGGCAGTCGGGGTCTTCCAGCATATTAAGCAGGTGNAACAACGCGGTTGGAGCATTGCCAATTGCCACNACGGCACCCTTGAGATGAGGCCGCCACAGTTCNAGCGCGGCGGCAGACCTGGTGTTCTGCATCTTGGCAGCAAGATCTCTTACAGGGTCGGCATNTAGCGTACAGATTACCTCGTTGCCNGCGGGTAGGCGCGCGCGGGTTACCCCTTCGCTGACCATACGGGCGTCGCAAAGAATTGGGGCGCCNGCTTCGAGTGCTGCGCGGGCGCTTTGAGAAAACGTTGGNGAGATGGCAACATGAGCAGCCAGATCGACCATCCCGGCGGCATGGATCATCCGCACAGCAATTGGCTCGTCATCGGGTGCAAAACGTNCCANATCGGCTTCTGCTCTGATGGTTGCAAAAGATTGCAGATAAATGGCAGCGCCGTCGGTTTGGTATTCAAAGGGCATGACAGGTCTCATTGGTTAGTTTCAGCACGTCGGCTGCGCTTAGGTCAGAGCGTTTGGGCTGATCCCACGAACACCCGTTGCGAACAAGATCAAACTTGCCAGCCCGGCCAACCAAAGTGATTTCGGCTTTGCGGGGCAGCGCGCAGCCTTTGCTGCAGCCCGAGACATGTACGCTGCGCGAGGTTCGCTTTGACAGTGCATAGGCCAGATCACGGGTTTCCACTGATGCGGCGCTACAAGCGGGCGCGCCGGGACAGGCAGAGACGTTTAATTCTGCGGCTTCGGGGTGGTTGATAAACCCTTGCCACGGACCNGAGGTGCTTGTTTCAAGCACAAACAGACGCCAAGGGGTCAGACGCACGCCGGTGGCACCGCTGCCGCGGATAAGGGTTTCAAACGCACAGGCATCAATCTGGCCAAAGGCAGCACCCAAGACATACCCTAACGGGTGAGGACCGGGCACCAAAGCGTTGCGCGTTTCAGCAGGCGCTTTTTGGCACCAAACTGCAGGCAAGGGGCGCGTGTTCAGAAGTTGTGCCATACGCACCGATTGCCCTTTTGCGGCTTGCACAAACCAATGAGCGAGCTCCAAAGCCATCTCGACGGCTGTCTCAATACACACTGGACGCCCCAGCGTTGCCCCATCTGCCCTTAGNAAAAGGCCCCNGGAAAGGTCGCGTTCAATGCGGACATCTGCGGATGCTGTGGTCAG
Source organism: Marinovum sp. (assembly GCA_002684375.1). Classification (GTDB taxonomy): domain Bacteria; phylum Pseudomonadota; class Alphaproteobacteria; order Rhodobacterales; family Rhodobacteraceae; genus CPC320. The sequence continues at coordinate 40,060 of NYVC01000071.1, forward strand.
CACTGGAGCGCTGCCAGTGTCCACCGCAAAGCCAAATTTTGTTGGCAGCGCAGGCAGCGCATCAAGCCGCCGGGTTAGGGCTAACGTCAAAGTATATGTGTCATCATCTGCCGCCCAATCCGGCGCAATAAGAATATTGCGACGCGCCTCAATTTCAGGAGCGTCATCCAGCAAATTGAGTTCTGTCAGTTCGGNCATCAGCGTATCATAAGTTGTGTCACTGATNCCTCTGATTTGTAGGTTGCCGCGACTGGTCAGATCAATTGTGCCATTGCCAAAACGCTGTGAGGCTTGACTAAGGCCCAAAGCCTGTTTGGCATTCAGGCGGGCAAAGCGTGGTCGGACCCGTACAATNAGCCCGTCGCCGGATTGCATCGGTTGATAGGCTCCGGGACACCAGCCTTTGGCGACGGGTCTGGTCATGATGCGGCCTCGAATGCATGGCGGATCGCGTTGCGCCTGGTCTGCCAGATGCCGGCGTCTAGCAGCGCGGCAAAGCGGTTGCGCATTGCATCAAGGGCTTGCGGGTTNGCCTCTTGCAGAAAAGCGACGACCTCTTCGTTAGCCAGAGTTGCGTCATAATATTGATCAAACAGATGCGCTGGCACGGCATCCGCAAGATGTGCAAACGCCGCCATGTGATCTAATGTGGCGGCGATTTCGGCGGCGCCGCGAAAGCCATGACGCTGCATGCCGGCAATCCAACTGGGTTGGGTAGCGCGTCCACGCACCACGCGGGCAATTTCTTCGGGCAGACTGCGGGCGCTTGGGGTATTGGGATCGGTATTGTCGAGATGATAAAGTGCGGCCTTACCGCCAGTGACGCTTTGGGCGGCGGCAAAGCCTGCTTCATGGGTGGCATAATCTTCGGCCAATAATAAATCGGTTTCTGGCAGATCCTGCAAATGTACGAAACTATCGGCCTGACGGACCCGGGTTGCGATACCTTCGGGATCTTGCTGGGCCTGCGCGCCGTTGAGTGACCACGAGCTGGCGGCTAGCCAAGCTTTGCCGGCCTGTTTTCGCCCCTCTTCAGAATAATCATCAAGGGCTGCCCCCACGCCCAGACCATAACTGCCCGGAGCCGGCCCATAGACNCGGGCGCTGGGCGCATGCCCGGCATAGGGGTTCCAATCGGTGGCTTCGTCTCGACTGCGCAGGGCCTTGAGGGCTTGCTCGAATAACGTTGACAGGGTGGGAAAGACATCCCGAAATAGCCCNGAAACCCGCAGCGTGACATCGATACGCGGACGATCAAGCAAGGCAATTGGCACGATCTCAACCCCTGACACCCGGTCCGAACCGTTATCCCATACCGGCTTGGCCCCAATCAGATGCAGCGCCATGGCAAATTCTTCCCCGGCGGTCCGCATTGTTGCTGATCCCCATAGATCGACAATAGTGCCACGGGGCCAGTCACCTTCGTCTTGTAAATGGCGGCGTACCAATTCTTCGGCAAGGATCACGCCCTGTGCATAGGCGGCCCGCGACGGCACGGCGCGCGGGTCTGTAGTGAACAGGTTGCGCCCGGTCGGCAAAATATCACTGCGGCCGCGATACGGTGATCCGGACGGGCCGGGTGATATGCGGCCCCCAGCCAATGCCGTCAGCACAGCCATGCGTTCAGCGNCAATCGANGGGCCGGTTTCAAACTGGGTCTGGACNGCTGGGGGCCGTCCGTAGATGTGTAAACCGTCGCCGAATTGGCTTTCTTTCACGTCGCACACAAAGCGGTCGATGCGGGTCAAGGCNTCTGCGGGGCAGCTGGCCTGATCCAAGCCCAGATCAGCCTCGACACCAAGCGCTTGTGCCTCATCGCGAATATCCAATTGCAAGCGGTCGCGGCGTTTCGGGTCNAACCCGTCGGCATTGGAAAACTCNTCCAACAGACTTTCAAGACGGATCAGGTTGCGCGGCGTATCCGCAGCTTTCAACGGCGGCGGTATATGGCCCAAGGTCACTGCCGAAATCCGCCGTTTTGCCTGAGCCGCTTCACCGGGGTCATTCACGATAAATGGATAAATNACTGGCATTTGAGCAATCAAAGCCTCGGGCCAGCAGCTGTCGGACAGGGCAACGGATTTGCCTGGCAACCATTCCAATGTGCCATGGGCGCCGAGATGCAGCANCGCGTCGCTGTTTCTGGCGTTTCGGAGCCAGAGGTAAAATGCCACATAACCATGACGGGGCNCCCGTGACAAATCGTGATACTCGGCCTCACGCACCTTTGGTGTCCCGCGTTCGGGTTGCAGGGCGATTAAGATATTACCGCGCGAGGTTGCTTTAAATTGAAACAGCCCGTCCTTNATACTGNGGTCGTCTTGCGGTGCGCCCCATACCGCNGCAAGATCGGCCTGCAGATTGGCTGGCAGGTTCTGAAGCTCCTCGAGATANTGATCAAGCGGCCATGTGACNGTTTCANGGCTTAGCGCCTGNTCTAAGGGCACCCCCGNNGTNACANGATAGCCNGCCCCGTCGAGATCCTGTAGCAGCGCTTCGGCAGAGCCCAGTGCGTCAAGCCCAACAGCATGCGCCATTTGCCAAGATTTCCCCGGATAGGTTGACAAGATCATTGCAATCCGTTTGTCCGCCGGGGTTTTTTTTGCCAGCGTCACCCACGCTGCGACTTTGTCGACAGCGGCCGCCAGTCGCGTGGGATGGGCGTTGTGGGCATAGCGNGCATATTGCAGATCTGGATCGCGTGCGTCTGGTTCTTTGAAGGAAACCACACCGGAAAACAGCCGACCATCCACCTCGGGCAAAACCACATGCATTGCCAGATCACTGGGCGACAGACCTCGGTCGGCTTCGGCCCATGCGGATCGGGTCGAGGTNGCCAGCGCCACTTGAAAAACCGGGACGCCGGCGACATCCAGAGGCGAGGTGCCATCTTTGCCCTTGCCGGAAAAGGATGTGGCATTGACGATCGCGTCGGGTGCCAGAGCGTGCAATTGTTGTACGAGCCATTTGGCGGCCTCGGGGGCTTTGAGAGAGGGAATAAACAGGCCGTAGACGTCAAAGCCCCGCTGTTCAAAGGCGTCAAACAGCGCCTGNATCGGACTGGTGTCGCCAGCGCTTAGGAACGAGCGATAGAAGGTGATTGCCAACCTTGGCGCNGCGTGTTCGGTTGTCTCGGTTGTCTCGGTTGTCTCGGTTGTCTCGGTTGTCTCGGTTGTCTCGGTTGTCTCGGTTGTCTCGGTTGTCTCGGT
>NYVC01000072.1 GCA_002684375.1 Marinovum sp.
CCTCGCCATTGAGTTTACCATTCCGGAAGTTCCCAACATATATGTCGNCGGAAAATGGCGTCCTCTCCCCCCAGGTNTTGGTNCCNCGCCCGCTCTGAACATNATTCTCAAACGCACCAACATAAGTGCTGCCATCCGCATAGGTATACTTGCCTTGGCCGGTCAACCGACCATTTTCAAAATCGCCAACGTAGACATCGCCTGAGAGCTCTGTGTCTGGACCCCAAGCTTTCGTACCCTGCCCGGTCTGCTCACCAGCCTTGAAATCCCCGCGGTAAATGGTGCCATCAGCATCGGTAAAAACACCCTTGCCACTTTGTTTGTCACCCTGCCAGTCACCGACATAACTACTGCCGCTATTCGCGAGCGTTAAAGCCCCTTCTCCGCTCTTTTCACCACGCAAAAATGCCCCCACATATTGGTTGCCATTGGCATAGGTATAGGTGCCCTGACCGTTGAACAGCCCATTTTTGAAAGATCCAACGTAGGTGTCGCCTTTCGCAAAAGAAAACGTGCCTTGGCCATGTCTTTTATTATCCGCGTACTCACCTACGTGCTCGTCACCGTTGGCATAGGTATAAGTGCCTTGGCCATGTTTTTGATTGTCCAGAAAAGTGCCGACGTATTGGTTGCCATTCTTCTCGGTATAGACGCCTTGACCAGTTTGTTTATTAGCGACCCAATCCCCGACATAAGTACGGCCATCGCTATATGTGTAGGAGCCCTGCCCATTGAAACGATTGGCTTCAAAAGCACCCACATAGCTGTCTCCATTGGCATAACTATAGGTCCCTTGGCCGGTTCGTAAGTTGTCTTTGAACGCACCTGTATATTGATTGCCATCTGGCCATGCTTTGACGCCATGACCCATTTTCATATTGTTTTGAAAGCCTCCAACATAAGTGCTGCCATCCGCATAGGTATAAGTCCCTTGACCACTTTGTTTATTATCCTCGAAGTCGCCTGTGTATTTATGGCCCGCTAAATCCGTCTCGGGTCCCCAAGTCAAAGTCCCTTTCCCGACCTTTATGTTATTGTCGAAATTGCCAACGTATATGCTCCCGTCCGCATAGGTGTAGGTGCCTTGACCGTTCTGTTTGTTGTTTTTAAACGCACCGACGTATTTATCGCCCGCTAATGCCGTCTTGGGGCCCCAGGTTTTCGTGCCCTGACCGGTTTTAACATCATCCGTGAAGTCCCCGACGTATATACTGCCGTCCGCAAAGGTGTACGTGCCCTGACCGTTTTGCCTGTTGTTCTTGAAGTCACCTATGTATTTATCACCNGACAANGCTGTTTCAGGCCCCCAAATTATNGTGCCCTGCCCCGCCCTTAAATCACCTTCAAAGGCGCCGGTGTAAGTGGTTCCGTCGGCTTGAACGTAAGTGCCTTGACCGTCTTTTTTGCCATCTTTGAAGTCACCAACATATTGATCACCTGCCAATGCCGTATTTGACCCCCAGGTTTTGATGGCTTTTCCAGTCTGGGCACCATCTTTGAATGCCCCCACATAAGTGCTGCCATCNGAATAACTGTAAGACCCTTGACCATTAAAACGATCAAACTTGAACGCGCCTTCATATTTATCTCCGTTGGCAAAGCTATACACNCCTTGGCCATTTTGCTTGTTATTTTTAAATGCACCGACATATTGATCCCCATTGGCATAGCTATAGGTGCCTTGACCATTTCGTTTGTCATCTCGCCAATCGCCCACATATGTANTGCCGCTGGCCGCCAGCGTTAAACGGCCGTTTCCGGCCCTTTTCCCATGCTTGAAAGACCCAACATATTGGTCACCGTTGACATGATTATATGTGCCTTGGCCATCAAACAGATCATCTGTTAACGCCCCAATNTANGTGTCTCCATTNGAGAAGGTATAAATACCTTGCCCGTTTTGTCTGCCATCTTTGAAATCACCTTCATAAATATCCCCAATAGAGGCCAGCTTAAAAATGCCTTGCCCATTACGTTTGCCGTCTTTGAACGCGCCAGTATATTGATCGCCATTGGTGTGGGTATATGTCCCTTGGCCATTTTCTTGATTTTCCTTAAAGGCGCCAACATAAATGTCTCCAGCGAACTCTGTCTCCGCGCCCCAAGTTTTTGTGCCCTGACCGGTTTTCACGTCGTCAATGAAATCCCCAACATATGTGGTACCGTCCACGTAGGTATAGGTGCCTGTGCCATTTTGTTTATTNTCTTTGAATGCGCCGACATACTGGCTGCCATCTGGCCAAGTTTNTTTACCTTGGCCNGTCTTCACATTGTCCTTGAAATTTCCGACATATACGNCACCGTCCGCATAGGTGTANGTGCCTTGCCCGTTTAGCATGTTGTTCTTGAAAGCGCCGACGTATTTATCGCCAGCTAATGTCGTATCGGGCCCCCAGGTTTTAGAACCCTGCCCGACCATCCTGTCATCTATAAATGCGCCGACGTATGTGGTGTTATCACGATANGTGTANGTCCCCTGCCCGTTCATTTTATTATTCTGGAAGGCTCCAACATAACTATCGCCAGCGAACTTCGTGTCCGGGCCCCAGGTTTTCTTGCCTTGGCCAGTCATTATGTCGTTTTCAAAGGTTCCAACATAAATGGTGCCATCGCCATAGGTGAAGGTGCCCTGCCCGTTTTGCTTATTATTCGCGAAATCACCAGTGTATGAGGCTTTGGCCAATTGTGAGCCAGGCCCCCAAGTTTGGGTGCCCTTGCCATNATACANGCCATCCCTGAATTCCCCAACGTATTCAGCACCATCTATAGCCGAAAAAATACCTTGCCCGTTGGGTTTATTATCCCTGAAAGTACCGACATATTTATCACCAACTGCATAGGTATACGTCCCCTGCCCGTTAAACTCTCCANCCTCAAACTCCCCGACATATTTGTCTCCAGCAAATAGTGTTTTTGGGCCCCAGGTTTTCGTACCTTTGCCGTGCTTTATGCCATCCTTNAAAGCCCCAACATATTTACTGCCATCNAGGTAGCTATACGTACCTTGGCCGTGGAAAACATCACCTTGTAAAGTGCCGATATAAACGTCACCATTGTTANAGGTAAANGTGCCTTTTCCATGTTTTTTATCATCAAGGAATTCTCCAATGTATTTATCCCCATTGGCATAGCTATAAGTNCCTTGGCCGTTTTGTTTGTTATCCTTGAANGCGCCNACATACTTGTCGCCATTTGGCCAGGTTTTCGTACCTTGCCCAGTCTGTCTGTTATTCTCAAAAGCTCCGAAATACTGATTGCCATCTGCCGATGTAAAGGTGCCTTGCCCACTTTGCTTGTTGTCTTGCCAAGCCCCTTCATACTTGTTGCCGCTGGTGGCAAGAATGGAAATGCCTTGGCCATTGCGTTTTCCATCCTTGAATTCGCCAACATATTGGTTGCCATTTGCATAGGTATAGGTCCCCTGCCCGTTAAACAGTTCATTCTCGAAGGCACCAACGTATGTNTCCCCGTTGCTGGAAGAGTATGTGCCTTGCCCATGTTTTTTGTCATCTTTAAATGCGCCGACGTATTTGTCTCCGCTGGAGACGAACGTCAACGTGCCTGACCCATTTCTCAAACCATGCTTGAATGCGCCAACGTATTGGTTTCCGTTTGCGTAAGTAAAGCTCCCTTCCCCGTGCGGTTTATTATCAATCCAGTCACCAACATATGTGCTTCCATCGGCATAGGTATAAGTTCCTTGCCCATGGAAAAGATTATCTATGAACGCCCCAACATAAACATCGCCATTGGNGTGGGTGAACCTGCCGTGTCCGTTTTGCTTATTACGCTCGAAAGCGCCAAAATATTGATCTCCGTNGGGCCATGTTTTGGTACCTTTTCCAGATTTTATGTTGTCCTTAAAATCACCTGTATATGTGCTTTTATCCGCATAAGTATATGTGCCCTTCCCGTTTAACTTATTGTTTTCAAACGCCCCAACATACTTATCACCGGCAAATTTTGTNCCCGGCCCCCAAGTTTTTTCACCCTGCCCAACCTGTACATCATCTTCGAAATTACCAATATAAATCGTGCCATCCGCATAGGTATATTTGCCTTCCCCGTTCTGCTTGTTGGCTTGGAACGCCCCAATATATTTGTATCCAGCCAATTGCGTATTAGGCCCCCAAGTCTTCGTACCTTGGCCATCCTGAAACCCGTTTTTAAAATCGCCAACATACGTGGTCCCATCCGCGTAAGTGTAGGTTCCCCTGTTATTGAAAAGGCCATTTCTAAATGATCCGACATATTTATGTCCGGCCAAGTCCGTTTTCGGCCCCCAGGTTTGGGTGCCAATCCCAGTTTTTATATCGTCCCTGAAATCGCCAACGTATTTACCTCCGTCAGCATAAATATAAGTCCCTCGCCCGTTTTGCTTATCGTCTTTGAACGATCCAGAATATCTGTCACCAGCNAATTCTGTTTTAGGCCCCCAAGTTTTCGTCCCTTGACCCGCTTTCAAACCGTTCCTGAAATCACCGACGTATGTGGTGCCGTCGGCATAGCTGTAAGTGCCATGCCCCTCNATTTTATTGCGTTCAAATGCCCCGACGTAGCTGTCACCCGCCAGTTTTGTTTTAGGACCCCAGATTCTGACACCTTGCCCCGTCTGCGCTCCATCAATAAAAGCNCCNCGNTATTCACTACCATCAGCATAAGTATAGACGCCCTGNCCACTCGCGATCCCGGCTTCGTATTGCCCGACGTATTTGGCTCCGTCGGCAAAACTGTATGCGCCCTCTCCGTTGAACGTATCATCAAGAAACGCTCCAACATATTCATTCCCGTTGGCAAAGGTATAAGTGCCCAGACCCTCGAAACGATCATTTTTGAACAATCCATCGTATTTATTTCCATTGGAGAAGGTGAATATGCCTCTTCCGTTGAAGAGACCATTTTCAAACTCGCCGACATATTGGTTTCCGTTTGCAAATGTGAAAGTCCCCTGACCATTTAAAACATCGGCCGTATAAGCGCCCTCATATCTGTTTCCATTTGACCAAACATAGGTGCCTTGCCCATGTTTTTTGCCATCACGAAATTCACCAACATATTGATTGCCATCAGCAAAGTCGTANGTTCCCGAGCCTTCAAATTTATCAGACTTAAATCCNCCGACGTAACGGTTGCCATTCGCAAATTCATATTCACCGGATCCGCTTTTTTTACCTTCTTCAAACCCACCCACATATCTATTTCCATTGGCGTAAATATAGCTGCCTTGACCGTGTCTTTTGCCCTCCAAGAAACCACCAATATATTGATTTCCATTGGCGAAGTCATACGTGCCCTGACCATTGAGCAAATTTTCTTTGAACTCGCCCACATATTTATTTCCGTTAGAAAATTTATAGGTGCCGTACCCGCTGTGTTTGCCAAGCTCCCATTCACCCTCATAAGAACTCTGACCCGGATAAATAAATGCCCCGAAACACGCATCCCAGAAATGGATTGGCGGATTGGGACAAGGCGGCACAGCTGCGCTTGAGGTTACACTCAGTAACAGTGCAGCAACGCTCAAGCAAAATGTATGGTTTTGGTATCTCATAAGCCAGTTTTAACAGGGGTTTTATGAACTGTGTAGTCTGTAGAATTGATTTCGTTAATACAGGCCAATTTTTATACTTAGGACTGAAATCAAGTATGATGCCACTGCCAGAATTAAAGGCTCACATTTCTTCAATAAACAACGATGTAAAAAACTATAAAACCAGCAAATAGAGGATATTTTCAATCAAAGACCATATAAACTCTGCACTTGATTACAGCGGGCCANCNTGATGCTAAGCTGGGCCATATCTCGGTTATAAAACCCATAGATTGGCACTAAAACGACNGGTNCGCCCATNCAATCNCNCCGANAAATTGACGTTCAACTCATTGCAAAAGCTGGTAGAAAACCGCATTCACACCAGCGCTGCTGAAGTATAAATCACGTCATCCATGCATCCCCCTCAGCTGTATATGGTTTTTAAAAGTACGCCACGCCGCGTCTTGCAAGGGCAACAGGTGAGCTGACAAGCGGTACATTCAATTTGACAAAATCATATAGCTAACCTAAACAGACACACTTTTTGGTTGAGTTTTTTATGACCCGTAGATTTATTCCATTGAATTAAAAGGAAGATTATTATGACATTTGCTCGAAATATAATTGCAATTGCTGCCTCTCTTTGTCTGGCAATAGTATTACATACAACGGCGTCTCAAGCGGAAGAACCCAGCGGGCATGTCGCCGTCCCTTATCAAGATGCTGAATTTACGCCTTTAATGGGCGGACCCGCTGAAATTGCGATTCTTTCAGGCAATCCCCAAACTGGCCCATCCTCTATTTTACTAAGGTTCCCGCCAAGGTACCCGGGCGCCATGCATTCCCACAGCGCAGGATATCATGCCATCGTCATTGAGGGGGCCTCAAAGCACTGGACCGAAAATAACGATGCAGACTCTGCACCGCTACAGACACCCGGAGATTACTGGTTCCAAGCCGGCGGGCAAGTGCATCAAGATAGCTTTCCAAGTGATGAAATCACAACTGTCTTCCTACGCTTCGAAGGACCTGTGGATTTCTTTTTAGCTGAAAAATAGTTGCAAGTTACGCCCGTCCTATACAAATCAGCCTAAGGTAACCAATTCGCTTTACCACGTCGGGTGCGCGCCGCGCGCCCGACTTACATAATGAATTTTCGTTAATAGCTTAAAAGAAAAGTTTCAAAACCAGAGCGTTATTACCCTATCCACAGCAGACAGGTGAGTTGGATTATTAGTCAGCTTACGCGCTCTTTCAAATCGGCCAAGTAAGCTTCCCAGCCTACCTCAGGAGCAAAAGTCTCTTCAAAACTTTTTTCTCCGCCCCCGCCACTTTCATAAAATGTCGCTTCACATTTTTCCAAAAACGTATCAACAAAAGTTGCGTCATTTTTATCCAAAATGCCACCAGTCCTCAAGCTGGCACCCTGCAAACGCCTGAGTTTTCCAATTTTAGTTTCCCAGAATTCAATTTGATCACTATTAGCGCTTTCCTCAGCAGAGTTTAACGCAAATTCCCCAAATAGTAGGCAGGTTAATAGATTTCTTTGATGTTGTTCAAACAACTTCTTTTTTCCAAACCCAAACATTATTATTCCTTATACTTAACCGGCAAGTCTGGCGGTCTTTCGCAGCATCACCTTATCTACTACGGGTGTACCCCATTAGAAAAAGCAAACTTTGACACAGTGTGGAACGCTCAGACCACCTTTGTTATTTTATGAACTGCAACTCAGAGTCAAGGTTTTTGAAGTTTACGTGGTGCTTTGAATTTTTAATCGGCATGAAATAGCTAAGCGGTTAAAGTTGCATCCCCCAGCTAATAAGATGACATCTTTACTCAAAAATATCAGTGCCCAACCGCTTGGAAAAATATTATTTGGCATCGACCACTGGTCTATAAACCTTAACCTTTAAACAGCTGCCACACGCCTGCTTTGAGCAGCCAACCGGTGACCGCGATCAGTCGTCGTGACCAGCTGCATATATGCCATCAGTTTCTGAACAATTAAAGACCTCTGCACAATTCAGGATTTTCTCACAGTGGTAAATTTTGTATTCTTTAGGAGATCAGAATGAGGGTTTTATG
>NYVC01000073.1 GCA_002684375.1 Marinovum sp.
CAGCGTTCCAAATTGGGTGCGGTGTCCAACCGGTTGACACACACTGTGAACAACCTGACCAACATCTCGTCCAACCTGTCGGCTGCGAAAGGCGGCATCGAGGATGCAGATTTTGCTTTGGAAACCACAAACCTGGCCAAAAACCAGATCCTGCAGCAAGCGTCCACCGCGATGCTGGCCCAAGCCAACGCCTCCAAGCAGAACGTTCTCAGCCTGCTGCAAGGCTAAGCGTAACGCAACGCTTCGTTGCAAAACGATCAAAAAAAGACAGGTCCGCAGCACGCGGGCCTGTTTGGGTTTTATTTTCTTGGAAATTTGTAAACTTTTCAAGTCTTTTCATCATTCTGACTTCTTAGAGCCGGTGTCCAAGACTGAATAAATGTCAGTATGCAGCGATAACAATCTGCTTTCAAACCGTCAAAGAAAGCGATGTTCAAATCCTGAATATCAGCGGNAAAAATAATATCGGGAACGATACCACGGGCGCTCAAANCCTGTGCAGATCGGGCAATGCNAAANATAATAAATTCATNCTGATAGGTGGCGATATCGTCCAGTTGGGTTTCAAGGGACGGACNAGNTGAGGCAAAGATAACATTTTTATCGTTTGAATAATCACTATTTTGCGGGTCAGCACGCGGGTTANTTTTTGTCCCACATTTTGGATAAAGGNCTGCGCCTCACTCTGGGTAAAATACTGTTCTGCATTGGTGTTGAATTGCTCTTGATTCATCACATCTTCTACACGTTAAAGGTCTTATGGCTGTAAACTGTCGCCGATNCAGATCGAAGCTGTCTCCTGCGCATTGCCAAAAATATGATTTGGCGGGTTCTGCTCAAATGCGTCAAGCGTAAACAAGGTCTCTTCAGAGCGCTGCAAGCTGTCCATGTCAAAGCTGTTCTCGACAAGAATTTGAAACTTTTTGGTTNTTGCGCCGTAGAATCTCCGCAATCATTGGATTGAANCCATAAATAATCACTGCGTTATGNTGNAAATCCNATGCAACAGGCAAAGCATTGTCGATAAANGCATCTGNTAGATCAGGGTCGCAAAAATAGCGCGTCAANTTGTGGAAACTGACTAATGCGACNGATCCAGCCACTGGCCAGCGANCGAAAAGCTTCATATTTTATTTCACTATCACTNTAGCNACGGACATAGCGGGTCAAACTACGCAGGTTGCGCATCGACGGTTTTTATTTCTCTCGACGCNCAGCAAATATGACTTGATTNCCCGCCAATACCCAATGGCCTCAGCCATACCCGAGGTGTCATCCCGTTCCATANAGTNATAAGTGTCTAGANGTGCTTGATACCGTNCATTAAGAAGGTGCGCATCGCTGTTTTTGGTCATGTCACACTCTTGGTTACCAGAGCTTTGAGGGTGCAGAGGGCCNGGCCAAGCCTGTCGCCAACNCTTGGATCATTAAAAGTGCNGGTTTGGCCACTCAAAGTCGCTTTACTGCGCCTCTGTCATTGCGAAACGCCCACATGGCGACCGCTCAGCTAACCTCTAAGAGACTGGCTTTGCGCGCGTGTCCTACGGGTGTGATTACTGCGGCTTAATGTTGACCTTCCGGCATAACTAAGAGTAGTCTTATGCTGAGGAGNAGATCAAATGTGTCAGATGTTTGCGGGTCAAGACCAAGAGCGCTACGAGTCAGTAACGCGGAGTTTGCGNTTAAACGGTCAAAGTACATCAATTCGACTGGAGCGTTCTTTTTGGCATATTGTGGATCAAATTGCAGCTGAAGAGCAACTCAGCACCCCCGCTTTCATTTCAAAATTACATGCGGAAGTTCTTGAAATTCATGGAGAAGCACTGAATTTCACTTCCCTGCTGCGCTGCGCGTGTACGATTCATCTTGGGGAATACGAAAAAAGCGCCCCAGCCAGTAAAACCGCGGCCGAATAAAATAGCATCGTAGTATAACAGTACTACCAAAGGTACCAAGCACCGACATACGCTCTTTATAACCGCTAGTTATAGGAGGGATATTTTGGCAAAATTGATACACTCGATGATTCGGGTACTGGACGAGGCCCGCTCCGTCGCCTTTTACCAAAGTGCCTTCGGGTTAGAGGTCGCTGACAGACTGGATTTTGATAGCTTTACTCTGATTTACTTAAGCAATAGCGAAACCGGCTTTGAACTTGAGTTGACCGTTAACAAAAGCCAAGAAGAGGCCTACGATCTGGGCAATGGCTACGGCCATATTGCGGTTGTGGTGGACGATGTCACTGCAGAACATGCCCGGTTTGAAGCCGAAGGCCTCGCACCTCGCAAACTGGTAGATTTTAAAAACAACGGCGTCACAATCGCCAAATTTTTCTTCGTAGCCGACCCCGATGGGTACGAAATTGAAGTTTTGCAGCGCCAAGGACGCTTCAAATAATTAAGGGGACAAACCCACATGTTTCGATAGGGAGGGATTTATGACCAAGGAAACAAACCCAACAACCTTAACCCGCAGGGCCCTTTTGGGCCGAGCTGCCTCTGCCGGATCTCTGGCAGTGATTGGTGGTGGCTTCATGGCCGCGCCAAACGCGTCATGGGCACTGACGGTTAATGTTATCTCCAGTCACCAGATGGCCACTGTCTTTCAAATGGCCCGGGATATTTATCCCCACGATCAGATTGGTGATGAATATTATGTCATTGCAGTCAAAGGCTATGACAGTGATGGCGCAAAAGACATGATCGCCGAGGGCGTCGCCGCATTGGATACCTCTGCTCAAGCGGCGGGCTTTGCCGATTATCTNAGCGTCGGCTGGGAGTCCGACCGCGTCAAACTGTTGACGGCAATGGAAGAGACTGGATTTTTCCAAACCATCCGAGGTGGGTTGNTAACAGGGCTTTACAACCAAAAAGCAGTTTGGCCGATTTTTGGTTATGAGGGCGAGTCCTTTTCTCAGGGCGGTTATATCGACCGCGGTTTTGATGACATCAACTGGTTGTAAGGGAGGATAATCCAATGGTCGCAAAATTTGATTTAAACGACGACAACGTCGTAGTGGTTATCGGCACTGGCGCCGGTGGCGGTGTTCTGTCTAATGAGCTGGCGCAAAAGGGCGTCAAAGTTGTGGCACTAGAGGCCGGTGGTCGTTATCTGCCAGAAGATTACGTCAATGATGAATGGGAAAGTTTTGGTCAGTTGGCCTGGACAGACCCGCGTACCACTTCNGGCGACTGGCGGGTCTCACGGGACTTCTCAGGTCTGCCAGCATGGATCGTTAAGGCCGTCGGTGGNGCAACGACACACTGGGCGGGCGCATCCCTGCGCTTTCAAGAGCATGAGTTCAAGACACAGACCCATTACGGCAATGTTGAGGGCGCGAGCCTTTTGGATTGGCCGATTACTCTTGCAGACTTGGCCCCTTATTATGATAAGGCCGAAAAAAAGCTTGGGGTAACCCGCACCAACGGCATTCCCGGCCTGCCTGGGAACAACAATTTTAAGGTGTTCGAAGCTGGGGCCAAAAAGCTGGGCTATAAAGAGGTTCACACTGGCCGGATGGCGATCAATCCAGTCGATCATGACGATCGTATGGCCTGCCAACAGACCGGATTTTGTTTTCAGGGCTGTAAATGGGGTGCGAAATGGTCGGCTGCCTATNNCGATATTCCCCGCGGTGAGGCCACTGGAAATCTAGAAGTGCGCGAGCACGCTCATGTNGCGCGCATTCTTCACAACGACCAAGGTAAAGTCACCGGCGTCGAATATTTCGACAAAGACGGGGCCCTTCAGATGCAAAAGGCGCGCGTGGTCTGCGTGGCAGGTAATTCACTTGAGAGCCCACGCATGTTGCTGAATTCGGCCACTTCGATGTTCCCAGACGGTTTGGCGAACTCATCGGGTATGGTGGGTAAGAACTATATGCGGCATATGACAGGATCGGTCTATGCTTCGTTTGACAAACCTGTCCGAATGTGGCGCGGCACGACAATGGCCGGCATCATCCAAGATGAGGCCCGTCATGATCCAAGCCGTGGCTTTGTTGGCGGGTATGAGTTGGAAACGCTAGGATTGGGCGTGCCGTTCATGGCAGCCTTCTTGGATCCCGGCGCATGGGGCCGATCATTTACTTCTGCAATGGACAGCTATGAAAACATGGCCGGCATGTGGATTGTTGGCGAAGACATGCCGCAAGAGAGTAACTGCGTGACCTTGAACGATGCCGTGAAGGATAAATGGGGTATGCCAGTGGCCAACGTACATTTCACAGATCATCCTAACGACATTGCAATGCGCAATCACGCCTATAAGCAGGGCAAGGCGGTCTATGAAGCAGTCGGTGCAACCCGTACCTTCCCAACACCGCCCTATCCATCCACCCATAANCTGGGTACCAACCGCATGTCCGCAAAAGCACAGGATGGCGTTGTGAACAAATGGGGTCAAACTCACGATATTGACAATCTGTTTATCTCTGATGGATCCCAGTTCACGACCGGTGCGGCCGAAAACCCCACCTTGACCATTGTCTCGCTGGCCATTCGACAAGCAGACCGAATTGCAAGTGAAATGACCCGGAAAGCGCTGTAAGCACCGGCGTTTTTAAAAGTCTAAAAAGGGGGNCGCTTTCGGNGGCCCCCTTTCCTTTTCTCGTTTGGTCATTTTTGACGTCGCAGATAAANTTTAANCCGTTCAAAANGAGCCCCTCATTNAGAATTCCACAAATATTCTCTGAATGCCNTCCTAAGGCAGGATAAGATTGTTTCCTGTCTTAAGACGGGTGAGCTGCATGTTAAGTTGAGTTAAAGTTTGTTAATTAAATTTGCGATCATCAGCGCAGATCAGGTTTTGAATCGGAATATTCAAACCTAAAGTTTACCATCAAAAGCCATCTGGCAGGGTCATAGTGCTGGCANGTTTGAATCAATTTCAATCGATAAACCAGTAACCTCTATTGATCTGTCCGCTGTGAAACAGATGTATTATACGTAAAAATTACATCAAATTCTGTTTTGCCTCTCAATTTCGACACCCGACTGTGTCGCAGTGTGGAAATGTTGAGAAACAGGTTGACCGGCCGATAAGCAACGATCACAGCCGTTTCACAGGCCAGTCGTTTCATCATGTCAGGTTTACAAGATCGTAAAGCCGTGATTGGCAGCACCAAAGACAGCAGCCCAGCCTGACAAATATCAAGCGTTTAATTCGCCTGACATATTTATTAAAATAATTGCAACTGTGGAAAATTATTGTGAACCAGTAGAATTAAAATTTACAGATAAGCGAAATTAATTCTATACTTTAGTTGTAATTNATAGTATAAAGATATATTTTTCGCCTTATTAAACTATAGATACAATCATTATTTCACTCTTCCTCTGGGTGTAAGTAATAATTTTTTATCTATTCTAAGAGTATNNNTTATCTGTGGGATAATATTCTTAGGGGGTGCCGTCATGACGGCTTTTATAGATCAGTTTTCTGGTCGCAAAAATTTTCTTCACTACATTTTTAATAATAATTACATAGATCTTAAGATAATCAAATGCCCGAAGGGAGCACTGTTAAAATTCACCTTGCAAATATGTGGGGCCTGTATCGCCTTTTCAGGCTGTTCTGAAAGTGGTCCGGTGATTGCAAACGTACCAGAAATTCCGTCTATACCCAACGACAGCCCGACCAATACAATTGCCGACGTCTACAGTGACGAATATGCCACGCAATATGGGCTCGTATTAATCAATGCCGCAACATTAAATAACCAAGGACACACAGGGCAAGGCGTCCGAGTGGCAGTGGTTGATACAGGGATCGACAGCAGCCACGCTGAATTTAAAGGCCGTCCTATTCTGGGCAGTAATTTTGGCGGCGACGCCCGTGGCATTGGTTACGACAGCGACGGGCACGGCACACATGTGGCCTCTATTATTGGCGCCAACCGCAACGCGTTTGGTATGCGTGGCGTCGCATATGACGCCAGCCTGTACGATTATCGAGTCGGGCCAAATAACAGTGAGGGTTATCTTCCGGGACTGGCCTCTGACCGACAGGTTGCCACCGTATTTCGCCAAGCTATCACTGACAACATTGACATTATCAATAACAGCTGGGGCAGCGAAACATCGGTGACAAGCCTCACCGCTAATCAGGTCAACCTCTACTATAAAAACAGCATCGCAGCGGCCAGAGCGGCACAAAAAAACGGCACACTATTTGTCTTTGCAGCAGGAAACGAACACCGAGACCAGGTGGATATTTGGGGGGGCTTGCCCTATCATGCCTCCGAACTTGCAGGCAGTTGGCTCACGGTTGTCGCGATTAACGACACCAACACAGAAGCATATTACACCAACCGATGCGGGGTTGCTCAAGCATTCTGTGTCACCGCACCCGGCAGTTCGGTAAAAGCCGCAATGGCCAACACCAGCAACAGGCACATCACCTATAGCGGAACCTCAATGGCGGCACCGCATGTCTCTGGGATAGCAGCTGTTTTGATGCAAAAATTCCCAAGCTTGAGTGCCAGCGCCATCACCGCAAGAATAAAGCGAACCGCATCTGTTGCAGGTTTAAAGGGTAAAAATGGAGAAACCGTCGAAACCCATGGAATGCAAGTCATGCGAGCGATCTTTGGCCACGGTTTGATCAATCAAACCAAAGCCAGTGCCCAAATCGGCACACTCACCCTCGCCACTGGGCAAAATTTCTTCGACGAAGGCTCTGGAATTGATATCACCCAGCAAAGGCTCCGGTTGCCTCTGGGACTTCCGTCCGCCGTAACGCGTCAGATATTAACAGACAGCTTTATCGCCTTTGATAGGTTTGACGGGGCCAATTTTGAAGTCCTCGGCGATGAAATCTTTCCACAATCACCTGTATCAGAACCACGCCGGGTACTAGGATATGCCACCCCCAAAAGCCAAAGTGGAAACCCGGGCCACCAAGATTATACCATTGGCTCACTCACCTTCAGCCAGAACAGCGACGCTCGGCTGAGCCTGACACAAGAGGGATTGAGCAGCACGTTGATTGGGCGCGGGTTCTGGGATGAAAAGGTAGGATTGATTGGGCAGCCGGACTTGTTCGACAAGACCAGCTCCCATCAATTCAAACTTAACGCACAGATTTCTGGGCAATTGTCTTTCGAGACCTTTTTTCAACTGACCAACCAGACGGATGGCTCCGATTCAGGCCATGGCGCAACCCTTTCCATGCAAGCAACTCCGCATCTCAAATTGCACGCAACCATTTCCCGATGGGCGCTACCGCTCAAATTGATCACCACGGGTTCGGGCAATGTCACCGCTCCCGGTCTCAGCACCACCGTCAGTTTTGGATTGCGGCATCAGTACAGAGAAAATATCGAGATTTTCGCCAATATGGCACGGTATAATCTTGCTGACATAAATCCTACGCCTCAGTCTTTTGGTCTCACATCCGCAGTCTATAGAAGCCACACACTGGGTGTGGAACTCTTAGCCCATAATGGACACCGCCTGAGCGTAGGCGTTTCTGACCCTGGATCAATGGTCGCAGGGGAGCTTACCTTAATGGCCGCAACGGGTCGCAGTCCTGACGGTACGATGCATTATGCCAAGAAACGCTATAGTGGTTTTAAAACCTCAAATTATTTGGAAAATATGGTTTTTTTCGCAAGTGCCAGCCTGCCCATTGAGCGCACCGGACGCAGCCAGTTATCGCTTGATATCAGCCTTCAATCCGGTTTTGATCAACAAGACGCACCAACGCAATTGGGCTTTAAAATGTCGTATGTATTTTGACAGAAAATTGCTGCTCCACATCATCNNTTAGCAGGGCATTTCACATTAAGTGACCAACGAATTGAACAGTGCGAGGGCTGATGCCTTTTTTAACAAAGTCGGCATCAGCTTGCATCTTTCGACCGCGCACTCGGTTCCAAGGTCGCAGTCCAGCATTATCTGGCCGGTTCAAACCAAGTCAGAGTTGCACTCTTGAAAAAGGCTGTCATGGTCGCCCAACATGCGACTGATTAAAAAGATTTTTGAAATGCTGGAGTGACAGATCCTATGCTAAAACACGAACGCGCCAGTTTTGTAATGCAACGGCTCGAACAGCTTTACCCCGAAACACCGGTGCCTTTGGATCACAATAATATTTTTGAGCTGTTGGTGGCAGTCTTGCTCAGCGCACAATGCACAGATGAGCGCGTCAATCAGGTCACACCCGCCTTGTTTGCCCTCGCAGATAACGCCGCTGAGATGCAGCACGTGCCGCGAGAGGCTATTTATAGAATAGTCCGCCCCTGCGGTCTTGCGCCTCAGAAATCCAAGGCCATCTCTATGCTGTCAACGATATTGGTCGAACAATACGACGGCGAGGTGCCCAATAATCTTGCCGCGTTGGAAACNCTGCCTGGTGTGGGCCATAAAACTGCCAGTGTGGTGATGTCTCAGGGCTTTGGCCAGCCAGCTTTTCCGGTGGATACGCATATTCATCGCCTCGCGCAACGCTGGGGGTTGACCAAGGGCAAGAACGTTACCCAGACCGAGCGCGATCTAAAAAAAGTCTTCCCCAGAGANGCGTGGAATAAACTGCATTTACAGATTATTTTCTATGGTCGCGAATTCTGCTCGGCACGGGGTTGTGACGGTCGTGTCTGCGAAATTTGCACCACCTGCTATCCCAATCGGAAAACNCCTTTCAAAGCCCACAAACCTTAAACAGGCCGCCTGCCCTCANCCACCTCTGTTTATTTGGCTGTCAGACGGCCTCTGTCANAATGTCATCCAGAACCATGAGGATCATGTCGACGTCATCTGCACCAATCGTCAGCGGAGGGCGGATTTTCAAAATATTGTCTTTTGGGCCTTCACTNCCCAACAAAATGCGGTGGGCCCGCATGCGATTTTTAACATAGCTGGCGAGGTTTGTCGCCTCAGTTTTGCTGACCTTATCGGTCACAAGTTCCAATCCGATAAACAACCCCATACCGCGCACATCGCCGATAAACGCATGTTTGTCTTGCAGACGGTACAGGCCAGCCAGCAACCGCTCACCCATGACCTGTGCGTTGTTTTGCAGCTCTTCATCATCGACAATATCCAAAACTTCTTTGCCAATCCGGCACGAAAGCACAGAACCCCCAAACGTTGAGAAAAATTCCGGNCCCTTGGCAAAGCTATCGGCTATGGCCCGTGTGGTAACAACAACACCGATGGGATGCCCATTGCCGATCGGNTTGCCCAGAACCACCACGTCAGGCACCACATCTTGATGTTCAAANCCAAAGTAATAATCGCCTAGACGCCCAAGACCGGTTTGCACCTCATCGGCGATACACAGCCCACCCGCCGCACGAATTTTNCCGTAAACAGCGCGCAAATAGCCCTTAGGCGGAATAATCTGCCCNCCTACAGAAGGAAAAGTTTCAGCAATGAAGCCCCCCAGTGGGATATTTTTGGCGCCAAGCCGCGCGATGGCATGATCAACCTGATCTGCATAGTTTTGCGCCCGCTGTGCATCGTCACGTCCAAATCGGCCACGATAGTCATCAGCCACATCGACCAGTTCTACCCAATCGACCTGTCCAATGCCACCAGCCGCATTGAACTTGTAAGCTGATATCTCAACCGCTCCGGTGGTATTGCCGTGATACCCATGATCCGGTGTGACAATACCTTTGGCAGATGTATGCGCCCGTGCAAGCCTCAAGGCCAATTCGTTGGCCTCACTGCCCGAGTTGACAAAGTAACACACCTCAAAAGATGGCGGAAATTTCGACAAGATTTTCTCTGCAAACGCCGTGCGCGCAGGGTGCAGATATCGGGTATTGGAATTCATCCGCTTTAACTGATCTGCCGCGACCGCCTGAACGCGTGGGTGGGCGTGACCGACATGAGGAACATTGTTATAAGCGTCGAGATAGGGCCGCCCCCATTCATCAAACAAATGATGTTTCCAGCCGCGCAGAAACATCACCGGTTCCGCGTAACTGAGCGCCAGATTATCGCCAAATTGCGCCCGCCTGTCAGCCAGNACCTGCNCCTTATCGGTTGGCACATAGGCGGTTTTATCGTCTGGCAAATTAAGCAGCGCGGCTGGATTTGGGCAAAGCTGGGTCCAGAAGTGCCGCGCATCGGGATCCGCAACACCCGGCCAATCCTCACCAATGCCATCAATTGTCAGGGCCAGTTGAAAATGCAGGTGCGGCGCCCAGCCACCATTTTGGGTGATATCCCCCAGACGACAAAAGGCCTCGCCGGTTTGCACCAATTGTCCGATTGCCAGTTTTTCGCAAACCTCGGGATTGAGATGACCGTAAAGCGTATAAAACGTCTGATCATCCGGCGTGTCATGCGCCAGAATAACCACTCCGCCATAATCCAGCGGCGCGGTACGGTTTTCAACAACATGCACCCGTCCCGNGAGGGGCGCATGCACCCAACCGCCCTGCGCCGCGAATATATCAATGCCAAGATGTACGGTGCGGCGATCCGAGGCCAGCCACCTGCCTTTGCGAAACGCCGGCGCAGTATAGATCAGGCGCGGCTCGTTATAATATCCCAGCCANACCGGAGTGTTATCCGNAAACTCTTGACCGACACGGGCGGCCTCTGCGGCAGGCAAATCAAAAGGATTTTGCGGCCAGCAAGAGGCCTCGACCGAAAGTGATCCCATTGGCGCGTGATCTAAGTCCACCCCCATCAGCGGCGCAAAATGGCCCCGCATCTGATNTAAATATTTCTCTATAGCAGGTGCAGAAGAGGTCACCGGCAGANCACAGGCCACGCGCAGACGCGCGTTTAACAGGCCCGGATGCAGATTGTTATTTTCAAGAAACTGCCAAGCGGGCGCTTGCGAAATAACCACATATGGGTCATCGGGATGAGCCTGAGCCATCAGCGTTGAATTAACCACACTGACGGCGAGACGCATCTGCAACAAAGGCCACAGCACATCAAGTTCCACCGACAAAAGCGGGTTTTCTGCGTGATATCCCGCGACAAGTGCTTCAAGCGCCTCTTCAGGATCTGACCGTTCCAGCACCACATAAGCCGCAGCAATTGCCAGATCACAAATCCGCGGTGCGATGCACATATCGCCCAGATCAATCAAACCGGTAATACGGCGCGGGGCGCAGAACTCATCCGAGACCAATATATTGTAGTCATTGATATCATTGTGCACTGCCTGGGTTGGCAGGTTTTGCAACTGCCCCAAGACCCCGCTAAAATCCGCCACGATGTCTTGTAATAGCCGCCGTCTGTCAGGGTCAGAAATAACCCCTAACTCTGGCTTTATCCACAGCGCCTGCATCAGGTGCCATTTAAAATCCCGCTCCAGCGCCGGGTGACGAAAAGTTTCAAACACTCGGTCCGTTGCGCCAACGGCCCGGCCAAGATCACCAGCCAATGCGCGGGTTTTTGGCGCGCTTTGNGCATAACTCCGCCCTGGTAGNCGACTTAANAGCCACAGCAGACGTGGTTTGCCATCCGTATCAAGNCAGCTTACACATGCCACCCCTTGCAGTGTCGCAATCACCTCCGGGTATAAATCCGCCAGCGGCTGATCGCGCACATGGGCCAGCGCCGACACCTGCATTTCGATAAGTTCACGATTACAGCCGGGGCGCATCACTTTTAGAATGTATCCCTCTCCGGCAAGGGTTTCAGCGAGAAAATTCAAATCATACTCGCCNGCCAACTGCGTCAGCCTGGCCTGTATCCCCCAATGTTGGGCAAGCGCATCTGTCCAATGCAATGTCATTGACCCGTCTCCGACTGACGTGTTCGCTCGATGTTACAAAGCAGCCACAGCTTGCACTTCAGCAGAGATACAGCCGGCTCGGGATCAAAACCATCAAACTTGGTTGTCATAAAAACGCACTTTGTCAAACTCAACAGCCTTCCAAAACAACATGGCGCCGTATCGATAGCAAATAGACCTGAAATAACAAGTTCATTCATAGCCCATCCATACACCCAACCCATAGCTTTGGACGGCACAAACAGATACAAGTCGGTCAGGTTCACTGGGCTGCACCAAATCAGACAAGAGTGTTCAAGCCCTCCCCTGAACGCCAAGCCCGTCATTTTAGCAACATCTTCGGTTACCCCTGAGGGTTATCTACCTTAACCTGCCCCAAGAAAAGCAACATGTCTGTCTCAACTCTGCGTCTTGACCAAATGCCAAACGACTTCTTGCGCGGGGCATTTGCCTTTCAACCCACCCGCAACATCACGATTGGCGATTGGCTCTATCTGATACTGCATCCCGTACACGTCNTGCACCTTGTGACGATCAATGGAAAAGGGCGGACCTTTCATCACAGCCTGATCATATTCAAAGCAAATCAGGAATTGTGGGGCCNTTTGCGTGATAGCCGCCACATGCGCCCCATAGCGCCCTCGCAGTTCTGTCGGAAGCGCCACCAGAGCCGCACGATCATAAATCGCGTCAACACCACCGAGCAAATCGCCCGACAACTCAAAGATATCACCCACAAAAATCTCAAGGTCCGGCGCGCTATAACGCAACAACTCTCCCTGATTTGAGATTTCAGGGGCAACGCCGAGATCGNCAAACAACTGTTCGACCGCAAGTTTACTCAGTTCGACGCCAACAACACGGTAACCTTGCGAAAGCAGCCAAGCGATATCGCGGGTCTTGCCGCACAAGGGGACAAAAATACGGCTGGTTNGCGGCAATGANAGCCCAAGGAAATGATCGCTTAGCAGAGCGTTCACCTCGCTTTGATGAAAGCCAATTTCGTTTTTTTCCCAACGCTTATGCCAAAAATTCGGGTCCATAGTATCTCCTTATTACATGGCGGAAAGATAAGGTATTATGCAAACCGAACCCTATAACTATCATCGTTAAACAGCCCGACAATAGCAAATTGTTGTCTGATGGATTTTCAAATCNGAAAACCCCCACACAAAGAGCCGCCGCCCCTATGCGCGTAGTTGACCATCCGGCCCTGTTAGGACATCCGNCCNACCACTTGTGGCCAGGGCACCCGATGTAACGCGTATGTTGTGGTTGTCTTCGGGGNCGCTAAAGCCGGCAGCCTGTTTGACCTCTCATTTTTGTTCCGCCGCCTCGATCAAATCCGTTATTGCAAATTTGGTGACGTCGACCAAACCCAAGTCGGAAATACGCAACTCAGGAATGACAACAAGCGCCAACAGCGAATGTTGCATAAAGGCGTTGTTCAACGAACAGCCACAGGCCTGCATCGCCTGTAAGATCGTCTGCGCCGCCGCCGCGACTTCTGCAGCAGGGCGGTCCGACATCAACCCGGCAATTGGCAACTCAACCACCCCTATTTCGTGGCCATCTTTCCAAACGGTAACACCGCCTCCTATAGCNCCAAGACGATTTGCCGCCGCCGCCATCATCACCCGATCTGTCCCGACCACGATCATATGATGGCTGTCATGCGCGACCGTGGAGGCAATAGCCATAGNGCCTTGATACCCAAAGCCCGACACAAACGCATTGGTCACCGCCCCGGTGCCCCGGTGCCGTTCGACCAGCGCAATCTGACAAATGTCTTTATTGGGTTCCACCAGCCCGTTGACCACAGGCAAATCGGCGTTCAGCGCTTTTGTCGGGGCCTGATTCTCCACAACACCAATAACTTTTGCAGTTACTGTCTGCGCCTGTTTAGGCGCGGGGATTTCAAAATCGGTTTGTGCCAAAACCTTACCGAGGTGCACGGTATTTTTAGACGCTTTCGGCCACTTATAATGCGGACAATCTGTGGTCAGCCTACCGTTTTCGGCAACCTTGTTGCCACGGGCATAGACCACTTCGATAGGCAATGAGACAAGATCACCGGTCAAAATCACATCCGCGCGCCGGCCCGGGGCAATACTGCCCAATTCACGCTCCAATCCGAAATGAGTGGCCGTATTGATCGTGGCCATCTGCAGCGCAATCAATGGATCACAGCCACAGTCGATCGCGTGACGCACTACGCGGTCCATATGGCCCTCATGTACCAGCGTGACCGAATGGCAATCATCAGTGCATAAAATAAAATTGCGTGGATCAAGGCCTTTTTGCGTGATCGCGGTAATCTGGCTTTGCACATCATACCAAGCCGAGCCGAGCCGCATCATTGACCGCATACCCATACGGGCGCGCAATATTGCATCTGCTTCGGCGGTGCCCTCATGGTCATCTGCGGGACCACCTGCTGCATAGGCGTGAAATGCTACCCCCCTGTCGGACGCGGCATAATGGCCGCCAACTACCTTGCCAGCCTCCATCGTAGCCGCAATCTCAGCCAACATTTTGGTATCGCCTTCTATCACACCGGGATAGTTCATCATTTCACCCAGACCAATAACGCCGGGCCAACCCATCGCTTCTGTTACATGCGCNGGCGTAATTTCAAATCCGGTGGTTTCCAAACCAGGGGCAGACGGCGCACAAGANGGCATTTGAGTATAAATATTAATCGGTTGCAGCAACGCCTCGTCATGCATCATGCGCACGCCATCCAAACCCAGCACATTTGCGATTTCATGGGGATCGGTAAACATTGTGGTGGTGCCATGCGGAATGACCGCTGCGGCAAATTCTGCCGGGATCAGCATGCCACTTTCGATATGCATATGCCCGTCGCACAGACCGGGGATCAGGTACCGCCCCCCGCCATCCACGCGCTGAGTAGCAGGCCCAATGCAGTGAGACGCATCCGGCCCGACATAGGCAAAGCGTCCTTCGGTGACCGCAACCTGCCAACCCGACAATATCTCACGGGTCTGGACATTAACCAGCTCGCACTCTTGGATAACCAAATCCGCAGCCTCTTTGCCAGTGGCCACCGCCACAAGGCGCGACGCGACTTCGGCCCAGGATTTAAGTTTGCGTCGTTCCAAATTTCTGCTCGCATTAATCGTGTTAAAACCCAACCTAGGATGATGCTTGTTGAGCTGTAAAGCCCAATGTTTGCGCAAAATGTAGCCTCAACCATCGGGCAGAACCGCATCAAGCAACCCATAACTTACCCGCGCGTGGTCCGGTTGCCAGGCACTTTCATACCTGCGCCTGCCCGCGCTGCAAATGTACAAACACCCCCAAATAGTATGAGAAAGGTTTCACCGCTTACAAGCAACCTTTTAAAGCCAATCCAAGTCATTGGACCCGTCCAGTCACGAAAATCGACCATCAACCAAATCAGCAAAATCGCATAACACAGTCAAAAGGGCACGCCACGAACAGGGATTGAAATATGTTTTCAGCAAATTTGCCGCTAAATGTCTGGTCCAATCGAAAACCAGGCGTCTAATATGTCTTTGAAAAGACTAACAGGCGATGTGTTCAAAGCTAGGCTCTGACCTACCAATACCTAATTGATATGTGGTCGGCCTGATACGTATCCACAGCACTTCCAAACCGCACCAAACCGGCTAGTAGGCCGCATATAGAATATCAATCAGCGCGCGCTCGGTCAAAGCAACCGGGTTGCCCCGCATTGACGAAGATTCAAGGCTGGCTTGAGCAATACTTTGCAACTCATCTTCCTGCAACCCCATCTGGGATAACCGCGGCAAGCCGTGGTGCTGGGACCAATTTTGCAAGGCCGTCGTGGCCTGTTCGGTTTCAACGCCAAAGGCCTGCGAAATCCAGTTTTGAACCTCGGTTATGCGCGCTGCGGCCACGTCTGTGGCAAGCTTTGCATTCGCGGCAAGCACAGGCGGTAACAGCGCACCGCATACAGCCCCATGCGGCGCAGACGCCGCCCCGCCTATGGGACCCGCCAATCCATGCACCGCACCAAGACCGGCATTTGCCAGTGCGAGCCCACCACAGAGCGACACCCAAGCAAGATCATCCCGCGCCGCTGTGTCCTCTGTCTCCATCAACCGAACCAAAGCGGCTAAACCCAGAGGGATAGCATCGCGGCACAGCGCATCGGTCAATCTATTTGCCTTGGTGCACACATAGGGCTCTATAACCTGCGTGACCGCGTCTAACCCGCTGGCAAGCGTCACCGGTTTTGGCGTCCCATCGGTCAGTGCGGGATCAATGATCGCCACATCTGGCAACATTCTATTATCGCGCAGCGAGACTTTTCGCCGCGCAGATGGCACGCCAATCACAGCATTTTTTGTCACCTCAGCGCCTGTCCCGGCAGTTGTGGGAACAGCGATAAAATGCAGTGGATCTGCCCCAAGCGGCAAACCCCGGCCCACCACCTCAAGGTGATCCATCATCGGCAGACGGGCCGGCACAAGTGCTGCAATCGCCTTGCCTGCATCAATGACCGCGCCGCCGCCCATTGCGACGATAACCTGTGCTTTTGCAGCCCGTGCCGCAGCGACACCCGCCTCAATCATCGCAATATCCGGTTCGTGCCCAACCGAAAAACGGGCAACGGGGGTCAATTGATCGGCCAACCAGTTGGAGCGCGCAGCTGTCAAACCATTGACCAACATCACCCGCGCGCCGAAGGCCTTGGCCGCCACCGCAACCTCACAGGCTTTACCCCGCCCAAACCGAATTTCTGATGCCGTTAAAAAAACCAGCTTATTTTCGGTCATCGGCGCCTCCTGTGGATCATAATGTCCACATCAAACCAGCGTGATCACCACAAGTCTAGCGTTGTGCAAACATTTCTCTGAAAACTTTGCTCAGCCATCTTTCACTGCAGGTGTCCCCACACGTTATCAAAGAATCCCAAGCCCGCATCAATGGGTATGCGACGCAGAGTTTGGCGTATTGAAGATGCGCCGCATCACAAGTGCTGTCAGATACATTGGGACCTGATAGCAGCCTAAAAATATCAGCAAGGGATCGGTTGTTGCCGCCGGTAATGCGATAAGAAAAAGTGCAAAATTACGATTTCCCGCGACCACAGCGAACGGTACTGCAACGGTGCCCCATCCCAGTTTTCGAAAGGCCAGGAACGCCAGGATTTGCGCGCCCATATTGGCAATAACAGCCACCAAAACCCATTGGAATACCACCAGCGGTGCCGTTTGCAGGGCTGGACCCACCGCTGACATAAGGCCAATCACTACGGTGGCCAAAACCAGTGATGTAAACCCGTCAAGTGCTTCAGTCTGGCGCGTATTCAGGGTTCGAAAGGTCACGCGGCGCATTGCAAAGGCAAACATAACCACGCACCAAATTGCCATCAATAATTTAACCGCAACCGTAAAAACGTCGGCAAGATGCCCCAAAGCCGGGGATAGCCAAAAAATCGGGATAATCGTCAGGGGCAAGATCGCGGTTCCAACAATCAGCAGTCGAAACGCCGGTTCGGGATCATGCCCCAACAACAAGGTGATATTGGGTGTGGCCGTCACTGAGGGCGCAGCCAGCATCAGCACGATCACGATCGCAAAGGTCGTATGGGAAAGTCCTAAGGGGATAAAGACCGCAAGCGCAACGAGCGGCAAAACCAGCTGGAAAATCAGCGCAACTTTTAGAGCCGCAAAACTGTTTCTTAACCCCAAAAGCGTGGCTTTCGCGCCAATTCTAAAAGCCGTTAGAAACAATAAAAACAAAATCATTTGCGGCAAGAAAGGACGCAAACTCTGCGCTATGTCTGGCAGCAGAAAACCCGCCAGCAAGCCGCCGGCCAATGCATAGCGTCCGTGCCGTGCGACGAAGGCAAATAGCTCAAGCATGCAAGGCAGTCCCCCTTTTTCCACGACCACCCCACCGGGGATGCAGCCGTTTTGGATGCCCAACAAAAAGCATATCCGATTGCGCTCACTTGATCCCATTAATGCGGTATAGACAAGAAGTCCCGTAAAGCGCGGGAGATGTTAGGTGTGATCACGCACAGATTGCGCCCCACCCTTCGCGGTATTATCTGACCGACAGTGCCCAAATGATATAAAATGAAATGTTTCCAGCCCAGCGCATTTCTTACATTTTTATACCATAACCATGCGGTCTCTCGCCGCGTGGTTCATTTGGATTATAAAGCTCTCAAATCTGCATCGGGCAGCAAGGGGCATGAGCCTCCAAGGTCATACATGGCTTGTCCGATTATCTTGCTGCGACTTCACAGCAATACCTAAAACAACACGTTAGTCTTTGAGACGCAGTGTTCAGTTTTGAAGATATTTGACAAACAACTAAGCGGTGCAAAGCGCGATTGACCTTTCCTTGAATAATAAAAGGGCAAGCAGCTCAATCCTCAGATGGTCTTTTGGCCTGAACACCGTAAGACGCAAATCCCTTAAGTGTTTCTGCAATCTGCCCATCTGTCAGGACATGCCCACCACCAATGGCAAGCGCGTGATAATACTGATGCGCCAGCGCTTCCAGCTCTTCAGCCAACCAAACGGCCCGTGTCAAATCAGCCGCGGCCACGAGCATGCCATGATTTGCCATCAAACAGCCATTGCGCCCTTCCATCGCACGAATGACATGCCCCGACAGGGCAGCAGTGCCATAACGCGCATAGTCCGCAACACGCACATCCGTACCCCCAAAAGCGGCCATCATATAATGAATCGCTGGGATCGGTTTGCGGGCAATCGATAGGATTGTACAGAAAGGCGCATGAGTGTGGACAACCGCATTGACATCAGGTCGTGCCATGAGAATGTCACGATGAAACCGCCACTCGCTTGAGGGTTTTTTAGGCCCCTCATACGCATCATCGTCAGCGGCCAGCGGCATCCGCGCCATCATCTCAGGGGCAATCTCATCATAGGCCACCGCCGAGGGGGTGATCAGCATATCCGTCCCGTCACGCACTGACAGATTGCCGGACGCCCCTCGATTCAAGCCAGAGCGATCAAGCGCTTGGCAACTCAGCACCATTTCAATACGGATATTCTTCTCAGGCATGGTCTTCCTCTCATTGGGGATTTTGGAATCGTTCACCACGAATCAAGCGACGGATATCTTCAACGATCTGTCCAGTTTTCAAAGCGGTAGTATCCTGACGATCCTCATAATTTCAAATCTGTATCTGCGCGGCGCAAAAGCCAAATACCTCTGAGGACTGCACCTCATACTGATATCACTGGGCTGAAACGACAGAAAATGTTCCACACCCAACAAACATGAGCCTAAGGCGGATAGCAATGCTGTACAACATTCGCATTAAAAAACATTCGAACGGCACAACATATCCTTTGCATGGCCACCCTTACGCCCCGGTCCTTAAATTTCAGCAATGTCTCTTTACCAAACGAAGAATACAGCGCCAATCGCATCGCGGCTGTGTTTTATGCCTCTTTTCACATGGCCAATATATAGATAACGGCGCACCTTACCCCATTGCCAGCATAATAGAATTGCGCGGATTATTTTGATCGAACTGTCATTTAAACAGCCGTCCTTGAAACCCTGATCAAGGCGCATGAATAAAGATCACCCCATCGCAGTGTTTACTTCGAATACAGGGGACCTGAGACATCCAAATTCAGTGTTTAGCTTTTTATGGATTATTGGGGTGGCGGGGTTTCTCTGCAGCGTTTGACAAAACTGTTGAGCTGCAACTTTGGCTTGAACCAAGCTCGGATTTCAATGACCCAATAGCAAGCCCCACCCCGGCCAAAGGCTTATTTTCAATGCCCAAAAATTGTGATTCTGTCCTTTTTCAAATAAGACTGAATTGGACAGGGTGGCAGATCTGCAAGGTCTGAAATCGAGTTTCAAACCGGACGCATAAAAAGAAAGGCCAAAAATGAACTGGACGACATTTCTAAACGATACAATGCAGCGCATGGGCAAGCTGCAAAAAGAAGCACCCGAAACTTTCGCCGGGTTTAACCTCATGGGAAAAGCTGCAAAAAAGAACGGCGCCTTGGATGAGAAAACCAAAGAGCTGATTGCGCTTGGGATTGCCATTTCCACACGCTGTGAAAGCTGCATCGGATTTCATGTCAAATCATTGGTCCGGTTGGAAACGACCCGCGAGGAGTTCTGTGAAGCCTTGGAAATGATCGCCTTTATGGGCGGCGGCCCCTCAATCGCTTTTGGCGCAAAGGCACTTGAAGCCTACGATGAGTTCACCGCCTGAGATCAAGTCAGCCGCAGCAGATCTCTAGTGCGTCGGAACCGTAT
>NYVC01000074.1 GCA_002684375.1 Marinovum sp.
CCCTCTGCTTCTTCCAGAACTTGGGCTTTTTCACCGCGTGCTTGTGCCAAAATACGGTTGGCGTAAGCATCTGCCTGTTTTTCCAGCCGGTCACGTTCTTGTTCGGCATCCTGCACATCTCGAAACGCGTCAATCACTTCCTTTGGTGGATCGGCTTTGTCGAAATTAACCCGCACAACATTAACGCCGCTGTTATAGCTGTTCAGCGTGTCCTGGATCAAATCTTTTAAACGACCAGCAATCGACTCCCGGTCACGGTTCAAAATCGGCGCCAACTCGGACTGAGCGATGATTTCGCGCATAGCGGATTCAGAGACGGCGCGGATCGTTGTGCGCGCATCACGCAGATTAAACAGGAATTTAGCAGGATCATTTATATTCCAGACCACTTGGAAATCGATGTCGACGATATTTTCATCACCGGTTAGCATCAAACCCGCATCACTGCCGCTGCCGCCTACACCGATATCTTCGGATTGTTCGCGACGGACCGGCAAGACTTCGGCCGTGACCAACGGCCAAGGTGCAAAGTTAAGGCCAGGATTGCCAGTAGCCGAATACTTACCCAAGAACAGTTCAACCGATTGTTCTTCTGGTTTGACGGTATAAAAACTGGCCATCGCCCATAAAACAAAAGCAACCAATGCCGCAAGGCCAATAGTTCCTTTGGTAAAGGCTGGACCAACCGGCCCGCCTTGATCTGAGCCACCGCCCGTTCCGCCGCCGCGTCCCCCCAGCATCACACGAAGCTGTTCTTGACCTTTTTTGACCAACTCGTCGATTTCGGGAATCTGCGGCGTCTCATCCGCAGGGCGTTTGCCATTGCCGCTGTTGCCCCGATTGCCGCCGCCCCAAGGGCCGCCGTTGTTACCCGTCATAAATANTATCCTTTTGCTCACCGCGTGGTTGCCTNTACTCTAATTGGGTAGATTGGCAGAAATTTCAACCCATC
The DNA here is from genome assembly GCA_002684375.1 of Marinovum sp. GTDB lineage: Bacteria > Pseudomonadota > Alphaproteobacteria > Rhodobacterales > Rhodobacteraceae > CPC320. Next base: position 953 of record NYVC01000074.1, read on the forward strand.
CTNACAGGTCCACCCATTGTTACCAATTCTTCTGACAAAGTGGGATGAACCGCCATGGTTCGGTCAAAATCAGCTTTGGTCGCACCCATTTTAATAGCAACACCAATGAGTTGGATCATTTCNCCCGCCGCAGGAGCGACAATATGACACCCAATAACCTTATCAGTGNCGGCATCAGTGATCAATTTCAGCAAAGATTTTTCTTGCCCNCCGCCAAAACTTTCCCGCATTGAGCGGAACGTTGTGGCATATACATTGATTGGGCCGGCCGCCTGCGCCGCCGCTTCGGACAGACCAATCGTGCCAAACTCCGGTTGNGTGAAGATCGCCGTGGGGATCAAATCGTGATCAGGCTTNGTNGGCGCGCCCTGAAAGACTGTTTTCACAAACGCCATGCCNTCTTGTATCGCNACTGGGGTCAGGTTTACCCGATCNGTGACATCGCCAACCGCATAGATCGACGGGANCGCTGTCTGAGAATAATCGTCCACGACCACCGCGCCGTTCGCGTCCAACGGCAGATCAAGTGCCGCAAGACCAAGCATGTCGGTATTTGGCCGCCGGCCAGTGGCGAACATCACCTGATCGTAAACCGCTTCGGTCCCGTCTGTGGCCACAACGCGGATCCCGTTGCCCTCTTGCCGCAATGCGGTTGCATTGGTGCCCAACCGCAGATCGACCCCGCGCGCGCGCATACCATCTGTCACCAGATTGCGGGCCTCATCGTCAAACCCGCGCAAAATCTGTTCACCGCGGTAAAATTGCGTTGTCGCAACACCGAGACCGGTCATAATACCCGCAAATTCACTGGCAATATATCCGCCACCGATGATCAGCATCGACTTTGGTAGCTGCTGGAGATTGAAAATTTCGTTGGATGTGATCGCAAGGTCAGCCCCCGGGATATCGGGTTTTACCGGCCGCCCGCCCACTGCCAACAGAATGTGCTTGGCGGTTTTGCGGGTTCCATCGGCCAATTCCACAACATGCGGCTCGACCAGTTTGGCCGCCATATCGAACGTTTCAACGCCGGCTTTCGCCAGGATTGAGCGGTAAACCCCCTCGAGACGGTCCAATTCGGCATTGAGCTTGGTTTGAAAAGATCCCCAGTTGAACGGACCGCGCTCGACCGGCCAGCCGTAAGCCCGTGCCTGTTCGGTCATGACTGAAAACTCGCTGGCAAAGACCATTAATTTCTTAGGCACACAGCCGCGAATGACGCAGGTTCCGCCATAGCGGCTCTGTTCGGCCAAACCCACTTTCGCGCCGGTGTCTCCCGCCGCAACCCGCGCCGAGCGCACGCCACCAGAGCCACCGCCGATTACAAAAAGATCATAGTCAAAAGTCATAACTGTCCTTACCAATCCAGATTTTATTTAAATACTTACAGTCCTTAGAATGCCGCGCCGGTACCGGCTCAGCCAACGGGGCGGCCCTGTTCCGAAGTCGTGCCATCGTTATAGCCGATGATCACACGCTCACAAATCGCAATAAACAAACCGTTCTCGACAACCCCGGGTATTTGATTGAGCCGCAGCGCCAACTGCGGTGCATCGGCGATGTGCCCCAATTGCAGATCAAGAATGTAATTGCCCTCATCTGTGACATAGGGGGTCTCTCCTGACATCCGTCTCGCAATCGGTTTGTCACCAAGGCCCAGCGATTCAAGTCGGTTTTTGATCAGTTCATGGCTTGTCTGCCAGCCAAATTTCAGCACTTCAACCGGCAGGGCAAACGCCCCAAGCGTATCGACCTTTTTGCTGTCATCGGTGATCACAACCATTTTATTGCTGGCCATAGCAACAATTTTTTCCTGCAACAACGCGCCACCGCCGCCCTTGATCAGGTTGAGATCGGGATCAAACTCATCCGCGCCATCAATCGTCAAATCAAGCTGCGGCAAATCTTCAAGAGTGAACACTTCAATGCCTACCTCACGCGCCAGATGCGCCGTGCGGCTCGATGTCGGTACACCTTGAATACTCAGCCCCTCTTCGCGCACTCTATCGCCAAGACAGCGCACTAAAAAGGCCGCCGTGCTGCCCGTGCCAAGACCAACCCGCATACCGCTTTCAACCAACGCCGAGGCCCGCTTGGCGGCTGCAAATTTTGCCCGGTCACCCGGCGAAAGATGTTCAGTCATAAAAACGTCTCCGTTACTGTTGCACGGCTTATATGTAACTTATGCGCTAGGAGCGAGAGGCAATCGCCAATCAACGTATGATGACGTATGACAAGCTATCATCAGCACAGTGCTTCACCAGCCGGCCACGCGCCCAAAAGCATTAATTTGAAAAAGGTGGCTTCAACCAGCAACTAAGGCCCATAAAAGACGAAAAAGCCACTAATATGTCGTTTTTTATCCCTCAGACTCTACCAGATGTGTCATTCGGACAGAAGCACGCCAAGTAGGCCGCTGAAATCTTACCCGTCCCGCCGTACCATCGGATACAAGAATCGTATTCGCAACGGTGGTCCAAATAACCAAAGGCGCTCTGAAACAGCCCCCAAGCCATCCGCTCTGCAAGCTTTTTTGCTTTACGCAGGCGAGCCAAAATTTTAACGAGACATGCGGGGACGATCGCTGCCCCTAAACCGCAAGAAAGCCATCTGTGATGTTTCTATCAGTTTTTGATATGTTCAAGGTCGGAATTGGCCCTTCCTCGTCGCACACGATGGGGCCAATGACAGCAGCGGCACGATTTTTAGTCGCGATGCGGGCAGCACCCTTCGCATTTCACGGGCTCAATGCCTCGATACATGGATCACTGGCCTTTACCGGGATCGGTCACGCTACGGATCGCGCCATCGTATTGGGCTTAGCAGGGTTCGAACCAGATCGCTATGACCACGCGCGGGCTGAAGCCGCTTACAACGAAATCCGAGATAGCAAAACGGTCACCCCACCCGGCCTACCGACGTTACAGTTTAACCCGAAAAACGATCTTGTCTTTGATTTTGGCCCCAGTNTACCCGGTCATGCCAATGGNATGATCCTGACCGCAACCGACAAACAGGGCGATACCCTGCTGCAGGAAACTTACTACTCTGTTGGTGGAGGGTTTGTACTAACGGCCGCAGAATTGGCCGCAAATCTTGCCGATGATAAAACAAGTGATTCCAACGAAATCGTTACACCCTATCCCTTNAAGTCGGCTGCCGAGATGTTGAAAATGGCCAAAACGTCGGGAAAATCCATTGCCGTGATGAAACGGGCAAACGAGTTATGTCATACAGACAATGGCCGTTTGAGCGGTGGTATACCACCGCATTTGGCAGGTCATGNCCNATTGCATCGACCGGGGCATGGATCAACAGGGCATACTGCCGGGCGGGTTGAATGTGAAACGCCGCGCAAAGGGCCTGCATGAGGCCCTGATCGCCGAGCGCGGTATGAACCTGACCCCGCCGCACACCACCAATGACTGGATGAGCCTGTATGCCATGGCAGTTAATGANGAAAACGCTGCNGGTGGCCAAGTTGTGACAGCGCCCACCAATGGCGCGGCCGGTGTTGTCCCAGCGGTGCTGCGCTATTATCTCGATCACGTACCCGGCGCGTCAGCTAGTAAAGTTGAAGAATTTCTGCTGACCGCCGCCGCCATTGGCGGTTTGGTGAAATATAACGCCAGTATCAGTGGCGCCGAGGCCGGATGTCAGGCCGAGGTTGGCAGCGCCGCGGCAATGGCGGCTGCCGGATTTTGCGCGGTTTTGGGCGGCAGCCCNGAGCAGATCGAAAACGCCGCCGAAATTGCGCTTGAGCACCATCTNGGAATGAGTTGCGATCCGGTCAAAGGNCTGGTGCAAATCCCTTGCATAGAACGCAATGGTCTTGGCGCNATCAAAGCGGTCTCGGCGGCCAGTTTGGCACTGCGTGGNGATGGCACCCATATCGTGCCGCTGGATGCCTGTATCGAAACGATGCGGCAAACCGGTCTCGATATGAGCGAAAAGTACAAAGAGACATCCTTGGGCGGGTTGGCCGTCAATGTGCCGAATTGCTAGGCNNTGGATCACACAAGGCAGCACACCGATGACGGTGCAGGGCTCTGACATGAATCAGGTCGATGACCGCGTAACGCTTGGCATCGCCCTTATGCTGGGATTTTGCGCGGTGGCACCGCTTTTGGATGTGGCGGCAAAACTGGCCGCACCGACAATCCCGGTNANTCAAATCACCACAACACNCTTCTTACTGCAGGGCGTCATTATGCTACCCATCTGTCTGTGGATGCGGCACCCGATCACCATCGAGCGCAGTCTCTTGGGCTTACTGGCGCTACGCGGGTTTTTTCTGATCCTCGCCACCTATTGTTTTATGGCCGCAATCGCCGTAATGCCGATTGCTGACGCTTTGGCGATTGTTTTCATAGAGCCGTTTATTCTGCTCGTTATGGGGAAATGGCTGTTCAACGAACAGGTGGGACGGCGGCGTATCAGCGCCAGTATCATCGGTTTTGCCGGTGTGTTACTGGTGATCCAACCCAGTTTTAGCATCTTCGGTCTGGTGGCGCTGTTTCCTTTAGGNACCGCGCTNGCTTTTGCGTTTTATATGCTGGTGACCCGTCGGCTTTCGCGTCAGATGGAGCCGGTGCCCATGCAGTTACACACTGCCACATTGGCGACCGCCATGTGCCTGCCTATCTTGCTTTGGGGACATCTTTCCGACCACCCNACGCTGAGCCCGCTGCTTGCGCCGGTCATGCCCGAGGGGATCGCCTGGCTCTGGCTGCTTGGTGTTGGTGTCTTTGCCAGCCTGTCGCATCTGCTCATCACTTACGCGCTGCGGTTTGCGCCCTCTGCCACACTGGCTCCGCTGCATTACCTTGAAATGGTAAGCGCCGTTAGCTTTGGCTATCTGGTGTTTGACGATCTGCCAAATCTTCTGACATTGACCGGGGTTATGATCATTATTGGCTCGGGGCTGTATATTTTCCACCGCGAACGTCTCAAATAAGCAACCNCAGCCTCTGGCCGATNATCCNAACGGGCAGNCAGTAAACNTCCACGTCCATCCGCCGAGCTCAGCAANGATNTCTTAAAATACCAAAGCCAGATCAGTTCCGGTCAGCAAAACAACGTCCAGGCNNCACAGACCGTTCCCGCNCCTCAACACCCTACCGGAACCCCGTTGTGTTCCGGCCATAAAGACGCTGTCGTCAGCAACGCCTCGAACGCAAACTCAAAACAGTTGCGCGGCAGAATGACCAGCATTTGAGCTGCAGAAAGCCTAAGACGTACNGGCCCCTCTGTCAGATTTGAGGTGCCGATTGTTTGACCCGGTGCGAAAGCCAATCCGTCAATCGGCCAAAACAACCCTTCTGAAGTCCCTTGGACAGCCCCCATTGGAAACAGCGAAATCCGCGTCTGTTGTGGTAGCTCAAGCGACATCTCCGGCGGGGCAAGAAACACCACATCTTCCGAGCCCAGCAGCATGCAGCGCTGGTGACAGTACCGCAGCAGACCGTGAAATACCGCCATCTGATGATCTATTCGCCCACCAGTAAAACCCAGACCCAAGATAAGCGGTGCCGAAATATGACGCAGACATTTTTCAAAATCGGTGCTGTTCTGCTCGGCAACCAGATGCAGTCGGTCGGGCGGCATCTGGCTGCGCGCCTGCACAGTGATTGAATCCAGATCGCCAATCACCGCCTCAGCGGTGATATCATGCGCCAACAACGTATCTGCGCCACCATCAGCCGCAACAAAACAACTGCTGCGCCGTTTGGCCAAAGCCAAATCTGCCGCATCACACGCCCCCCCCCCGACAAGTGCCAGCGGCCGGTCAGTTTGAATCAGATGTGTAAATTTGTCCAAATTATGTTTCCCGCACAAAATCGCCATAATATCGCCACGAACTCATAGGCAGACTTCAGCCATAAAGACCAAAAGTTGTCGGGGCAAAGATGCTGAACCTTTTGAAGAAAGGGAAGCACAAAGAACACTGCGCTGTGCGATTGGGCCGCTTTATGAATGAAGATGTGTTGGACATAGGGACACGTGACCTGTCTGGCGGGGGGCCCCGCGCAAACTGTGGCTCAGCACCCCAGCCTATCCGGTTCTCATTGCAACAAATGTATCGGCGGGAGCAAGAGTTGAAAGGTTTAAAATGCCAAATACCCCATTAGACCTGCCGCGCGACGGGCCATCACAAAACAGACCCTCAAATGTTGTCAATACCAGCGACACAGCGAGCCGCGTCTCTGCCACCAACAAAACGACAACCGACCCGTCGCCCCTGCCATCGAAAGATGATGCCGAAGACAGATATCAAAAAGGTCAAGACAGCACTCAAAACAGGGATAAATGTCAAAACATCCCGGCCATGTCACGCCTTTTGGATAAGACCAACAACCAAATGGAAGCGCCGGAAAACAAAACGCGGCGCAACGTGATGGCTCAGCTGCGATCTGCATTCGCAATGATTCTGGCAGATCAGACAAACCCGAAGGTTGTTTTGAGGGAACTGCCCTCAAAAAGAGCGGGAACAGCAAGCGATCAAACTCCCGAACCGGACCCACTGATCGAAACGCAAACACCGGCAGCAGCGCCCTCTCCCGCTACCCTGAGGCTGCCGCCCGAATTGATGATTGTGTCTCAAGCCCCAAGCCCCGCACAGGCAAAAGCATCAACAATGGCTCCGCCAACGGTACAACATCGCGACCAGACAGGCCGACGGACAACCAACATACCGACTGATAAAGTAATTGACGTAGCGCCAAGCGAGAAAGTAGCAGAAGTAACCACAGACATCAGCTTTGCTGAATTTGCGGCAAAACTGGATGCGCGTGCCTTACAAGACCTGTTGGAAATTGCGGTCGTCTACCTCTCCTTTATGAAAGGCCAGACCTATTTTTCTGGCCCCGAAATCATGCAATTGCTTCGAAAACAGCTCGCAGAAAGGTTTGATAAAGATACCAGTTGGAAGTGTTTTCACGCCATGCGTCGCGATGGTAAAATTGAAAAACTAGGCCCAGCAAAATTTCGTATCGCAGCAAAAATCGGCTATCACATAGAAGAAGAGACCTCGCCCTAGCGGGTCAATCCCGGACCTTTCGTGACATGCTGGCGCTGGCCGCATTCAGCACACTTCGGGGCTCAAAACGACTAATCCAAGCCCAAAGGTTTGAATCCGTGATCCTGCAAGCACCGGTTGTTATTGTTCGTCCTGATCGGGGTCGGCTTGTCCGATGCCTTTAAATATATATTTGAAGGGCAGCGCCCAAACCACGCCAAGGCCTATATAGATCGCCAACTCCACCAGCATCGGCGGACGGTCCAGCAGGTTTGAGACCGTGACCGCAGCCACAATGTAAACCGGCAAGCCTACAAGAAGGATCACCAGTGACCAACGACGGCGGGCTTTATAAGATAAAGGCATCAATCTTCAAACGGGTCCGTTACTAGGATGGTATCATCGCGTTCAGGTGATGTAGAAAGTAGCGCGACCGGGCAATCAATCAACTCTTCCACACGGCGCACGTATTTAATCGCATTTGCCGGCAACTCAGCCCAGCTGCGCGCGCCTTCAGTCGAGTCGCTCCAACCGGGCATTTCCTCGTACACTGGCGTGCAACGCGCCTGTTGGTCTGCCGCAGTCGGCAGATAATCCAGTCTGGCACCGTCCAGCTCATAAGCCACACAGATTTTTAGCGTCTTGAAACCGTCAAGAACATCCAGCTTGGTGAAAGCAATGCCATTGACACCGGAGGTGGCGCAGGTCTGGCGTACCAGTACCGCGTCAAACCAACCACAGCGCCTTTTACGCCCGGTCACAGTGCCAAATTCATGCCCGCGCTCGCCAAGGCGCTGCCCATCGTCATCATCCAACTCAACCGGAAAAGGCCCCTCGCCAACACGGGTGGTATAGGCCTTGACGATGCCCAGAACAAAATCGATCGAACCCGGCCCAATACCGGTGCCAGTCGCCGCCTGACCGGCAATCACATTCGACGAGGTGACAAAAGGATAAGTCCCAAAGTCAATGTCCAACAGAGCACCCTGAGCGCCTTCGAATAGAATGCGTTTGCCGGCTTTGCGTTTTTCATTCAACACCTTCCAGACTGGCGCCGCATAAGGCAGTACCGCACCAGCGATGTCGTGCAATTGTGCCAACAGTGCTGCCCTGTCCACCGGTGGCAGGCCCAACCCGCGACGCAGCGCGTCATGATGCGCCAAAGCGCGATCCACGCGGGCCTCCAGCGTGGCTGGATCAGCCAAATCAGCAACCCGCACCGAGCGCCGGCCAACTTTATCTTCGTATGCCGGACCAATACCCCGTCCTGTGGTGCCAATTTTTGCCACGGAATTTTGCGTTTCGCGCGCGCGATCCAATTCCCCGTGGATCGGGAGAATCAGCGGCGTGTTTTCAGCCACCAACAAAGTGTCCGGATTAATTGTCACACCCTGCCCACGCAACTGGTCAATTTCTTTGACAAGATGCCAGGGATCAAGCACCACACCATTGCCGATGACCGACAGTTTTCCGCCGCGGACAATCCCCGAGGGCAGCAGCGACAATTTGAAAACTTCTCCATCGATTACAAGGGTATGACCGGCATTGTGACCGCCCTGAAAGCGGGCAATGACATCCGCCCGCTCACTGAGCCAATCCACGATTTTGCCTTTTCCCTCATCGCCCCACTGGGCGCCGACTACAACGACATTTGCCATGATGACCCTTTGTTAATTCCGTCAAACCAGCGCTGTATAGCGGTCTGTCTTGTAAGAGGAAACCGTTAATCCACCGCATAGAACAGACTGCGACATCGGCAAAGCCGATTCGGCAAGTCCGTTGCCCGTGTGAGCAGCCATGCAGAAATTACCGCCTAACACCACTTAGAGCGTGGCGTTGACCGCACCGCCATCAAGCAAAATATTCTGACCAACGATAAAGCCAGCATGCTGAGAACATAAAAACGCACAAGCTGCCCCAAATTCAGCAGCAGTGCCATAGCGCCCAGCAGGGATCGTGGCACAACGTTGCGCCTGCGCCTCTTCCAAGGAAATGCCCTGCGCTTTGCACACGCCAGCGTCCAGCGACGCGGCCCTGTCGGTGGCGTGAATTCCGGGCAAGAGATTGTTAATCGTCACACCCGTACCGGCCACTTGCCGGGCCGTTCCCGCGACATATCCCGTCAGGCCTGTACGCGCCGCATTCGAAAGACCCAGAACGCCGATCGGGGCTTTGACAGACTGGCTGGTGATGTTGACCACCCGCCCCCATCCACGCGCGGACATCTCTGGCAAAAGCGCTTTCATCAGCGCAATCGGGGTTAGCATATTTGCATCCAGCGCGCGGATAAAATCATCCCGGTCCCAATCGCTCCACAGACCCGGAGGCGGCCCGCCTGCATTGGTCACCAGAATGTCGACCTGCCCTGCAGCCTCAAGCAGGGAGTTCTGACCTTGCTGCGTGGTGACATCTGCCGCAAGCGTGGCTACCTCAACGCCATGCGCATCACGGATCGCCTGCGCCGAGGCTTCAAGCGCCTCTACACCACGGGCATTCATCACAAGATCCACCCCCGCCGCCGCCAACGCCTGCGCGCATCCCAATCCCAAGCCCTTGCTAGAGGCACAGACCAGTGCCCTTTTGCCGTTAATTCCGAGATCCATTCGCTTTTCCTTACTATCAAATACATGGCGGAGTCTGAGTGACCCTCAGCCCCGTTCAGACCGCACTGCTGTGCCGTAGTCGATCAGCGACACACCGCGTTTTCCAATCGCTAGGCCAGTTTGGCCCTCAAGTATTTGTTAACAGCAAAAAAAGCAAATAGTCGATGTGACCGGTGTCAAAAAAACTACAATCAATCCCGCGCTCAACCCAACTTTGCCTTTGTCGCCTACGGTGGCTTGCTAAACCACCGATGCGCCCGTATATCGCCAGCTATGCAAAACAAGCCCTCAAATCGCCCTGAATTACCGGCCGAAATCGGCCGGCGCCGAACGTTTGCAATCATCTCGCACCCCGATGCCGGCAAAACGACGCTCACCGAGAAATTTCTGCTCTATGGCGGTGCAATCCAGATGGCCGGGCAAGTGCGTGCCAAAGGCGAGGCACGGCGCACCCGCTCGGATTTCATGCAAATGGAAAAAGACCGCGGCATTTCGGTTTCGGCCTCGGCCATGTCATTCGACTTTCAGCGCTTTCGCTTTAATCTGGTCGACACACCCGGCCACTCGGATTTTTCCGAAGACACATATCGCACGCTCACCGCCGTAGATGCGGCCGTGATGGTGATCGATGGTGCAAAAGGCGTGGAAAGCCAGACCCGGAAACTGTTTGAAGTCTGCCGCTTGCGGGATTTGCCGATCCTGACGTTTTGTAATAAAATGGATCGCGAAAGCCGCGATACATTTGAAATAATCGATGAAATTCAAGAGAACCTTGCGATAGACGTAACCCCGGCAAGTTGGCCAATCGGCACCGGAGCCGATTTTATGGGCTGTTATGATTTACTGCGGGACCGATTGGAACTGATGGACCGGGCCGACCGCAACAAAGTGGCCACGTCGTTAGAAATCAACGGATTAGATGACCCGCAACTCGACCAACACGTGCCGGCGCATCTGCTGGAAAAACTGCGCGAAGAGGTGGAAATGGCCCGCGAACTGATGCCACCTTTAGACCCGCAGGCTTTGCTAGAGGGTAATCTGACCCCGATCTGGTTTGGCTCAGCGATCAACTCGTTTGGTGTTAAAGAACTGATGGATGGAATTGGAAAATTCGGTCCCGAGCCACAGGTCCAAGAAGCGAACCCCCGTCAGATTGCCCCCGAAGAAACCAAAGTGGCGGGGTTTGTGTTCAAGGTACAGGCCAATATGGACCCCAAACACCGCGATAGGGTTGCTTTTGTGCGTATGGCATCAGGCCACTTCAAACGCGGCATGAAACTGACCCATGTGCGCAGTAAAAAACCGATGACCATCACCAACCCGGTGCTATTTCTCGCCTCGGATCGGGAATTGGCAGAAGAGGCGTGGGCTGGAGACATCATCGGCATTCCAAACCACGGCCAGTTGCGCATCGGGGACACGCTGACCGAGGGCGAAATGATTAAGGTCAACGGTATTCCCAGCTTTGCCCCTGAACTGCTGCAAAGCTGTCGTGCCGGCGACCCAATGAAAGCAAAACATCTTGAGAAAGCCCTGATGCAATTTGCCGAAGAAGGCGCCGCCAAAGTATTCAAACCGGCTTTTGGATCGGGTTTTATAGTCGGGGTTGTGGGTGCACTGCAATTCGAGGTTCTGGCCAGTCGGATCGAGTTGGAATACGGCCTACCAGTGCGCTTTGAGGTCAGCCAGTTTACCTCGGCACGTTGGGTCAGCGGTGCCAAGCTTGCAATGGATAAATTTGTCACCGCCAACAAAGCCCATATCAGCCACGACCATGACGGAGACGTTGTCTATCTGACCCGGCTGAAATGGGATATTGACCGAGTAGAACGCGATTTTCCCGACGTGAGCCTGACGGCGACAAAAGAAATGATGGTATGAACTGACCGGACCCGAGAGCCGTATCAACCCCGACCTGTCTCACTAACGGCCAAGGATTCGGTGTCGCTTGCAAACCCAGCCATACGTGCGAAAACTTTGCATTATGACTATAAAATGTTGCTCGCAAAGCCTGTTTATTCAAAAAAACCCTGCAAAGCCTCTGTACAAACGCCGATAATGACCCCAACGATTGACCCCAACCTTATTACCGGGTTAAAAGCAATGGATAGACGGGCCTGTCGGCCCGACGCCAGCCAGACGCAACGGGCGACATATGTCCGTTAAAAAACGGATATATATGATAAAATTTTCGGAATTGAACCTGAATCCTAAGGTTCTCAAAGCGGTTGAAGAAGCCGGCTATGAGACACCTACTCCAATTCAGGAAGGCGCGATCCCCCCTGCGCTGGAGGGCCGCGATGTTCTTGGCATCGCCCAAACCGGGACAGGCAAAACGGCAAGCTTTACTTTGCCGATGATCACTATGCTGGCCCGCGGCCGCGCCCGCGCCCGCATGCCGCGATCATTGGTGTTATGCCCGACGCGCGAGCTTGCAGCTCAGGTTGCGGAAAACTTTGAAACCTACGCTAAAAATGTCAAACTAACGAAAGCACTGTTGATCGGCGGGGTCAGTTTTAAAGAGCAGGACATGCTGATCGACAAGGGCGTTGATGTTCTAATAGCCACTCCTGGCCGTCTGCTGGATCATTTTGAGCGCGGCAAACTGTTGCTAACCGGCGTGCAGATTATGGTGGTTGACGAAGCAGATCGCATGCTGGATATGGGGTTTATTCCTGATATTGAGCGGATTTTCAGCCTGACGCCTTTCACCCGCCAAACGCTGTTTTTCAGCGCAACGATGGCCCCCGAAATTGAACGCATCACAAATACGTTTTTATCTGCGCCTGCACGGGTAGAAGTGGCCCGTCAAGCCAGCGCGTCGGAAACGATTGAACAGGCTGTGGTCAAATTCAAAGCATCGCGTCGCGAGCGGGAAGGCAGTGAAAAGCGCGCTGTACTACGCGGCTTGATCGACAGTGAAGGCGATAAATGCACCAATGCAATTATCTTTTGCAATCGCAAAACAGACGTCGACATCTGCGCGACATCCCTCAAAAAATATGGCTATGACGCGGCGCCGATCCACGGCGATCTGGACCAATCCCAACGCACCCGTACATTAGACGGTTTTCGCGAGGGCAACATTCGATTTTTGGTTGCTTCTGACGTTGCAGCGCGCGGTCTCGACGTGCCATCTGTCAGCCATGTGTTCAACTATGATGTGCCAGGCCACGCTGAAGATTACGTCCACCGCATCGGCCGGACAGGCCGCGCCGGTCGCGAGGGCAAAGCGATGATGATCTGTGTCCCGCGCGATGAGAAAAATTTGGATGCAATCCAAAAACTGTTGCAAAAAGATATTCCTCTGATCGATAGCCCAACATCTGCGGACGCGGGGTCCGATCAAGAGACGAGATCTGATGAGAAACGACCTTCGCGGTCGCGCAATCGACGCTCTGAACGGCGCACGGCCCCTGATACAAAAGCCGCCAGATCAGAAGCAGATCAACCAGAGACTTCGGAAAACACGGCAAATGCGCCAAGTGTGGCATCAGAGCCGCGGGCCCCGGAAAACGCTTCGCAGAAAACCCGCGAACCACGCAAAGCCCGGGAGCCAAAGCGCTCCCAGCGCGACCGTGGGGCCCAAAATGACGGCCGCAACGACCCCAAAGTGGTAGGTCTTGGCGATCACATGCCCAGCTTTATCGCACTAAGTTTTAAAGAACGCTAGCGCGACACGGCTGCGAAGGTACAGCCGTATCCGCGTTTTCGAAAGGATGTAATGCGGCTTTATTGCAGGCGGCTAATAATAACAGTCACTTCGGGCTTTTTACCTATCTCCTGCTGACAGCTTTGCCGCGCCGCACGCCGCAAACCCTCTTCGAGCTTATCATCATTACCCAGTGTTTTCGCGCCTGCCCGACCGACATACTGGCTCAGATCTTCTTCCAAGATATCCACCAGCGGCGCCTTTGAACTGCCTAATTCGGCAAGGCCCATAGTTTCGCACCAAGGATCTCCGAGCGGGTTGCCATCTTCGTCTATCAAGACGGTCACGAACAGATGGCCATTCAGCGCCATGCGAAGGCGCTCGCGCACCACACCGTCCAGCGCGCCGACCTGAACAGAGCCATCTAGATAGGTGCGCCCTGTCTCGATATATTCGACCACCGTTGGCGCATTACCCGATAGGTTCAGCATCATTCCATTGACACAGACAATTCCCGCGATGTTCTTTGCCTTTGCCAGCTTGACATGTTCGCGCAGGTGCCTGTGCTCACCATGCATCGGGATCAGCATTTGCGGCCGCACCAAGTCATGCATGGCTTCCAAATCAGGACGGTTTGCATGACCAGACACATGATACAAACCGCTGTCATCATCAACGACATCCACGCCCTTTTCAGACAATTGGTTCATAATGCCAATCACCCCGCGCTCATTGCCGGGAATAGTTTTAGAGGAAAACAAGAACGTATCACCCTCCGCCAGAGTAATGCCCTGATATTTACCCCGCGCCAATTGAGCGCTGGCGGCACGGCGCTCGCCCTGCGACCCCGTCACCAGCAGCATCAGATTTTCGCGTGGAATATTTTTTGCATCCTCAGAACTCACCACCGTAGGAAAATCATCAAGCACGCCGCTTTCAACCGCCGCCTCAACCATCCGGCGCATCGCCCGACCCAGTAAACAGATTGAGCGGCCAGCCTTTTCACCCGCCATAGCCAGTGTTTTTACGCGGGCAACATTGCTGGCAAAGGTTGTCGCAACAACCATCCCTTTGGCTTGGCTCACCAGGCTTTCAATCTCTGGTCCGACCGTAATCTCAGAGCGACCGGCATGGCGCGAAAACACGTTGGTGCTGTCGCAGATCAGCGCTTTGACGCCGGGCGCTGAGACCTCTTTCCAAAGTACAGGATCGAAAGCTTCTCCGACAATTGGCGTCTCATCCAGTTTGAAATCACCGGTATGAATCAATCTGCCTTCGGGACAATCCAACACAAGACCGCTGCTTTCTGGTATGGAATGCGAAATCGGCAGGAAACCGACAGAAAACGGGCCAGCCTCAGTTTTTGCGGGCCAGGCCGACACAGTTTGCACCACCCGGCCGGGATGGCCCATTTCCTCCATCTTGCGTCGGGCAATATTGGCAGTAAAAGGCCGCGCATAGACCGGCGCGCCAAGATCCTGCCAGAAATGCGCCACCGCGCCGACGTGATCTTCATGCGCATGCGTGATGAAAATCGCTTCCAACTGATTTTTGCGTTCTTTCAGCCAAGTTATATCAGGCAAGATCAGATCGACGCCCGGGCTGCTGTCCATATCTGGAAATGTCACCCCCAGATCGACCAGAATAAGGCGTTCTTTGCCAGGTTTTCCATAGCCGTAGACATAGGCATTCATGCCAATTTCACCGGCACCGCCAAGGGGCAGGTAGATCAGTCGTTCACTGCTCATTCTTCAGTTTTTTCCTATATTAAAATTATGAATCACGGTAAGTCCGTGCATGGTTAAAGTGTCTTCGATTGCGTCGAAGAGCGCGTCTGTCTGCTGAAATAATGGTGCGAGGCCCCCGGTGGCAATAACCTTCATCGGCCGCGCCCGCTCGGCTTTGATGCGGTTGCAAATCTCGCGCACAAGGCCGACATAGCCCCAAAAAACGCCCGATTGCATACACGCCACCGTGTTGGTGCCAACCACCCGCTGCGGTTTGGCAATATCAACATGCGGCAGTGCCGCCGCCGCCTGGTGCAGCGCTTGCAGCGACAGGTTCACACCCGGAGCAATCGCGCCACCGACATAGGCGCCATCGGCATCGACCACGTCAAAAGTTGTCGCGGTGCCAAAATCCACAAGAATCAAATCGCCACCAAACAAGTCATAACCCGCGACCGTGTTGACCAAGCGGTCAGGTCCCACCCCGGTGCCCTCATCCACCCGTACATCGACCGGAAGTGCACAATCAGGTTTTCCCACGACAAAAGGGCGGGTGTTGAAATATCGATCCGCCAGAATGCGCAGATTAAACACAACCCGGGGCACCGTCGATGAGATGATCACATCCGTGATATCCACCTTAATTTTCCCAAGGGTTATCAAAGATGATAGCCAGACATAATATTGATCCGCCGTGCGCTGCTGGTCGGTTGCGATGCGCCAAGTGCTGATAAACTCCGACCCTGTCCAGATCGAAAAAACCGTGTTGGTATTGCCGCAATCTATTGCGAGTAACATATGCAGCCTCCATCAAAAGAACACATCTGCAGCAGCGATTGCCTGTCGGCCTTGTGCAGTGGTTAGGATCAAATGCCCTGTCTCGTCGATGGTGTCAAATCGGCCAGTAATCTCGCCGGAACCGATACGCGCCGTAATCGTCTCACCCAGGCGCGCGGCACGGGCCAGCCAAGCCGCGCGGATGGATGAAAACCCAAAGGCACAAAACTGCGCCTCATGGCGCGCATAAGCGGCGGCCAGCGCGGCCAAAAACTCTTCTGGCGCAAGCGCGGTGCCGGTTTCACTCAGCACGCAGACCGGTGGCATTGCACGCGCCTCAAACCCGCTTGACTGCGGTGTATGCACAAGGTTCACCCCAAACCCGATGGTCAGCGCAAACCCACCGCCCGAAAGCGCTGTGGTCTCGAGTAAGATACCCGCCACTTTACCGCCGTTCAACAAAACATCATTCGGCCATTTAAGCGCCAAAGTATCCGAACGCCCAGTTGTGGCAACCAAAGCGTCAAACAGTGCCAAGGCAGCAACAAAAGAACGCAGCGCTATCTGGTCGGGCGGATGCTGTGGAAACAACACTAAAGAGGCCGCAAAGTTTCCAGCTGGGTCAGACCAAGCCCGCCCGCGCCGTCCCCGACCATTGGTTTGGCGCCGGGCCAAAACCCACTCAGGACCAGCCAATTGCGCCACAATGCGCGCCGCCTCGGCATTGGTGCTGTCCACTTCATCTAAGACGCGTAAGCGATAGCCGTCAGGCAAGTTAATTGACAAGAGCTGCCGCCGCACCCGCAGCAGATGCATTTATGCCAAACAGGTTAACAATCCCAAACACCATGATGGCGGCAGCGGCCATCAGCACCCCCCAAAGCACCGGCGAGCCGCCCCCATTGAGCGCATCGTCGACGTCGTCCCCAAAATACATAAGATAGACGATGCGCAGATAATAATACGCGCCAATTGCGCTGGCGATTGCGCTGGCAAACACCAGCCAAATCATCCCGGCATCAATCGCCGCAGTCCAGACGCCGAACTTGGCAAAAAATCCCAGAAACGGCGGCACACCTGCGAGGCTGAACAGCAAAACCAACATCGCAATCGCTTTGCCCGGCGCACGATTGGCGTAAAGGTTCAGGGCCGCAATTTTGGTCACCGGTTGGCCATCTTTTTCCATCGACAGGATAAAGGCAAAGGTGCCAAGGTTCATCGTGACATAGACCGCCATATAGATCAGCATCGCCTGCACACCCTGCGCAGTGCCGGCCACAAGGCCAATCAGCGCATATCCCATATGCGCAATCGAAGAATAGGCCATCAGGCGTTTGATATCGGTCTGACCGATGGCGGCGACCGCCCCGAGAAACATCGACAACACCGACAGCAGGGCAAGGATCTGCTGCCAATCGCCAATCACCCCACCAAACGCATCATACAAAACCCGGGCAAACAGCCCCATTGCCGCCATTTTTGGGGCAGTGGCAAAAAACGCAGTAATCGGCGTCGGAGCACCCTCGTAGACGTCCGGCGTCCACATGTGAAATGGCACAACCGAAACTTTGAACGCCAAGCCGGCAATCACAAACACCAGACCGAAAAGCAGGCCCATCGACGCCTGTCCGCCGGCGGTACTTTCGATTATACCGCTGAANCCCGTGGTGCCCGCATACCCATAACTCAGTGACGCGCCATAGAGTAACAAGCCCGATGACAGTGCCCCCAGAACGAAATACTTTAATCCTGCCTCGGTCGAGTTTATGCTATCACGACGCAATGCGGCGATCACGTAAAGCGCCAGAGACTGCAGTTCAAGGCCCATATAAAGCGCCATCAAGTCNCCTGCNGAGACCATCACCATCATGCCCACCACCGAAAATGCGACCAGCAAAGGGTATTCAAATCGCAACAGGCCGGTGCGCAGCATATAATCGCGTCCCATCACCAAGACAGCCGCGGCAGACAGCAAAATAACCACTTTGCAGAACCGGGCATAGGCATCATCTTGGAACATTCCTCCAAAGGCACTTTGGCTCTCGCCGCCAGAGTTGCCAATCCACAGTGCCATCACCACAAACAGTGCCGCGGTAAACAGTACCAACCGCGAGGCCAGCGCATCCTTGCCAGAATAGACAGATACGACAAGGGCCAGCATAGCGCAGATCGAAATGACGATCTCCGGCAAAATAATGATCAGATCAGTCTGAATCATGCGATGCTCCTGTCACTGCGAGGCGGCCAGCGTACCGGACCCATGGGCCGCAGTAATCGCCATTTCATATTGTGCAACCAGCGCCTCTACCGAGGGACCGATCAGATCGAGGACCAGCGCCGGATAGACCCCCAGTAAGAGTGTCATTACCACCAATGGCGCAAAAATGGCTTTTTCACGCCGNCTCATATCCTTAATCATTTTAAGACTTTCTTTAATCAACTGGCCCATCATCACACGCCGGTANAGCCAAAGCGCATAAGAGGCTGATAAGATCACGCCAAAAGTGGCCACCACTGCCACCCAAGTATTNACCTGAAAAATGCCAACTAAAGTAAGAAACTCTCCGACAAAGCCAGACGTACCCGGCAGCCCGACATTGGCCATGGTAAACAACATAAAGATAAGCGCATAGGCCGGCATCCGGTTCACCAACCCGCCATAATCGGCAATCTCACGGCTGTGGATACGGTCATAGACCACCCCGACACACAGAAATAATGCGCCCGAAATAAANCCGTGGCTGATCATNTGAAAGATNGCACCGTCGATGCCCTGTTGATTGGCGGCAAAAATACCCATGGTGACGTAACCCATATGCGCCACAGAAGAATAGGCGATCAGCTTTTTCATATCGTCCTGCACCAAGGCAACAAGCGAAGTATACACGATCGCAATTGCCGACATCCACAANACAAGATCAGTCATCACAGAGGCGCCAACCGGAAACATCGGCAGGCTAAAGCGTAAAAATCCGTAGCCGCCCATTTTCAGCAAAATCGCAGCCAGCACGACCGAGCCCGCAGTCGGTGCCTGCACNTGCGCATCCGGCAACCATGTGTGCACCGGCCACATCGGCATTTTCACCGCAAAACTNGCAAAAAACGCCACAAACATCAGCGTCTGCATCCCGCCAACCACGGGGATGCCCAGCACGTGAATGGTCTCAGAGGCAAAGCCGTGGGTTATTAGCGCGATCCCGTCCGAACACGCGCCGATACAGGTTGTCCCCGCCTCGGCATACATCGCCACCATCGCGACCAGCATCAGAACCGAACCAAGGAACGTATATAGAAAGAACTTAAACGAGGCATAGATCCGGTTGGCACCGCCCCAGATACCAATGATCANAAACATCGGGATCAGCCCAGCCTCAAAGAACAGATAGAACAAGACGAGGTCCAGCGCCATAAACACGCCAAGCATCAGCGTTTCTAGGATCAGAAACGCAATCATATATTCTTTGACCCTATGGGAGACGTCCCAGCTGGCAGCTATCACCAAGGGCATCATAAACGTTGTCAGCATCACGAATAAGACGCTGATTCCGTCAACGCCCATTCGGTATTTCAACCCCATAAGCCAATTGCCTTCCTCGACCATCTGAAAGCCTGTCTCGGCAGGGTCAAACTGCACCAAGATGATCAGGGACACCAAGAAGGTGGCGCTGGTTGCGATCATCGCGGTCCATTTGGCATTGCTTTGCGCCGCTGCATCCTCGCCGCGTAAAAACACCAGCAAAATCAGCGCGGCCATGGCCGGCAAAAGGGTCACGATAGACAGCAGGTTTTCCATTTTAAAAGCCCCCGCCGCTTAGGGTCNTCCAAGTGATCAGCCCAACAATGCCCAGCACCATCGCCAGCGCGTAGGTAAAGATATAACCAGATTGTGCCCTCCCCAGCGCCCGCGTGAAAAATGGAATGAGTCCCATAGCCACCCCGTTCAATGTGCCATCGATGACATCACCATCCCCGCGCTTCCACAGGANCCGGCCCAGCTTTTTCGCCGGCGTGACAAAAATGATCTCAAAGATTTCATCAAAATACCACTTGTTGAGCAGGAACAGATACAGAGGCCGCTGATATTTGACCAGATTTTGCGGCATCTTTGGATCCCACAAGTAAAACCAGCACGCAGTGACAAAGCCCAAAAGCATCGCAATAAACGGGCTGAGTTTGACCCAAGTGGGCGCGTGATGCGCCTTTTCCATCACATGATTGTCTGCGGCCTGAAATAATGCCCCTTGTGGTGCTGGGCCAAAGGCAAGAACCACCGGCGCTTTGCCAAGGTCGGTATTGGCATCGCCACTGCTGTTATCTTTGCTGTTATCTTTGCTGTTATCTTTGCTGTGGCCGCTGTGTTCACCATGACTGGCACCATCCGCTTCAATATGAGGTTCGGCCATCCCGAAAAACCGGTTGACCTGTGCGTGATCACCAAAAAAGCTACCGTACCAGACCATGCCGCTGAACACTGCGCCAACTGCCAATACCCCAAGCGGGACCAACATCACGCTCGGACTTTCATGGGCATGGGCATGGGTGTCTNTATTGCCNCGNGCCNCGCCATAAAACGTCATGAACATCAAGCGCCAGCTATAAAACGAGGTAAACAGTGCNGCGACCACCAAAAGCCAAAAGCCATAGCCGCCCTGCGTGCCAGCCCAAGCGCTCTCAATCACTGCATCTTTTGACAAAAACCCGGCAAAACCAATATGTGTCAGCGGAATACCGACCCCAGTAATCGCCAATGTGCCGATCATCATCGCCCANAACGTATAGGGGATCTTTTTGCGCAAGCCGCCATAATTACGCATGTCCTGNTCGTGGTGCATCGCATGGATCACGCTACCCGCGCCCAGAAACAGCATCGCTTTGAAAAACGCATGCGTCAGCAGATGGAACATCGCCACCGAATAGACCCCGACGCCCGCAGCGACAAACATATAGCCCAACTGCGAACAGGTCGAATAGGCAATCACCCGCTTAATATCGGTCTGCACCAGCCCGACACTGGCCGCAAACAGCGCCGTCGATGCGCCGATAACAGTTATTAAGGTTTTGGCCTCGGGGGCGTATTCGATTAGCGGCGACATACGACAGACCAGAAACACACCCGCAGTCACCATGGTCGCGGCATGAATCAGCGCCGATACGGGGGTTGGACCCTCCATCGCGTCGGGCAGCCATGTGTGNAGAAACAATTGTGCCGATTTACCCATGGCGCCTATGAACAGCAGAACCGCAATNAGGTTGGCGGCATTCCAATCCGACCACAAAAAGTGCAGTTGCATGTTCGCCAGCGCCGGCGCGGCCCCAAATACATCGTCAAAGCGGATACTGTCCACCGTCATATACAGCGCAAAAATACCCAGCGCAAAGCCCACATCCCCGACACGGTTGACCACAAACGCTTTAATCGCAGCNGCATTCGCCGTCGGTTTGCGGTAGTAAAAGCCNATCAAAAGGTATGAGGCGACGCCAACGCCTTCCCAGCCAAAAAACATCTGGATCAAGTTATCNGAGGTCACCAGCATCAACATCGTAAAGGTGAAAAACGACAGATACGCAAAAAAGCGTGGTTTATAGCTTTCGCCCGCCTCCCATGCCGGATCATCGGCCATATACCCAAAGCTGTACAAATGCACCAANGCTGAAACCGTGGTCACAACAATCAGCATAATCGCGGTTAACCGGTCAAGCCGGATCGACCAATCGGTTGCCAAGGTGCCACTTTCAATCCAGCGCATCAATTGAATCTGCTCTGTGACGCCATCATGAGATAAAAAGACNATCCAACTCAGCAAACCAGCAAAAAATAACAGGCCCGTGCTCACCCACAGGGCGGCCTGTTCACCGATAAACCGCCAGCCAAAACCCGCAACAAGAGCCCCAATAAGCGGCGCAAAAAGGATCAGGGTTTCCATGTTACGTTACCCTTTCATCACATTGACGTCTTCAACATCAATCGTGCCACGGTTGCGAAAGAAGCANACCAGAATNGCCAGACCTATCGCCGCCTCTGCGGCGGCCACCGTCAACACAAACAAGGTAAACACCTGCCCGATCAGATCACCTAGAAAGCTTGAGAACGCAACAAGATTGATATTGACCGCAAGCAGCATCAATTCGATCGACATCAATAGAATAATGACGTTTTTCCGGTTCAGGAAAAGCCCGAAAACCCCGATGATAAACAGCGTCGCAGCAACCGCCAAGTAATGTTCTAAACCAATCATACTCTTCCTCGGTTTCCCTTGCCTCAGTGCCNGTCTATTGCGGCGATTATGCCCAGAGCGGGCTTTGGTGATACAATTGCCGCTTTAAAGCCCATCACCGGGTTTGACATCTTTCAATTCCATTGCTGTCGCCGGGTCACGCCACATTTGTGCATGAACATCTTGGCGCTTTACATCGGCGCGGTGCCGCAATGTCAGTACTATTGCGCCGATCATCGCCACCAAAAGGATCAACCCGGCCAATTGAAACAAC
Organism: Marinovum sp.; assembly: GCA_002684375.1. Classification (GTDB taxonomy): domain Bacteria; phylum Pseudomonadota; class Alphaproteobacteria; order Rhodobacterales; family Rhodobacteraceae; genus CPC320. The sequence goes on from NYVC01000074.1 coordinate 23,219, forward strand.
AAGAAATACTGGTCATAGATCAACAGCCCCANAGCTGCGGTATTATGCGTTGCCTCAAGCGGCACCGCCTCACGCGCCGCCATGGCCTGATCGCTAAACGTCCAGACCCCAATAGCCACCGAGAATTGCATCAGCAAAACCACGCCGATCAAAAGCGCCAGAGGCAGATATTTCGCCATCTCGGCCCTGAGTTCGGAAAAATCCACGTCAAGCATCATAACCACGAATAAAAACAACACCGCCACCGCGCCCACATAGACGATGATCAACAACATGGCGACAAATTCGGCCCCCAACAAAACAAATAACCCTGCCGAACTGATAAACGACAGGATCAACCATAGCACCGAATGCACGGGGTTGCGGCTGATCACAGTAAACAAGCCCCCGGTCAAAGCGCTTACGGCAAACAGATAAAAGGCAAATACCGTCACACTCATGTCGTCTCTCCCGCCTCGGGCTTGGGGTCCAGAACCTGCTGCGCCACATCCATTGCGCGGGTCATGGCCGGCACGCCGGCAAACACCGCCGTCATCGCAATTGCCTCTTTTATTTCTTGCTTATGGGCCCCGGCCTCAAGCAGGCTGCGCACCGTCAACCGCAACGGTGCCTCGGCCTGCACGCCCTGCATGATCAGTCCCGCCAAGGTCAGCAGCAGACGGCTTTTGGCACACAGCCCGTTCTTGTTCTGCGCATTGCCAAAGGTCAGTTCCATCACCTCNTTTGGCATCTGCGGGATAAACGCTTCAAATTCTTTTGATGACAGCGACGCCAAAGACGGGTTCAACGCCTGCGCCATTTTTTGCGCAGCGTTCACCATGTCGTCAAAGGGGTTTTTTTCATCACTCATCTATACGGCGCGTCCAATTCAAGGTTGCGGGCTATTTCGGCCTCCCAACGATCGCCGTTTTCCAGCAGCTTATTTTTATCGTAGTATAATTCCTCGCGCGTTTCAGTCGCAAATTCAAAATTTGGACCTTCAACAATCGCATCGACGGGGCAGGCTTCCTGACAAAAGCCACAATAAATGCACTTCGTCATGTCGATATCATAGCGCGTGGTACGGCGGCTGCCGTCATCGCGCGGCTCGGCGTCAATGGTGATGGCCTGCGCCGGGCATACCGCTTCGCAGAGTTTGCANGCGATGCACCGCTCTTCACCATTGCCATANCGACGCAGCGCATGTTCGCCGCGAAACCGCGGGCTAAGCGGGCCTTTTTCATGCGGATAGTTTATCGTGGCTTTGGGCGCAAAGAAATATTTTAATCCCAGTTTGAAACCTTGGAAAAAATCCATCAGCAGNAAATATTTCGCCGCACGAGTATAATCAATCTGTGCCATACTATCCTCCTACAGCCCAGCGGGCATAGGCGCCGCCAAAGGCCTCGAACTTTGCAAAAAACGCCACGAGTACCACCCAAAACAGGCTGAACGGCAGAAAGACTTTCCACCCCAGACGCATCAGCTGGTCATAGCGATACCGNGGTGTAATCGCCTTTACCATCGCAAAGATAAAAAAGAAAAATGCCATTTTTCCAACCATCCACAGCGCCCCATCAGGCAGACCCGGGATCGGTGANAGCCAACCGCCAAAGAACAACAGNGAAGTCAGCGCGCACATCAAGAAAATGGCAATGTATTCACCGGCCATAAACAACAAGAACGGGGTCGAGCTNTATTCGACCTGATAGCCTGCAACCAACTCTGATTCCGCCTCCGGCAAATCAAACGGTGGCCGGTTNGTTTCGGCCAGCGCCGAAATGAAAAATAAAAACACCATCGGAAAGTGCGGCAGCCAGTACCAGCTGAAAAACCCGTAATCCCCGTCCTGAGCGCGAACGATATCGCCAAAATTCATCGACCCGGTAGACAGGATGACACCGATGATGATCAGCCCGATCGACACCTCATACGAAATCATCTGCGCAGCCGAGCGCAAAGATCCGAGGAAGGCATATTTTGAATTTGACGCCCAGCCCCCCATGATCACGCCGTAAACTTCCAGCGAAGAGACCGCAAAAACATATAAAATCGCTACGTTTATGTTAGACAGAACCCAAGTATCATTAAACGGGATTACCGCCCAGGCGATCACCGCCAGCACAAACGACATCAGNGGTGCGAGTAAAAATACCGTCTTGTCGACGCCCGCTGGAATAACCACCTCTTTGACNACATATTTCANAGCATCGGCAACTGATTGCAGCAGGCCAAAAGCGCCAACCACATTTGGTCCGCGCCGCATTTGCACAGCCGCCCATATTTTTCGGTCGCCNTAGACCAAAAATAACAAGCTGATCATCACAAAGCCCAACATGGCAAGACATTGCGCAAGTATCAGCAGCCCTATTCCGGCCGGCGTTGCTAAGAAATCAGTCATGCAGCCGCTCCCCCTTGGGTTTTGCANCTATGGCGACAGAGAGCTCTATTTCCANCGGTTTAAGCATCAGGGTGGATGATGTTTGCGCTCTGGTCATTCTGCNGCCACGTCTTGCGCCAGCCGCGCTTTGGCAGCGGCCGACAGTTCCGCCATCACCACGCTGGCGCGGGCAATCGGGTTGGTAATGTAAAAATCGCCCACCGCATTGCGCAGCGGCCCATCTGAGGGTTGCGACACAGCCAAAGCGGTCCAGGAATTTTCTGGCACGTGATCAATCTGACCCAGATGCGGCACCTCNCCNATCAGTTGTCGGCGCAATGCCGCAAGCGTATCAAACGGCAACGTTGCGCCGGTTTCAGCCGATAGGGCCCGTAAAATAGCCCAGTTNTCTTTGGCCTCGCCCGGCGCAAAGCCAGCCCTNANNGCCAGTTGCGGCCGACCTTCGGTATTTACAAACAGCCCGGATTCTTCGGTATATGCGGCGCCCGGCAAGATAATATCAGCGCGGTGTGCACCCTGGTCACCATGGCTGCCTTGATAAATCACAAACGGACCAGACGCGACATCCACCTCGTCAGCGCCAAGATTATAAACCACATCCGCACTGGCCAGTGCTGCGTCTATCCCGCCCTCAGTCACTGCACCCACATCCATAGCGCCGACACGACCGGCCGCCGTGTGCAGCACCATGAATTTCGATCCTGTGTCCTCGGCCANTTGCATCGCCTGCGCTAAAATTTCCAATCCATCCGGTTCGCAGAGCGCNCCCTGCCCCAAGATCACCACGGAGGCAGCATCCTTTACGGCCCGATAGTCTTTTCCGATAAGGCTCTGCAGGGCGGCGCGGTCGATGCCCGCATGCGCGTAGTCATAGGTGAGGTCGGCAGCCTCTCCGACCAGCCCAATTTGCGCACCCATAAGCCANGCTTTGCGAATTCGCGCGTTTAATACCGGGGCCTCAAGGCGCGGGTTGGTGCCGATAAGCTGGATAAACTTGGCCGCATCTATATCATCAATCGTCGCGGTACCAACATAGGCCGAGCGGTTATTTGGCGGCAATTTGGCCCCGTCGGTCCGGCATTCAACCGATCCACCTTGCGCCTCGATAAACTGCTTCAGGGCAAAAGCGGGTTCAACCGCCACCAGATCGCCCACGAGACCAACAACTTTTTTNCCCTGCAGCGCTGTTGCAGCCGCAGTGAGCGCCTCGGGCCAAGTGGCTTTACGCAATTTGCCATCTTNGCGAATATAGGGCGTATCAAGACGCTGGCGACGCAGGCCGTCCCATACAAAGCGGGTTTTATCCGAGATCCATTCTTCGTTTACGCCATCATGATTGCGCGGCAAGATCCGCATCACTTCGCGGCCCTTGGTATCGACNCGGATGTTCGACCCAAGCGCATCCATCACATCGATGGTCTCAGTTTTGGTAAGTTCCCAAGGCCGAGCGGTAAAAGCATATGGCTTTGACGTTAGCGCCCCAACTGGGCACAGATCAATGATATTACCCTGCAGATTACTGTCCAATGTCTCGCCAAGATACGAAGTGATCTCGGCATCTTCGCCNCGCCCGGTTTGGCCCATCTGGCTGATGCCCGCCACCTCAGTGGTNAATCGTACGCAACGGGTGCAGGAAATACACCGCGTCATATGGGTTTCGACAAGCGGTCCTAAATCCAAATCGTCACTGGCGCGTTTGGGTTCGCGAAAGCGGCTGAAATCAACGCCATACGCCATCGCCTGATCTTGCAAGTCACATTCGCCGCCCTGATCGCAGATCGGACAGTCGAGCGGGTGATTGATCAGCAAAAACTCCATCACACCTTCCCGGGCTTTTTTGACCATCGGGCTGTTTGTTTTGATCACGGGCGGTGCGCCCTCAGGTCCGGGTCGTAAATCGCGCACCTGCATCGCGCAGGACGCTGCCGGTTTTGGTGGTCCACCCACTACCTCGATCAGACACATCCGACAATTTCCGGCAATCGACAGCCGTTCGTGATAACAAAACCGCGGCACTTCTATACCCGCCACTTCGCAGGCCTGAATAAGCGTCATTGCGCTGTCAACCTCAACCTCGGCGCCGTCAATAATGATTTTGCGTAGATTTGNCATCGATGTCATATCACTCCGCCGCCACGGCGCGGGCCCGGCCCGCGCGCTTATGTTTGATCCGGTCTTCGATCTCGTCGCGGAAATGCCGGATGAGCCCTTGAATGGGCCAAGCAGCCGCATCGCCAAGCGCACAGATCGTGTGCCCCTCGACCTGTTTGGTGACATCCAGCAGCATGTCGATCTCATGGGGTTCGGCCTCGCCGGTGACCAACCGTTCCATTACCCGCATCATCCAGCCAGTGCCCTCGCGGCAGGGCGTGCACTGCCCACAGCTTTCGTGCTTATAGAACTTCGACAAGCGCCAGATGGCTTTGATCACATCCGTCGACTGATCCATCACGATTACAGCCGCAGTGCCAAGACCCGACCGCTGCTCGCGCAGCCAATCGAAATCCATAATCGCCTCTTTCACTATGGGCGCTGGCAGACAAGGCACCGACGCGCCCCCCGGTATCACCGCCTTGAGATTGCTCCAGCCGCCGCGAATGCCGCCACAATGACGCTCGATCAATTCTTCAAACGACAGAGACATCGCCTCTTCGACGACGCAGGGGTTGTTCACATGCCCCGAAATCGCNAATAATTTCGTCCCGGCATTATTGGGCCTCCCAAAGCTCGAAAACCACTCAGATCCCCGACGCAGGATGGTCGGTACGACCGCGATCGATTCGACATTNTTCACCGTGGTNGGGCACCCGTAAAGTCCGGCACCNGCTGGAAAAGGCGGCTTCATCCGCGGCATGCCCTTTTTACCCTCGAGGCTTTCTAAAAGCGCGGTTTCCTCGCCACAGATATAGGCACCGGCGCCATGGTGCAGATAGAGATCAAAGTTCCAGCCTGATCCGGCGGCATTCGCTCCCAATAAGCCCGCATCATAAGCCTCGTCTATGGCGATCTGCAGCGCTTCGCGCTCTCGGATATATTCGCCGCGGATGTAGATATAGCACGCGTGGGAATTCATCGCAAAGCTGGCAATCAAACAGCCCTCAATCAGCGTATGNGGATCGTGGCGCATGATCTCGCGATCTTTACACGTACCCGGCTCGGATTCATCGGCATTGATCACCAGATAGGCAGGGCGTCCGTCGCTTTCTTTGGGCATAAACGACCACTTCAATCCGGTGGGAAACCCGGCTCCGCCGCGCCCGCGCAATCCTGAAGCCTTCATTTCGTCGATGATCCAGTCACGGCCCTTGTGCAAAATTTTTGCTGTGCCATCCCAGTGACCGCGCTGCTGCGCACCGCGCAAACTGCGGTCATGCATGCCGTAGATATTGGTAAAGATCCGGTCTTGATCCTGCAGCATGGTTAATTCACCCTTTATCCATCATCTGTTTGGCGCTTGCGCCACAACTGAAACGAGACCAATAGCGCCCAGAAAAACGCCGCCAAAACACCNAGATCAATCAAAACGGCATACCGCGTGGTCAGGCCTATCTCGGGGCCAAGCCACTGCACTGCAATCCAAAACAGCATAGCGCCCGCGATCACCAGTGATACAACACGCCCCTGACGGGCTATTTTATGATCTTGTTCTTCGTCCATCTCTGTCTTGCCTCACGTCGCGACGGTCAACTCCAAAACCGCACCGCTCATTGTCCCACCTCATTTAACACCGCCAACACTTGACCCGCTTAAGCTAAAAGCTTGTGCCACCCAATCATCGCGGCTGGCCCGCCCCTTAAAGCCATCTAGGTTTTCATCCACCCATGCGACTTGTGACTTGTCCCAAGATGCAATCTGGTCAAAATGGAAAAATCCCATTGAAANCAATAGCTCTTGTAGTTTAGGGCCAATNCCTTTGATCTTGGTTAACTTATCCGGCCCGCCGTCCCGGGCCTTGGCCAAAGTGGTCGGGCGCGCTGAAGCTGACGGGTCCAACGCCGGCCCGCGATCGTCTGAATTCAACCAAGGCATGATCAGCGGCAATTCGGTGCCGTCGATACGCTTGAGCGTATCGGACTGTGTACTGGCCAGACCGACACTNGCNTTCAGCGCCTCGCGGCCCGCCGCATGTGCGGTCAANGACGTCAATCCCGCCAGTGGTTCGGCGGCAAAGCGCCCGTTTTGTGGCCCGGGCGCTGGAATTTCACCGGCTGCCATCTCATCGATGATCTCGCCCAGTCGGACCGCAGTCAGATCTTCATAATAATCTTTGCCAACCTGTGCCATCGGCGCATTGGCACAAGCGCCAAGACACTCCACCTCTTCCCANCTAAATTTGCCATCAGAGGATATTTCGTGGGGCTTTGCCGCAATTTTTTCGCGGCAGACCCCCACCAAGTCTTCCGCACCGCAAATCATACAGGTCGTGGTGCCACAAATTTGGAAATGTGCAACACCGCCAACTGGTTGTAATTGAAACATGAAATANAAACTGGCCACTTCCAGCGCCCGCATGTAGGCCATGTCTAACATCTCTGCGACCCGCTCGATCGCCGGACGTGTTAGCCAACCCTCTTGTTCTTGGGCCCGCCATAACAATGGGATAATTGCCGACGCCTGACGGCCCTCGGGAAATTTTGTCATTTGCGCTTCCGCCCATGCCTGATTGGCGTCGGTAAAAGCAAAAGAGTCCGGTTGGTTTGGATGAAGGCGTCGAAGCATTAGCGGTCAATCTCTCCAAATACGACATCCATCGTGCCTATAATCGCGGCCACATCAGCCAATTGATGTCCTTTTGCGAGGTGATCCATCGCCTGAAGGTGTAAAAACCCAGGGGCACGCAATTTGGCACGGTAGGGCCTGTTGCTGCCATCGGCCACCATATAGACNCCAAACTCGCCTTTCGGCGCCTCAACCGCGGCATAAACCTCGCCNGCGGGCACGTGAAACCCTTCGGTATAGAGTTTGAAATGATGGATAAGGCTTTCCATGTCGCGTTTCATATCGGTTCTTTTGGGGGGGGAATGTTTGCCACGAGCCATCACATCCCCNGGGCAATTGCGCAATTTTTCAATGGCCTGCAACATGATGCTCAAAGACTGGCGCATCTCCTCCATCCGGACAAGATAGCGGTCATAGCAATCCCCATTCTTGCCAACAGGGATCTGAAAGGTGAATTCATCATAGCATTCATAAGGTTGTGCCCGCCGCAAATCCCACGCCAACCCCGAGCCGCGCACCATTACACCAGAAAAGCCCCATTGCTGGATATCGTCTTCGCTCACCACACCAATATCGCAATTGCGTTGCTTGAAAATGCGGTTTTCCGTCAGCAACCCATCGATATCAGCCATCACTTGGGGAAACGCNTTGGCCCATGTCTCGATGTCATCCAAAAGATCNTCCGGCAGNTCTTGATGCACCCCACCNGGACGGAAATAAGCCGCATGCAGCCTTGCGCCGCTGGCCCTCTCGTAAAAAACCATGAGCTTTTCACGTTCTTCAAACCCCCACAGCGGCGGCGTCAATGCCCCTACATCCATCGCTTGNGTTGTCACGTTCAACAAATGGCTGAGAATCCGCCCAATCTCGCTGTACAGAACCCGTATCAGCGACGCGCGCCGGGGCACTTCGATGCCGCAAAGCCGTTCAATCGCCAGACACCAAGCGTGTTCTTGGTTCATCGGTGCAACATAGTCGAGCCGGTCCAGATACGGCAAGTTTTGCAGATAGGTCCGGCTTTCCATCAGCTTTTCGGTGCCACGGTGCAACAGCCCGATATGCGGATCGCAGCGTTCAACGATCTCGCCGTCCAACTCAAGCACGAGGCGCANAACTCCNTGGGCTGCCGGGTGCTGAGGGCCAAAATTAATGTTNAAATTGCGAATTTTCTGTTCGCCGGTCAGNGCATCAGAAAACCCTTTTGAACCATCCATCATGACGCCTCCTCCTGCTTNTCATCGCCNGGAAGAATGTAATCAGCCCCTTCCCAAGGGCTCATGAAATCAAACTGGCGGTATTCCTGCACCAGTGATACGGGTTCATAGACCACACGTTTTTGCGCCTCGTCATAGCGCACCTCGGTATAGCCNGTGGTGGGAAAATCCTTGCGCAGGGGATGGCCGCGAAAGCCGTAATCCGTCAGCAGACGCCGCAAATCGGGATGGCCCGAAAACAGCAGGCCAAACATATCAAATACTTCGCGCTCAAACCAGTTTGCACTGGGGTGTAACGACACAATGGACGGCAACATCTCATGTTCGCGCCGGGCCACATGCAATCTAAGCCGTTGATTTTGGTACATCGACAAAAAATGATAAACAACGTCAAAGCGCTTGGTCCGCTCGGGATAATCCACCGCTGTGATATCTACCAAGGTGGTAAATTTACATCCGGCATCCAGTTTGAGATATTCAACCAGAGACAAAAGATGCGCTGGAACCACTTCGATTGATAANTCGCCGTGACTGGTCGACCAAGACAAGACACAATCACTACGTTTAAGAGCGATACGATTGCCTAATTCGGTCAGCGCTTCGGTCATCGTGCAATTGTCCCCGTACGGCGNATTTTGCGCTGTAGTGCCAAAATTCCGTATAGCANCGCNTCGGCCGTTGGCGGACAGCCTGGCACGTAAATATCAACCGGAACAATCCGGTCGCACCCCCGCACAACCGAATAGCTGTAATGATAATACCCGCCCCCGTTGGCACATGAACCCATTGAGATCACATAGCGCGGTTCGGGCATCTGATCATAGACCTTGCGCAGGGCTGGTGCCATTTTATTNGTCAGTGTACCCGCCACAATCATGACGTCCGACTGGCGCGGGCTGGCACGCGGCGCAATGCCAAACCGTTCGGCATCGTAGCGCGGCATCGAAGTATGCATCATTTCTACAGCGCAGCATGCCAAACCAAAGGTCATCCAATGCAAGCTGCCAGTGCGCGCCCAGTTGATCAGATCCTCAGTGGAGGTCAACAAAAAACCCTTGTCCTGTAATTGGCTGTTCAGTGCCCGCGCTGACACATCCATATCTGCGCCAGCAGTGCTGACTACGGCTTTGGTGTCGGCGACCGTCACTCCCATTCCAATGCCCCTTTTTTCCACTCATAGGCGAACCCGATGGTCAGCACTGCCAAGAAAACGATCATCGACCAAAAGCCCAGCAAGCTGATGTCTTTAAGGGCCACCGCCCAAGGAAATAAAAATGCGATTTCGAGGTCAAATATGATGAACAGAATAGCCACCAGATAGAACCGCACATCAAACTTCATCCGCGCGTCATCGAAGGCATTGAAGCCACATTCATATGCCGATAATTTCTCGGGATCAGGATGTCGGACCGCCAGAATAAGCGCTGCCAAAATCAAGAGCAATCCTAGGCCTATAGCGACCGCTATAAACATCAATATGGGAAGATATTCCCTCAATAAACCATCCACGGGTGGCTCCTTTCATATGCCGCAGGGCACATTCAGATTGCTGACATGGTGACGGCAAACTAGTCGCGCCACGGCGCATGGTCAACCAGACCAAGCCGAAAAACCCTATCAAAGGAAAATACGGTACCTTCAATCGGTACCCCTAATCACCCAATACAAGACCAGTTTTCACAACGAATCGTTAATTTTCCGTGCCTTACAAAAATATAATTTGAAGGCGAAAAAANTTATTTCCAGATGGAAATGCGGCNTTTGATCGATGCTTCACACGTCGATCCCGCTGAGACATAACAATTTTCTATGGTTTTCACAGGCACGACTCTGCTTGATTTACAATCTTTTCAAACTTGAATGAACGCCAGCTAACGTGTCTTAGGATGCTCTTTAAACCGCCATGACACAGACAAATACCGCAGTGTGCGCCACAGCGGGCGTATACTTTTCAGCAGCGCCCATTTGCGACAAAAAANCCGCTCCCNAGGGNGCGGTTTTTACAAGCACTNAGGAGGTAAAATTTAGCCGCCAAAATCATCCAGCATGATGTCCTCGCGGTCGACCCCAAGATCAAGCAACATGTTGATCACAGACTGGTTCATAATGGGCGGTCCACACATGTAATATTCACAATCTTCTGGTGCCGGGTGGTTCTTCAAATATTCTTCNAACAACACGTTGTGAATAAACCCAGTATAGCCGGTCCACTGATCTTCTGGCATCGCATCCGAAAGCGCAACATGCCACGTAAAGTTGTCATTGTTTGCTTGCAAGCGATCNAAGTCTTCCACGTAAAACATCTCACGTTTAGAGCGCGCGCCATACCAAAACGACACTTTNCGATCTGTATGCAGGCGATCCATCTGATCAAAAATATGGCTGCGCATCGGCGCCATACCTGCGCCGCCCCCGACAAAGACCATCTCTTTTTTGGTTTCACGGGCAAAGAACTCGCCAAACGGGCCAGAGATTGTCACTTCGTCGCCAGCTTTGAGATTGAAAATATAGGACGACATTTTCCCTGCGGGGATGNCGCTCGACCNCGGGGGNGGTGATGCGATCCGCACNTTCAACATCACAATGCCCTTTTCACCGGGATAGTTGGCCATCGAATAGGCCCGCTCAAGCGCTTCTGGCACGTCTGACGTAAAATCCCAAATTTTAAATCGGTCCCAATCAGGGTGGTATTCTTCGCCCACATCAAACTCTTTGTACGACAACGAATAGGCCGGTGCCTCAATCTGGATATAGCCGCCAGCGCGAAAGTTCACGTCTTCGCCCTCGGGCAATTCCAAGACCAATTCCTTGATAAANGTCGCAACATTGTCGTTGCTGCGCACTTTGCAACGCCACTTCTGCACCCCGAACACCTCTTCGGGGACTTCTATCTGCATATCCTGTTTGACCGCGACCTGACACGATAAGCGGTCTCCACAAGACGCCTCGCGCTTATTTATATGACCTTCTTCCGTGGGCAGGATAGAGCCGCCACCAGAGTGGATTTTTACCCGGCACTGGGCACAGGTTCCACCGCCGCCACACGCCGAAGGCACGAAGAGCTTTTGTGCCGCCAAGGTCTGCAGCAACTTGCCGCCTGCTGGTACCGTGATGGTTTTCTCGCCATTGATGGTAATGTTGACATCACCCGTTGAAACCAATTTGCTTTTGGCAAAAATAATCAAAGTTACCAGTGAGATAACAATCAACGTGAAGAGGGCAACACCAAGCGTAAAGGTTTCCATACCATGTAACTCCTTACAGTTTCACACCAGAAAAACACATAAAGCCCATGGCCATTAACCCTGCCGTTATAAAGGTAATGCCAAGACCCTGAAGCCCGTCTGGAATATCGCTATATTTTAGTTTTTCGCGCACGCCCGCCATAGCGGTGATGGCCAGCGCCCAGCCAAAGCCCGACGACAGACCATANGTGGTGGCCTCTGCGAAATTGTAATCGCGTTCCACCATGAACAATGACCCGCCCAAGATCGCACAGTTGACCGTGATCAGCGGAAGGAAAATGCCCAGAGCATTGTAAAGTGGCGGAAAGTACTTATCGAGAACCATTTCAAGAACCTGAACAATAGCGGCAATCACCCCAATATAGGAAATGAGACCTAGAAAGGTCAGATCAACCTCAGCAAAGCCGGCCCAAGCCAGCGCACCCGGTTTTAAAAGATAGGTCAGGATCAGATTATTGGCCGGCACAGTGATCAGTTGCACCACCATAACCGAAATGCCCAGCCCAATGGCAGTGGCAATCTTTTTGGACACCGCGATGAAAGTACACATGCCAAGAAAGAACGACAGCGCCAAATTCTCGACAAAAATTGCCTTAACGGCAAGAGAAATAAGCTCTTCCATCAATGCGCCTCCGCCGTTTGAATCTTATATTCGCGGGCCTCAACCTGCGCCGGTTTCCATGTGCGCGCACCCCAGATCAGCAGACCGATAATGAAAAATGCCGACGGTGGCAGCAACAGCAGACCGTTGGGCACATACCAGCCACCATTGTTCACGGTCTCTAAAACCGTAAAGCCAAACAGCGAGCCCGCGCCGAACAATTCGCGGATGAAGCCAACCAAAAGCAAGATCAACCCATACCCCAACCCATTTCCAACCCCATCAAGAAACGAGTCCAAGGGGGGGTTTTTCATCGCAAATGCCTCTGCCCGGCCCATCACAATACAATTTGTGATGATCAACCCGACAAAGACCGATAATGTTTTGGAAATCTGGAACGCATAGGCTTTCAACACCTGATCGACCAAAATGACCAGCGAAGCGATAATCACCATCTGTACAATAATCCGGATCGAGCCTGGAATGTAATTGCGCAGCATTGATATGAACATCGACGCAAACGCCGTCACGATGGTAACCGCCAACGCCATAACCACGGCGACCTGTAAAGACGACGTAACCGCAAGCGCCGAGCAGATACCCAAAACCTGTAAAGTGATCGGATTGTTGTCGACCAAAGGGTCGACCAGAAGGTGTTTCTTGGTCTGTCCCATTATGCCTCTCCTGCCGTTAGGTTTCTCAAGAAGGGCGCAAAACCAGCCTCTCCCATCCAGAATTTAACCAGATTATCAACGCCGTTTGATGTCAGTGTTGCCCCCGCCAGCGCGTCGACGTGATGCTTCTCCGGGCCTGTGCCTTTGGCAACTTGAATCAACAAGCTGCCCTCTCCGTCGCGCAGGCTTTTGCCGCTCCACTGGGCTTTCCAGCGCGGGTTGTCCACCTCAGCGCCAAGACCTGGCGTCTCAGCATGTTCATAGAATTGCAGACCAAAAATATCGTTGCCGTTCTCTTCCAGCGCGATAAAGCCGTATAGTGTCGACCACAATCCGTACCCATAGATCGGCAAGATAACCTTATCGAGGGATCCGTCGCTGTTCTTCAACAGATATACCGTGGTGAAATTCGATTGGCGCCCGATCAGCGCCGGGTCNTCNTTCAACTCNGTGCTNANTTCNGGNTCCGAGGNGGCGGCACGATCATCGAAGGTGGCGGCGTCGAACACATCGGTAAACGTGCCGGTTTTCATGTCGACGATNCGTGGCTCGAACGAGGCAAATACTGTACCGACATCGANGCCCNGTTCATACAAACCAGCAACTTGCAAGATNTTGACCTGTTTGTCGCGCAACTTGTTGGCACCTTGTGTCGGGCGCAAGCTAACCGCAGCGGAGGCCACAATCATCGAACAGAACAGGCACAGAGCTACGGCCACAAAGATGGTTTTGGGCGTGCTGTCAACCGGCAGAGCCTTAAAGCGGCCAAACCAGCCAAGGCCGNCTGCATGTGTGTTTTGTTCATGCATGNCGAAGGGCCCTCCGCTTGATGTTGGCTTGCACGACGAAATAATCAATCAAGGGCGCAAAGATATTCGCAAACAGGATCGCCAGCATCATACCCTCGGGAAACGCCGGATTGAGCACGCGGATCATCACCACCATAAAACCGATCAGCGCCCCATAAAAATAACGTCCCAGATTGGTATGGCTCGCGGACACCGGTTCCGTGACCATGAAACACAGCCCAAACGTATAGCTGCCNACAACCAAGTGCCAATACCAGGGCATCGCAAACATTGGGTTACTGTCAGATCCGATCCAGTTCAGCAGCAGCGAAAATCCGATCATTCCCGCCAGACAGCCAACGATCATGCGGTAATTTGCAATCTTGGTCGCCAGCAGAAACGCCAGACCAATCAAACATGCCAGAGTTGAGGTTTCCCCAAGCGAGCCTTGCATATTTCCAAAAAACGCATCCCACCACGTAATGCCCTGTGCCGCGAGCGCCTGAACGCCTTCTGAGGCAGAAATNCCCAGCGCGGTTGCGCCTGAAAAGCCGTCAACCGGCGTCCAGATCGAATCGCCCGACATGTAGGCCGGATAGGCAAAGTACAAAAATGCTCGTCCCGTCAGGGCTGGATTGAGAAAGTTTTTGCCGGTGCCGCCGAACACTTCCTTCCCAAGCACAACACCGAATGAAATACCCAATGCCACCTGCCACAGCGGAATAGAGGCCGGCAAGGTCAGCACGAACAACATCGAGGTGACCAGAAAGCCTTCGTTGACCTCATGTCCGCGCACGGTTGCAAAAAACACTTCCCAGATACCGCCTGCGACCAGCGTGGTGATATAGATGGGCAGGAAATACATCAGGCCATGGGTCATATTGGCAAAAACACTATCAGCGTTTAAGCCAATGCCCATCGCTTGCAAGAGCCAGATCCGCCACCCGGTATAGCTTGTCTCGCCCAGAGCTGCCAAAGCGGTATTGGCTTGATAGCCGGTATTATACAATGCCCAAAGGATGCAGGGGATGGTCGAAATGACCACATAGGTCATGATACGCTTCATATCGACAAAGCTGCGCGCATGCGGCGCGGCTTTTGTNACCTGCTTACCCGTGTACAGAATGGTTTCNATCATCTCGTAGATAGGGAAATACTTTTCGTATTTTCCGCCATTCACAAAGTTCGGCTCAATGCGGTCAAAAAAATTACGCAACCCCATGCCTACCCCTCCTTCTCAATCTTTTGCAGGCTGTCTCGCAACGCTTCGCCGTATTCATATTTCGCTGGACAGGCAAAGGTGCACAGCGCGACATCTTCCTCATCTAACTCTAAGGCACCCAAAGACTGAGCCGCGTCGGTGTCCATTACGATTAACGACCTAAGCAACTGCGTCGGCAGAAAGTCCTGCGGCATCAATGTCTCAAAAACACCGGTCGGCACCATCGCACGGCGACCACCGTTTAAATTCGACGTCAGGTTGAATTTTTTTGCCGCCCCAAAAGCCGAAGCCAGCACCGGCATCACCGAAAACTTATTCGGCTGCGGCTTGATCCAGCCAAAGGCCAACTGCTCGCGATCTTCTTTGATTAAGGTNACCTGGCGCGCATAACGGCCCAGATAAGCAAACGGCCCCTCAGCATGGCGGCCAGTCAGCACCGAACCTGAAATCATGCGCACCGGATCAGATCCAGACACTTCGCCTTCGGTCAACTGTTCAAGCGAGGCCCCCATGACAGTGCGTAATAGACGCGGTTTTGCCGCCATCGGCCCGCCCAAGGCCACCACGCGACTGGGGTCCAGATGGCCCGTCAGAAACAAGGTCCCGATTGCGATTACATCCTGATAACCGATGGACCAAACAGTTCTGGTCGCGCTCGGCGCGTCGAGGAAATGCATATGCGTCCCGGCAAGGCCAGCCGGGTGCGGGCCGCTGAAACTATGACTTTCGGAACCAGCCACATCTGCCACCAAACTGCCAGGCTTTTTGCAAAGATAGGTTTTGCCGTCTGTCAACGCGCACACAACCTTCACACCGGCCTCAAAGGCGGCCGGGTTTTGCGCTATGACCACAGCGGCGTCTGGCGCCAGCGGCTCGCTTTCCATCGCAGTTACAAAAATCGCATCAGCCACCGCATCGGGGGCCGGTATTTGGGAATAGGGCCGCGTCAGAAACGACGTCCACAAGCCTGAAGCACACAGATTGCGCCGCACATGGCCTTGGTCAAGCGCGGCGAGATCGGCGACGCCAAAATCNATCCCCTTGTCCTCNGCGTCACCCACATCAATCACCACACTTTGCAGGACGCGTCGCGCCCCCCGCATGATCGCGCGCACCCGACCTTTGCAAGGCGAAACATAGNCCACGTCAGGCATATCNTTGTGGCAAAACAGCGCGCTACCACGCTCGACAACATCCCCTTCGGCAATCAGCATCTTAGGTTTCAGCCCAACATAATCGGGCCCAACAATGGCCACGCTGCTCGGACGGGGGGCGTCGTATACATGTTGTTCCGGCGCACCGGATATTGGAAGGTCAAGACCCTGCTTGAGCGAGAAATCTGGCATAAGGCTCCGCATTTCGTTGCCCCGCATACCCGAGGCGCTGGTTGATTCAGACAGTTTGCCGCTTGGACCGGCAGGCCCCGCTTGACCGACAATGGACANGCGGGANNAANGNAGGCCTTCTAGTAAATATTTGTCGTGTTAGCAACGCTGTACACGGTGAAATGTCGCGATTTTACCCTATAAAATACAGTCAGATTGTCGCGGCACCTGCACGTTGACAGTGTCAATGTTTAATGGCAACAAGAGTGCCTTTCTCAAAACTGCAAGCACAGCGAGGACCATTATGCACAAGTTCGCAGGTCTAATAGGGATTTTTCTTTTAAGTGGCTGTTTTTGGTCCAGTCAAACCCCAAAAACGATTCGTATTTTGGGNGAAACAATGGGCACTACTTACCGTGTCACCGTCGTAGATGCGCCCGACGCCCTTACGCAGGAAAATCTATCCGAAGGTATCACCGCCACGCTTGCAACCGTGAACGCTAAAATGTCAAACTGGGACCCGGCGTCGGAGGTAAGCCAGTTCAACAAAAGACAGAGCACTGACCCCGCACAGATCTCTGAGGCCTTCGTCCATGTGCTGGCCGCAGCACATGACATACACCTGCAATCGGACGGCAAGTTTGACATCACATTGGCCCCATTGATCAATCTTTGGGGCTTTGGCCCCAAAACNCCAGACGCGGCTGTGCCCTCAGACAAAGACATTGAAACAGCCCGCAGTCTGGTAGGTCAGGACCGCTATCTCACGCTGAATGCAACGGCTAGGACATTGCAAAAACACCAAGCCGGAATTTCGGTTAATCTGTCGGCAATTGCCAAGGGATATGGCGTTGATGCAGTCGCGGAGTATTTGCGNGAAAACGGCATCGAACGCTATTTGGTAGAAATCGGCGGCGATCTGATTACGGCAGGCCTGAACCCCGAAGGTAAGGCGTGGTCGATTGGCATCGAAAAACCCGATGCGGCAAAAAGCACTGTGCAGACCATTCTAAATCTCAGCGATCAGGCGATGGCGACCTCGGGAGATTATCGCAATTTCAACGAATATGACGGAGTGCGCTATTCTCATATCATTGATCCCACCACAGGCCGCCCCATCCTCCACCGTACTGCATCCGTAACGGTTTTGGCCGATACCGCGATGGCCGCCGACGGTTGGGCAACTGCAATGCTTGTTCTGGGCGATCAAGTCGGCATGTCACTGGCGGAAAAANATGGCATCGCCGTCCTATTTATCACCAAGGGCGAAAATTTATTTACCACGAGCACCAGTTCGCTCTTTGAACTCCAAACCAAAACCGATAGTTAGCAACAAAGTCGTTAGCAACCCCAAGGGAGCCATCAGTTTGGAAACGTTTGTGTTGGCATTTGTATTACTGCTTCTGATTGTGCTGGGCATGTCATTGGGGGTGATTCTCATGGGCAAGAATATTAANGGCAGTTGCGGCGGATTGAATGCAATTGCNGGGGCTGACAAATGCCTTGTTTGCAAAAAAGACATCGACCCCAANAGCCCNCTGCGCGACAAACTGGCCTGCAAGCGTGCCCAACAGATGATTGAAAAATTCTNACCTTTTTTAACGCAAAAGATTCACATANNGCAGCGCGCCNTTAACCGCCGTTCAAGGGGATCAGCGCCAAAGCAAAAAACGCAATCGTCGCAGGGATCCCATACAGCCATGCACGGTTGCTCCAGCCCTCTGACTGCGCTTTCCAATTTTCCCGAAAGGCACGCCCAGCAAATATCATCACTAAAAGTAGGGCTACCCCGCCTAACGGCGTAAGGGCTAGATTGTCAAACACGGTAAATTAGCTTTCTGAATAGTTACTGGCGATCTTTGGCCACGCGACCTAAGACCGGTCGTTAGAGATCTGTTGAATTGTGCTAAACCCTTCGAATACTGGGTGGCCCTCGTGCAGCTTAAGCGTCTGTCCGGCATTGGCATGCGCGGCCCGAAACGCATCGCTTCGGGTCCAGCCGCGAAAACTGGCCTCGTCTGCCCAGACTGTATGAGACGCATAAAGGGTGACGCCATCGGTCTCCGGGCCTTTCAACATCTGAAACTCGACGAATCCCTCTGCATCTTTGAGGTAACTGTCGCGCCCAAGCCACAGGGCCTCAAATTCAGCAGCGTTCTGCGCCGTAACTGTAAAGCGGTTCATCGCAATGTACATCAATCGTGCCTCTGTCCCCTACTGCCGTGCTGGATTTAGAGCTGCTATCCATGATGATCAAGAGCTGACAAAGCCAAAGACTGTATCTTCTAGTCCCAAATGGGCGGCCGCTTGTCAAAAAAGGCCGCGATGCCCTCGGGCGCTTCACCACCTGCCCAGCAAGCCGCCAGCTCTGAAATGCTGTGCTGGATCACCGTCTCGTCGATCACTGGCCCAAGATTACGAAGTAACGCCTTGGCCCGCGCCACCGCTGCGGGCGCACAGCTTAAATACGGCTCTATTTCAGCCCAGACCACCTCATCCAGATTCTCAACAGGAACGGCTTTTGCCAATACTCCCAAATCCACAGCCTCGGCGGCTGCAAACCGCCGCCCCGACATAAACACCCGGCGCGCCCGCGCCTCGCCCATGCGGGCACAGACATAGGGACCGATGGTGGCTGGTATCAGACCAAGGCGGGTCTCGGTTAGCCCAAACACCGCGCTGTCGGCGCCGATTGCCACATCACAGATGCTAAGCAAACCAACGCCGCCCCCAAAGGCATTGCCGTGCGCCCGCGCAACCAGCGGTTTCGGTAGCGTATTGAGCACCTGCAGCATCTGCGCCAGAGCCGTCGCCTCACGGGCACGGGTCACGGGGTCTGCATCCATCTGCGCCCGCATCCAGCCCAGATCACCCCCGGCACAAAAGCTCTTGCCCCGCCCCGCAAGCACCACAACCCGCACTTTATCATCCCCGGCCAATGCCGCCGCGGCCTGTGACAGCTCGGCAATCATCTGCGCCGAAATCGCGTTATGTTTATCTGCACGATCCAGCCAGAGCGTGGCAACTCCGTGTTTGTCAATCGCGATCTCAAGCGTTTCATACATTGCTCTGCACTCCCCGCATCGCCTGTGCCATCGCCGCTGCACATGCCAGTTGACCGGCTTCAAGCCCAGTGTCATAGCCCAGCTCTGTCAGGTTGTGATGCAAGCCCTCGGTGGCGATATTGCCCGCAGCCCCCGGCGCATAAGGACAGCCCCCCAGTCCGCCAACAGACGCATCAAACACCCTCAGGCCATAATCCAGCGATACCTGCACATTCGCCCAAGCGAGCCCGCGCGTATCATGATAATGCCCAGCCAGAAGATGGGCGGGGATATGTGGCACCACAGCGTCTAACAGCGCCGCAATCCGCACCGGATTGGCATGTCCGATGGTATCGCCCAAACTAATTTCATAACATCCCATTTCCAGCAGGCTCTCGGCCAACCGGCGCACTTGATCAGGATCGACCGCACCCTCATAAGGACAATCAGTGACACAAGATATATAGCCACGAACTGGCAGGTTTGCGCCTTTGGCTGCTTCTGCCACCGCCCCAAAGCGCTGCAGGCTGCCGGCAATATCAGTGTTTAGATTGGCCTGCGAAAACCCCTCGGAGGCGGCAGCAAAGATAGCCACCTCATCGGCCTTAGACTGCAAGGCATCGTCAAAGCCGCGCCGATTCGGAGCCAGCGCGGCATAAGACACCCCCGGTACGCGCACAATACCTGCCAGAACCTCAGCCGATTGGGCCATTTGCGGCACCCATTTTGGACTGACAAAACTGGCAATTTCGATCCGTTTAAAACCCGCTTGGCTGAGACAATCCACCAGCGCTATTTTTTCCGACACAGGAATGGCTCGCGCTTCGTTTTGCAAGCCATCACGCGGCCCCACTTCAAAGATTTCTACTTGCTCAACCATCGCGGCCTCTCTCCTTGTTGTTGCGTCCCCGATACCTGCGCCCTTGCCAAACCGACGCGGCCGACTGCGCGTTCTATCCTGCCTCTTCGTCCAAGCGGATCAAAGCATCTCCGGCTGCGACCTGTTGACCCGGCTCAATCAATACCTCGGCCACCACTCCATCACGGCTGGCTTTGAGACTATGTTCCATCTTCATTGCCTCCAGGATCATCAAGCTATCGCCCTGCGACACCGATTGCCCCAGGCTGACCATAACGCTGCGCACCTGCCCCGGCATCGGTGCCGTAACCACCGGTCCGATCGCTTCTTCATCGCTCATACGGGCCAGCGGGTCGATTAAATCAAAGGCCAACCCATAGCCTGAAAACAATGTCACCTCTGTTGCAGTCTGACTGCTGCTCACTGCGGCATGACCGTCAAACGACCACTGCGCATTTTGCCAACGCGCCACAACCACATGCCCGTCCATCTCAAGGTGGTGCTGATCCGGCGCTTGCGACCGCAATAGAACCTGACGCATCTCGGACCGGTGCTGGAGATCAATCCGATGCTGCAGCGGCGCCCAAAGGGTCAAACCATCATCCCAATTCGGTACACCCGTCAAGCCCGCCGCCGCCAAAGCCGCCTGCGCCCAGAGCCAAGGTTCTGGTGGGGCGACGGCAAGCGTGGTCAGCAAAGTCTGACTGCGGGCGATCAATCCGGTATCCACATCCCCCGCCACGAATTCAGGATGGGCCACTAATCCGCCGAGAAAAGCCAGATTGGTCACGGTACCGGCCACCTCGCAATCGCTTAGCGCACGCGACATTCGCTTTAACGCCGCTGAACGGGTCGGCGCATGGGTGACCAGCTTGGCAATCATGGGATCGTAATAGGGCGAGATGATATCACCACTGCGCACTGCGCTGTCACT
>NYVC01000075.1 GCA_002684375.1 Marinovum sp.
TCACAAGATCCGGCGTCTGGATTTGGGTGGAGGTCTGGGCATCCCCTACACACAGAGCAATGTCCCCCCTCCGCTGCCAGCCGATTATGGTGCAATGGTCAAGCGGGTACTGGGCGATCTGGATTGCGAGATTGAAATTGAACCGGGTCGCCTAATCGTTGGCAATGCTGGTGTTCTGGTATCCGAGGTGATTTACGTCAAATCTGGTGAAGACCGCGCATTTTTGATCGTAGACGCGGCGATGAACGATTTGATTCGTCCGGCGATGTACGAAGCCTATCATGATATTGTACCGCTGGCCGAGCCGGCCCCCGGCATGGAGGGGACCGCTTATGACATTGTGGGCCCAGTGTGCGAGTCGGGGGATACATTTGCGAAACAACGCCAGATGCCGCCACTGAAATCTGGCGATTTGGTGGCGTTCCGATCTTCGGGCGCTTACGGCGCGGTGATGGCCAGTGAATATAATACCCGTCCGTTGATCCCCGAAGTGATGGTGAACGGCGATCAATTTTGTGTCATTCGGGCGCGACCAACATTTGACGAAATCATCAAACGCGATATCATTCCTTCATGGATGTAGTGGTCGGAATGGTTTGACCCCAAAATGTGAACAGAAAATATGAGCTGTGTTAGACCCCATTGAGCGCGATAAGGCTTTAAATCGACTGGCCACGCCGATCAGGCTGACCCAGTTGGGGATGCTTGCAGAACGGGTGGTGCGGGCATTATGGCCGTTGGCATCGATTGTTCTTTTGACGCTGTCCATGGCGATGCTTGGTCTGCAAGACTATCTCAGCTTACCAATGTTTGCCTGCGTTGCGTTGGCAGTTTCAGGGATGGCGGTCGCTGCGGGGATTTTTGCCATTCGTCGCTGGCGCTGGCCGTCGCGTGAAGCCGCCCGCTTGCGGCTTGATGACAGCCTTTCCGGAAGTCCGATCCAAACGCTGCTGGACCGCCCGGTTATCGGTGGTGATGACGCCGCTTCTGCTGCGCTTTGGCAGGCGCATCTCGGCCGGGCTATCACGGCACTGCATAGGGTGCGGCCGGTGGCGGGGGACATGGGTCTGGCCAGCCGTGATCCATACGCGCTGCGCTATTGTGCACTGCTGGCGTTTGTGATGGCTGTGTTATTTGGATCTGTTTGGCGTGTTGGCTCTTTGGGGGCCGTGATCACTGAGCCTGCGGTTGCTTTGGCCAGCGGACCGGTCTGGGAGGGCTGGGTCGAACCGCCTGCCTATACGCAATTGCCCGCACTCTATCTCAATGAGCTGGAAAACGACGTTCTGCAGGTGCCGCGCAACAGCTTGGTTACTTTGCGCTTTTATGGTGAGTTGGGGGTGCTCTCGCTGGAGCAGACAGTGTCCGGCATGGCCGCAGCCGTGCCGCAGGAAACCTCGGCAGTGGAAGAGTTTAGCGTGACAACTTCTGGTCAAATCGTGATCAACGGTGAGGGGGGACGGAGTTGGACCGTGCAGATGACCGATGATGCACCACCCAGTATTGCCCTGACGCAAGCCCCTGATGTCACAGCGCTTGGCGTCATGTCGCTGCCGTATCACGCGCAGGATGATTATGGTGTTACAAGTGGTCGGGCGGTGATTGCGCTGGACTGGGATAAGCTGGATCGGCGTTTTGGACTGCGCATAGATCCCGAACAGCGGTCTGAGATAGATATTGAGCTGACTGTGCCAATCTCCGGTGACCGGCGTGATTTCAGTGACGTTGTTATTCAGGATTTTTCTCAGCACCCGTGGTCTAACCTGCCGGTTCTGGTGACTGCAACGGTCACCGATCTGCTGCGCCAACAGGGCGCAGCCTCGCCATTTGAGATGCGGCTGCCAGGCCGGCGGTTTTTCGACCCGTTGGCTGCGGCTGTTATCGAATTGCGCCGCGATCTGTTGTGGTCCGCGCGAAATGCAGCGCAGGTGGCGGTGGTCATGCGGGCAATCTCGCATCGTCCGGAAGACCTGTTTCGCTCTGAGGTGGCGTATTTGCGGCTGCGTATGCTTTTGCACCGCCTAGAGCGTTTGCCCACTGCTTCAGACGGGGCGATTTCGCTAGCAGAACGCGATGACATTGCGCAGGGGCTCTGGGAATTGGCGCTGTTGGTNGAAGANGGCGATTTGGCAGATGCGCTTGCGCGGTTGCGCCGGGCGGAGGATCGTTTGTCCGAAGCGATGAAAAACGGTGCCAGTGATGCAGAAATTGCAGAATTGATGCAGGAATTTCGTGATGCTTCTGAGGCCTATATGCGCCAGTTAAGCCGTCAGCAAGCGCAAGATGCTCCTCCACAATCCTCACCCTTGGACAATAATCTCAGTCTAGATCAAAACGATCTGCAACGAATGATGGACCGGATTCAAGAACTGATGGAGCAAGGCCGAATGGCCGAAGCCGAGCAAGCCTTGGACCAATTGCGCGAGATGATGGAAAATATGCGTGTCACTCAGGGTCAGGGACAAGGCCAGAGTGGTCAATCTCGGGGACAGCAATCCTTGGATGGTCTGTCTGACACGTTGCGCGACCAACAAGGGTTAAGCGATGACGCGTTTCGTGACCTTCAGGAACAGACAAACCCGCAAAGCCCGTCAGAGCCTGGATCGGGGCAACCGGGTGCGGGCGTTTCCAGACAGGGTGAGCAACCACAGTTTNACCCTGANAGCACCGCGCAGACCTTGGCGGAACGACAGCGGGCCCTGCGGCGTGAGTTGCAGCGCCAGCGCCAAGACTTACAGCCGGGACAGGGTGGCAGTGATCAGAGCACCCGCGAGGCGCTGGAGCGCGCCGANGAGGCAATGAAGGNGGCTGAAGAAGCGCTGAGGTCAAACGATCTGGCCGAGGCGATAAACCAGCAATCAAAAGCGCTGGATGCTTTGCGTAACGGCATCAAAGCGCTTACCGACGCGGTCAGTGATGCAAACCCCGGACAAGGCGAACCGGGTCAAAAATCGGGTCAGGCTTCAGGGCAGGGGTCAGATCCTTTGGGTCGACGGCCTGGTACCAGCGGTCTGTCNGAGACCGGAGACAGTATGTTGAACGGCGATGATGTCTATCGCCGCGCCCGTGATCTTCTTGATGAAATCCGTCGCCGCAGCGGCCAGGGCGAGCGGTCTGATATCGAGCGTGAGTATCTTGAGCGTTTGTTAGACCGCTTTTAGGGGGCGCCGTTTGCTGTGAGAGCTCNGTCTTTCAGATGAGGACCGCCTTACAAAACTGNACTGAAGGCGCGCATTAAACATAGAAAAATCCAAATGTTCGAAGTGATCGCNNCNGCCTTTGCCTGTATTNGGCTGGTCAGCTGGCGGGGCGTGGCAGTTTGTGGACANCACAGCCAGTCAAACCATATCCAGTCAAACCACGGCCAGTGAAANCAGATGTGNCACAATCATGGGCTAGGTAATTCCTCGCCGTCATTCTATCATTTGTTCGAATACCAAAACGGCTTGATCTGCCTGTTGGTCGAGCCAGACGCGTGCTGCGTCTATGGCGACTTTATATTGGTCAAGTGGTGGGGTCAGATCGGGGACCAATTCAGCAATTGATCCTGCCTGAACATAGACCCCGGTCAACAGCGTCGCAATGATGAGGACAGAGAGAAATCCAGCAGAAAAACCAGCCTGATGATAAAAGGCTGGTGCCGGATCACTTTCTTGGGCGAGGGGGCTGTCTGATACACGCAGGCTGGAACCCAAGGTGTCAACATCTGGCAGCGATGATGTTTGAGCCCCACCCCCAGAAGCAGGCGATGGCGAGGGTTGCTCGCTTGAGTTGGCTTGTTCGCCCACGCCGCGCATACGCCCTATACGNTCTTGCGATTCGCGGGCGTGTCGCTGTGAGGTGTTGATTTTATCAGCAGACTCCAACCCGAGGTCTGGCTGGCTTTCCAATCCGCCAGCAGTATCCTGTGACCGCAGCCTGACTTCGGCTGCCGCCTCTTGTCGCAAAACATCTGCGATAGCGGTGTCCAGAGGCGGCAAATCCGCGCNCGAGGCGGCGACTGAAGAACGAACTGTGGTCTCGGCTGTCCCTGCTGCTTCTGACGGTGGCTGCGTGGCAAGCACTTTGCTAAGATCACCGCTCATTTCAGGATCGGTCACGGGTGGNTTTGAAAACCACGTCACGCCACAACTGGAGCATTGCAAATCTCGGCCAACAGCCGGGATTGCATCCTCGGGAATTTCATATTCGGCAGTGCAATTGGGACAAATCAGCCGCATTGTTTCACCTGTCTACAGTCCATCGGTATGATGTTCCTATCCTCTATACGATGGTTTAAGACGCTGCAAAAGTCCCTGTCAATAAAGCAGTGCGGATTGCAACCCGTGCGGCACTCAGGCACAACGGGATAACACACGTAAAACAAACCGGTGGACGCAGTGATCGAGTTGGAAAATGTCGCCTNTAGTTACGGTTTCGGCAGCAATGAACTGCTTGCGGATATCTCGCTTAAGCTGTCGCCGGGCTCGTTTCATTTTTTAACTGGGCCCTCCGGTTCGGGTAAAACGACGTTTTTGAAACTTTGCTACGGTGCCCTAGTACCAACCGCAGGTCGCATTCAGTTATTTTCAGAAGATTTAAGGATGATGAGCCGAGACAGTATTGCGATGTCACGGCGGCGAATCGGTGTGGTGCATCAAGATTGCCAGTTCGTGGATCATCTGAATGTCTATGATAATATTTCGTTGCCGCTGAATGTAGTGGGCGACGGACAATTGGCGGATCTGAGCAATTTGAAAGATTTACTGGGCTGGGTCGGTCTGACCACGCGGGCCAATGCATTTCCCGCCGAGTTGTCGGGCGGCGAGCGCCANCGTGCTGCGCTGGCGCGGGCTGTGGTGATGTCACCCGATGTGATTCTCGCGGATGAGCCGACGGGCAATATTGATTGGGAGATGTCGCAACGTCTGCTGCATCTTTTGGTCGAGTTGAACCGGATGGGTAAAACCGTGATGATTGCCACCCATGACATGAGTTTAATCAGGGCTGCCAAAGCCCTGGTGCAGGCCCGNGTTTTGCGGATCTCAAACCGNCGATTACAACTGGCAGGGGCTGATTTGTGATGTTGGGTGTTGTTTCTAGCATAAAGATTTTAGCCGGCGACAGGCAGGCTGACCGGATTGTGCCTCCGACCGGTTTTACCGCACGGTTGACCCTTTTCACAGCGGCTGCAATGGCATTTTTATCGGTGTTTGCGNTGGCATTATCGCTNGCTTCGGGGCGGCTTGCCAGCCGTTGGGGCGAAGAGCTTGCGCAGAGTTCAACGGTGCGGATCTCGGCACCATCCGATCAACTGGCGTCCCAGACACAAGCGGCGCTGCGCGTGCTGCGTACCACACAGGGTGTGGCTTCGGCGCGGGCGTTGACCCAGGCCGAACAGCAGGCGCTGTTAGAGCCATGGCTCGGGCCGGATGTGCCGGTCGATACGCTGCCGGTTCCGCAATTGATCGAGGTGATCGAGGCGCCGGAGGGCTATGATGTTGCCGGTTTGCGGCTGCGGCTTTCGGCCGAGGTCGCGGGGGCGGTTGTCGATGATCACACCCGGTGGCGACGGCCTCTTGTGCGGGCTGCGGCGCGCTTGCGCTTGCTGGCCTGGCTGTCGATNGGGCTGATTGGCGGGTTGATGGCGGCGATGATAACGCTGGCGGCCAATGCGACATTGGCGGCCAATACACAAGTGATCGCAGTTCTTCGGCTCATCGGGGCAACTGATATGTACATAACCGGGGCCTTTGTGCGCCGCTTTACCAACCGGGCCTTGGCCGGAGCACTTTTTGGGACAGGGGTGGCGGTGCTGGCTTTGGTATTNTTGCCCTCGTCCGAACANGAAAACGGTTTTCTAACTGGTTTGGGATTTCAAGGGTTCCATTGGGTGTTGCCAGCCATTGTACCGTTTGTGGCGGCGGCTGTCGCCTTTGTGTCGACCCGCGCTGCGGCGTCGCGCGCCTTGCGNGCGTTCTCATGATGGGCGCGGTGGTGCAATGGATCCGGTCCCTGTTGTTTTGTACGCAGATGTATCTGGCNNTGGTGCTTTTTGCAGTGGCCTTTGCGCCTTGGGCGGCTTTTGATCGGCGCGGTGCGCGGATGGCGGCCATGATCTATTGTCGCTGGGTGCGCTGGACTGCGGATTGGATGGTTGGATTGAAATCCGANATTCGCGGCGATGTGCCCGACGGTGAGGTTCTTGTAGCGTCGAAACATCAAAGTTTCTTTGATGTGATCATCTTGGTCAGCGTTTTGAAGCAGCCGAAATTTATTTACAAATCTACGCTGAATTATGTCCCTTTCGTTGGATCTTACGCGCGTTGGCTTGGTTGTATCTCGGTCAATCGCGGTCGCCGGGGCGAGGCGATTCGCAATATGGTGGCAGCGGTCACTGCCAGTGACGCGGTGCGGGGACAGTTGGTTATCTATCCACAGGGCACCCGCGTTAAACCGGGGGCACATGCGCCTTTCAAAGTCGGCAGTGCGGTGCTTTATACACAGACAGCTCAGACCTGCGTGCCGGTGGCGACCAATGTTGGAGTGTTTTGGCCTCGTTTGGCGGTGCTGCGNAAGCCGGGGCTGGCGGTGATAGAGTTTCTGCCCCCAATCGCGCCTGGCTTGGACAAAAACGCTTTTTTGAAGCAACTTGAAGAGGTGGTTGAGACGCAGTCCAATAGACTGATGGCCGAAGCTGGCTTTGATGCGGA
Organism: Marinovum sp.; assembly: GCA_002684375.1. Classification (GTDB taxonomy): domain Bacteria; phylum Pseudomonadota; class Alphaproteobacteria; order Rhodobacterales; family Rhodobacteraceae; genus CPC320. Next base: position 6,693 of record NYVC01000075.1, read on the forward strand.
CCNGCTTGATTCAGGACCCCAGAAATAGCTTTGCCAGATATGGATTGGTCTGGTTTAGATTTGCCAAAGAGGGATGTTCCAGACATGGATCCTCCGGATTTATATTGACCTGAGACAGATGCGGGTGGGCCGCGATATGACGCGCTTGATCGGGTAGAGTAAATCGTCTATAGGTATATAANTATGCAAAGTTTACTCGTTATAGATGTTCAGAATGCAATCGTTGACGGCACCGTGACTGTGGATCGTCAGCCAATCATAGATCAGGCGCTTCAAAATACGGTGGACCGCATTGCGATNCTGCAGCGTCAAGCCCGTGCTGCNGGGGCGCCAGTTTTTGTGGTTCAACATGACGGCGCACCCGGTCACCGTCTGGCGCGTGGGTCGCAAGGTTGGGAAATTCGCCGCGAAGTGGCCCCCATACGGGGAGATATCGTGATTAACAAAACCCACAGTGATGCCTTTTACCAGACCGATTTTACAGCCCAGCTTGAAATGCGTGGTGTGACGCATCTGATTGTGACAGGCTTTATGAGCCAGTATTGCGTCGATATTACCGTGCGCCGTGCTGTGGAGTTAGGCTATGTTGTCACATTGGTCGCCGATGGTCACGGCACCTGTGATGAGGGTGCGCTGCGCCATGATCAAATCACCGCCCACCAAAATATCCTTTTGGGTAAAATCTATGACCCCGAGACGCAGTTGACGGTAAAAACCACTAAGGAAATTNCGTTCTTCTGACCGGGGTGATTANCCATAATACCATGGTACTCGGCCCCACCGTCTTGCGATGATGTCCATGGCCGGTTGGATATTACCGATTGGACAATGCGGCATGCATGGCTAATGTTTTGGCAAGATGTTCAAACCGCTTACCAAGACCCACAACAGTCAGGGGACCATAATGCAAAGTATTTCTTCAATCAGCGAACTAGAGGCGCTTTATGGCCAGCCAAGCGATGCCGCAATCCGCAAGGTTTCATCCCGGCTGACGCCGCTGTACCGGCGCTGGATCATGGCCTCGCGGTTCTGTGTGCTGACCAGTGTTGGCCCCGATGGTACAGATGGCAGCCCGCGGGGCGAGGACGGGCCGGTTGTGCATGAGCTGGATTCTCAAACCTTGGCAATGCCNGATTGGCGCGGCAATAACCGGCTNGATAGCCTGCGCAATATCGTCAGTGACGGGCGGGTGTCGCTGATGTTCATGGTGCCGGGGTCAACCACAATCGTGCGGGTGAACGGTCGCGCGGTGTTGAGCGCCGACGCCGATCTGCGGGCGCGGTTTGAGCGCAGAGGAAAATTGCCCGCAACCGTGATCGTGATCACGCTGCAAGAGGTCTATGCACAATGCGCCCGCGCACCGCTGCGCGCCGGTCTGTGGCAGCGCAATGACCGTGACGCGGTGCCAAGCATGGGCGATATTCTGGCTGAAATGACCAATGGCCANGAGGGTGGTCCAGACTTTGACAGCAAATTTCAAAGCCTTGCCCCAGACGGGCTTTGGTAGGCGCGATTACATTCGCGCGCCCCNGCTAGCCNCAGCTACATGTGGATGGGGCCGTCTCCACAGGCCAGAGCGGCCTCGCGCACCGCCTCTGAATAGGTCGGATGGGCATGACAGGTCATCGCCAAATCCTGCGCCGAGGCCCCAAATTCCATCGCGACACAAACCTCGTGGATCAGATCACCGGCACTGGGGCCAATGATATGAGCGCCCAAGATGCGGTCAGTGGTTTTATCCGCCAAGATTTTTACAAACCCGTCGGCGGCAAAATTTGCCTTGGCGCGGCCATTGCCCATAAACGAAAACTTACCAACCTTATAGGNGCGACCGCTGTCTTTCAGCGCATCCTCGGTCATGCCGACATTGGCCACTTCGGGGTGGGTGTAAATCACGCCCGGGATCACGTCATAATTCACATGTCCGTGTTTGCCGGCGATCACCTCGGCGGTTGCCATGCCTTCATCTTCGGCTTTATGCGCCAACATCGGGCCGTCGATTGCATCGCCGATGGCATAGATGCCGGGGATGTTGGTCCGCCAATGGTCGTCGGTTTTGATTTGGCCACGGTCGCTCATCTCGACGCCCAGTTCGGTCAATCCAAGCCCGTCTGTAAAGGGTTTGCGCCCTGTAGCGACCAGAACGACATCGGTATCCAATTGGTGCTCGCTGTCGTCTTTGCGCAGTTTATAACTGACTTTGGTTTTGGTCTTCAGGCGTTCAACACCCTGCACCGCCGCGCCCATGATAAAGCGCATACCCTGCTTTTTCAAAATTCTCTGAAAGGTTTTCTGCACCTCGGCGTCCATCCCCGGGGTGATCGCGTCGAGAAATTCTACTACGGTGACCTCGGTGCCGAGACGGGCATAGACACTGCCCAGTTCCAGACCGATCACACCGGCCCCGATCACCACCATTTTGCGCGGAATTTTATCGAGTGTCAGCGCGCCGGTTGAGGTCACGACAACCTGCTCATCCACGTCGATGCCGGGCAGTGCGGAGGGTTCTGAGCCCGAGGCGATGATGATGTTTTTGGTTTCATAAAGGGTGTCGCCGACCTTGACCTTGCCGGCCTCGGGAATGGACCCCCAGCCTTTCAACCAATCGATTTTGTTTTTCTTAAACAGAAATTCGACGCCCTTGGTGTTGCCGTTGATCACCTCGTCTTTATAGGCCAGCATCTGGGTCCAATCGACCGTTGGTGTTTTACTCATCAGACCCATTTTGGCGAAGTTATGTTCCGCCTCGTGCAGTTGGTGGGAGGCATGCAACAGTGCCTTCGAGGGGATGCATCCGACGTTCAGGCAGGTGCCGCCCAAGGTTTCGCGGCCCTCGACGCAGGCAGTTTTCAACCCCAATTGGGCGCAGCGGATGGCTGCAACATAGCCGCCAGGGCCTGAGCCGATAATAATAACGTCATACTGTGCCATTGGGGTCTCCTGGGGTGCGCATCGTGACATGTGTCTACAAGGTAAGGTATGGGGTCTTAGGTCGGTTTTAACTGCAAATTACGGGTGATGGTTTGAGTATTTCATAAGGCAAGGGTCGATAAAAGTCTGAATATAACCAGTTTGGATGGTGGGACAGCGCCGCATGCAGGCCCCCAATAACGGGACAGTACCAACGTTGGGGACCAATGGGCCTGCTTGCAACACTATAGATCCATCAGCATGCGGCGGGGGTCTTCCAGTGCTTCCTTGACCCGAACCAGAAAGGTCACAGCGCCTTTGCCATCAACAATACGGTGATCATAGCTCAATGCGAGATACATCATTGGGCGAATCACAACTTGGCCGTTGATGGCCATTGGGCGGTCTTGAATTTTATGCATGCCAAGAATGCCCGATTGTGGCGGATTGAGGATTGGCGATGACATCAGTGAACCATAGACCCCGCCGTTTGAAATGGTAAAGGTCCCCCCCTGCATTTCGGCCATGCTCAGGTTTCCGTCGCGGGCCCGCCCGCCTTTTTCGGCGATGGCTTTTTCGATCTGTGCAAACGACAGGCTGTCGGTGTCGCGGATCACCGGTACTACAAGACCGGTTGGTGTGCCGGCAGCGATGCCCATATGAACAAAGTTCTTATAGACAATGTCGGTGCCATCGATTTCGGCGTTGACCTCGGGGACTTCGCGCAGAGCATGCACGCAAGCCTTGGCGAAAAATGACATAAAGCCCAATTTGACACCGTGTTTTTTCAAAAACAGGTCTTTATATTCCTTGCGCAACGCCATCACCTCGGTCATGTCGACCTCGTTATAGGTGGTGAGCATGGCCGCATTGTTCTGGCTGTCTTTCAGGCGGCGGGCTATGGTCTGGCGCAAGCGGGTCATTTTCACCCGCTCTTCTCGCGCCGCGTCATCCACTGATACTGGCGCTCGGGGCGGGGCTGCCGCGACGGGTGCTGCCGGTGCGAAGGTTTCTGTAGGAGCCGCAATCGCGCGGGCAACGTCGTCTTTCATGACCCGACCGTCACGTCCGGTTCCGGTGACAGCAGCGCGGTCGAGATTGGCCTCTGCCATAGCTTTCTTGGCCGAGGGTGCATCTTCGATGTCCGTGCTGCTGGTGCCCGCGGGGGCTGGGGATGGATCATCTGCCGAAGGCGGTGACGCTGCAGGGCTTGCGGCGGCGCCCTCGCTTATATTGGCCAAAAGCGCGTCAACCCCGACCGTGTCGCCCTCCTGGGCTATGATGTCATGTAAAGTGCCTGCGCTAGGGCTGGGCACTTCTACGGTGACTTTATCGGTTTCCAATTCGCAAAGCATCTCGTCGGCCGCCACGGCATCACCGGGTTTCTTGAACCAAGTTGCCACAGTGGCCTCGGTGACGGATTCGCCCAGAGTTGGAACACGTATTTCGATGGTCATGGATTAGTTCCCTTCAATGGTCAGCGCCTGATTGATCAAGGCTTCTTGTTGTGTTTTGTGCTGTGAGGCCAGCCCTGTAGCTGGCGAGGCGCTGGCGGAGCGACCCGCAAAAACCGGACGACTATGGGTGGCTTTGATACGGCCGAGAACCCATTCCAAATTAGGCTCCATAAAATTCCAGCCACCTTGGTTCTTGGGCTCTTCCTGGCACCAGACCATTTCGGCCTGCGTAAACCGCGTCAGTTCTTTCACGGCCGACAGCGCGGGGAATGGATAAAATTGTTCGAAACGTAGCAAATAGACATCGGTTATGCCACGTTTGTCACGTTCTTCCAGCAGGTCGTAATAGACCTTGCCCGAACACATCACGACGCGTTTGATCTTGTCATCAGCGACCAGTGCAGTGTCGGAATTTCCTTGTTGTGCGTCATCCCAAAGGACGCGGTGGAAACTGGATCCGGTGGTAAATTCACCGGCTGTCGAAACTGCCATTTTATTGCGTAGGAGCGATTTTGGCGTCATCAATATCAGCGGTTTGCGATAGCTTCGGTGCAGCTGCCGCCGCAGAATATGGAAATAGTTTGCGGGCGTTGAACAATTGGCGATGATCCAGTTGTCTTGTCCGCACATCTGTAAAAACCGCTCTAACCGGGCCGAGCTGTGTTCAGGGCCTTGACCCTCAAACCCGTGCGGTAGCAGGACAACCAGCCCCGACATACGCAACCATTTGCTTTCACCGGAACTTATGAACTGATCGAACATGATCTGGGCGCCGTTGGCAAAATCGCCGAACTGTGCCTCCCACAAGGTCAACGCATTGGGCTCGGCCAGTGAATAGCCATATTCAAAGCCCAAAACGGCATATTCCGACAGCATCGAATCGATGACCTCATATTGCGCCTGACCCTCGCGGATGTGGTTCAGGGGATAATAGCGCTCTTCGGTGTTTTGATCGATCAACCCCGAATGGCGTTGGCTGAATGTCCCGCGGGTACTGTCCTGACCGGCCAGTCTTACTTTATAACCCTCGGTCAACAACGAGCCAAAGGCCAGAGCCTCAGCGGTGGCCCAATCAATGCCTTTTGCATTGTCAAACATCGTCTTTTTATTGGCCAACAAGCGGGCCACGGTTTTGTGCAATGCATAGCCGCTTGGGGCCGTTGTCAGTGCTGTGCCAATTTGGTCAAATGTCTCGGTGGCGATTGCGGTCTGGCCGCGTTGATAGTCTTCTTTGCGGCGATCGAGATGCGACCATCGGCCGTCCAGCCAGTCGGCCTTATTGGGCTTATAGTCTTTCCCGGCCTCAAATTCTTCGCTCATTCTGGCCTGAAACGTCGCTTTGAGATCTTCGATTTCGCCCTCTGGGATCAGGCCATCTTTGACCAGACGTTCGGTGTAAAGGCTGAGTGTAGTCTTATGGCGTTTTATTTTGGTATACATCAGCGGATTGGTGAACATCGGCTCATCGCCTTCGTTATGGCCAAAACGCCGGTAGCAGATGATGTCAAGCACCACATCGCGGTGGAATTTCTGGCGGAATTCCGTGGCCACTTTTGCGGCGTGCACAACCGCCTCTGGGTCATCTCCATTGACGTGGAAAATTGGCGCTTCAACCATCAGGGCGATGTCAGTGGGATAGGGACTGGAGCGGCTGAAATGTGGTGCTGTGGTAAATCCGATCTGATTGTTGACCACAATATGCATCGTTCCACCGGTTTTATGGCCAACCAGTCCCGACAGCCCAAAGCATTCTGCAACCACGCCCTGCCCTGCAAAGGCGGCATCACCGTGCAGCAAAATTGGCAAAACCTGAGAGCGGTCTTTATCGCCTAACTGTTCTTGTTTGGCCCGGACCTTGCCCAGCACCACCGGATTGACAGCCTCGAGGTGGCTGGGGTTTGCAGTCAGTGACAAATGCACGGTATTGCCGTCGAATTCGCGGTCGGACGAGGCCCCGAGATGGTATTTCACATCGCCCGAGCCGTCTACATCGTCGGGTTTAAAGCTGCCGCCCTGAAATTCGTTGAAAATCGCCGGATAGGGTTTGCCCATCACATTCGCCAAAACGCTGAGCCGTCCGCGATGGGGCATGCCGATGACAATATCGCGCACACCAAGCGCGCCGCCGCGCTTGATGATCTGTTCCATCGCGGGGATCAGACTCTCGCCGCCATCCAGACCAAAGCGTTTGGTGCCCATGTATTTGACATGCAGGAACTTCTCAAAGCCCTCGGCTTCGACCATTTTGTTCAGGATCGCTTTGCGTCCCTCGCGGGTGAACTGGATTTCCTTGCCATAGCCTTCGATGCGCTCTTTCAGCCAGCTTGATTGTTCAGGGTCTGAAATATGCATGTATTGCAGGGCGAATGTGCCGCAATACGTGCGTTTGAGAATTTCGATAATCTGCCGCATTGAAGCAATTTCCAGCCCCAAAACGTTATCGATGAAAATCGGCCGGTCAAGATCGGCGTCGGCAAAGCCATATGTTTTTGGATCCAACTCGGGGCGGGCGGTTTCCTCGCGCAGCCCCAGTGGGTCAAGATCTGCTGCCAGATGGCCGCGAATGCGGTGCGCCCGAATGATCATCAGGGCCCGGATGCTGTCAAGGACCGCGCGCTGGATTGCGCCGTTAGTGACTTCTATGCCCTGTTCTTCGGCTTTGGCAGCGATTTTTACGCCCACCTGTTTGCTTTCTGCAGGAGGGGGGGCTGGCCATTGACCGTCTAATGCGCTGGTCAATTCATCGCTGGGCACGGGGGGCCAGTCGGTGCGGGCCCATGAGGGGCCCGCGGCTTCTTTCTTAACATCGAGGTCTGTGTCGCCCATTTGCCGGAAAAACTCTTGCCAAGCGGCATCTACCGCGTTTGGATCATTGGCATATCGGGCATAGAGTTGTTCAAGATATTCCGCGTTGTGGCCCTGCATAAAGCTTGAGGCGTGGAACAGGTCATTGGCGGATTGGTCGGTCATATCTCTCTCCAGAAACGCTTAAGTAAGTAACGTGCCGCAGGCTCAGGTGCCCACGGCGTATGGTGTTAGCCGATGGCTGCCATAACCGCCTCGCCCAGTTCGGCAGGGCTGTCTGCCACAATGATTCCAGCCGAACGCATCGCCTCGATCTTATCCTCAGCACCGCCTTTGCCACCGGCAACGATGGCCCCGGCATGCCCCATACGACGGCCCGGAGGTGCCGTGCGGCCGGCGATAAAACCGGCGGTGGGTTTCCAGCGTCCCTTTTTCTTTTCGTCGGCCAAAAAGGCTGCGGCTTCTTCTTCCGCCGAGCCGCCGATTTCGCCAATCATGATGATGGATTGGGTTTCGGGGTCTGCGAGAAACATCTCAAGCACATCTATATGTTCGGTGCCCTTGATTGGATCGCCACCAATGCCTACGGCCGAGGATTGACCAAGGCCCAAGTCGGAGGTCTGTTTGACCGCCTCATAAGTGAGCGTGCCAGAGCGCGAGACAACCCCGCAAGATCCACGTTGGTGAATATGGCCGGGCATAATACCAATCTTACAGGCATCGGGTGTAATCACACCAGGGCAGTTTGGACCAATCAGGCGGCTTGAGGCACCGTCAAGGGCGCGTTGCACCCGCATCATGTCCAGCACTGGAATGCCTTCGGTGATGCAGACAATCAGCTCCATCTCGGCGTCGATCGCTTCCAGGACACTATCGGCGGCAAAAGGCGGTGGGACATAGATTACCGAGGCATTGGCTCCAGTGCGGTCCTTGGCTTCATGTACGGAATTGAAAACGGGCAGATCCAGATGGGTCTGGCCGCCTTTACCGGGGGTAACACCGCCGACCATCTGAGTGCCATAGGCGATCGCTTGTTCGGAATGAAACGTGCCTTGACTGCCGGTAAATCCCTGACAGATGACTTTGGTATTTTCGTTGACGAGGACTGCCATGATTTATCCTTTCACCGCTTTGACGATTTTTTCTGCGGCATCGCTTAGGTTGTCGGCTGCAATGACATCTAGACCAGAGGTGTTTATAATCTCTTTGCCACGGTCAACATTTGTACCCTCGAGGCGCACCACCAGCGGCACTTTCAGGCCAACTTCGGTGACTGCGGCGATCACGCCTTCGGCAATAACGTCACAACGCATGATGCCGCCAAAAATATTGACCAGAATGCCTTTCACGTTCGGGTCAGAGGTAATGATTTTGAACGCTTCGGTGACTTTTTCTTTCGTCGCACCGCCACCGACATCAAGAAAGTTCGCAGGCTCGGCACCTTTGAGTTTGATGATATCCATGGTGGCCATAGCCAGACCAGCGCCGTTGACCATACAGCCAATTTCTCCATCCAATGCGATATAGTTCAGGTCGTGCTTGGAGGCGGCCAGTTCTTTGGCATCTTCCTCAGTTTCGTCCCGCAACTCTGCAATATCGGGGTGCCGATAGGTTGCATTGCTATCAAAACTCATCTTGGCGTCGAGACATTTTAATTCACCAGTGTCGGTGACGATCAGCGGGTTTATCTCAAGCATTTCCATGTCTTTTTCGATGAACATTTTATGTAGTGTTGCCATCAAGGCGACACATTGCTTTATCTGCTTACCCTTGAGACCCAGCATAAATGCGATCCTGCGACCATGAAAACCTTGGTATCCGGTGGCAGGGTCAATAGAGAAAGACAGGATCTTGTCCGGAGTGTCTGCGGCGACCTGCTCGATGTCCATCCCGCCTTCGGTTGAGCAGACAAACGAGACGCGTGATGTCTGGCGGTCAACCAACAGCGCCAAGTATAATTCCGTTTCAATCCCAGAGCCATCTTCAATGTAGACGCGGTTTACCTGCTTGCCGCTGGGGCCGGTTTGATGTGTTACCAGCGTGTGCCCAAGCATTTTTTTCGCTTCCTCGGCGGCCTCTGTGACAGAGCGCGCCATCCGAACGCCGCCTTTCTCACCCGCTTTTGGCTCCTTAAAAGTGCCCTTGCCGCGTCCACCCGCGTGAATCTGCGCTTTGACCACCCAAAGCGGGCCATCTAATTCGCCAGCAGCTGTTTTTGCATCTTCTGATCTGAGAACAATACGCCCATCCGAAACAGGGGCGCCATAGCTTTGGAGAAGCTTCTTGGCTTGATACTCGTGGATGTTCATGGAAATTATCCTAACTCTTCTTGGTTACTGGTGTCTAAGCATAACAATGCATGGTGATTAAACGGTTTTTTCTAAGATTTTCTAAAAAGCGCAAATTTATATGATTTTGTGATCACGCAATTTTAGACTGTGATCACAAAATAAAAAAGTGGGGTTGGCATAGCTGCCATTGGCGCGGGTCCCCAAGCAGGTTCATGCCTGACACTGTGGCGGATTTCCGGGTCAAATTAAATAACCCCCACCAAGCTGTCGGGCTTAAACGGGCGGTTCGGTTTCAAGATTCACGAGAGTTGCAAAATACCCTTCGGGCAAAGGCTGTTTTGGAGATTATTGCAAATACAGCATCATGCTGAATGGGTTTCGACGGAAGGTTCTGTTAAAGCGTTTCAAGCGGTCGCTGAAAAAAACTGTTCCCTTTTGTGCATAGGGCATTATCCCAGACCCTTGAAGGACCCTGACCGCGTCAAGGGGACCGGGGTCCTGCAGGTATAGCCCCAAGTTTACACCGGCCCGATCACCAAGTCGCCAATGCGGTAACAGCAGTTGCCCTTTTACAAGGGCCTCGAGATCAGCCAGAACTGTCAACCAAATCGCGCCTGTGTTGGGAGGCAAGTCAAGTCCAAGAGCCGAGGTTTGCCTAGCATTGGGAATCCATTCCAGGTTATCGTCAGCCTCTTTTGCGGCGCGGGCCCAAAAAATCCGATTGTGGGCAACCATTTGCAACAAATGCTGCTGGGTTGAGCGAGTTAATTCGGGGTCAGGCGTCTGCTTAAGGGTCAACAGAAATACTGCAATAATATCAATTATCGGAATAAATTTGTCGATCTGAAAGCGATCTACCTGCCTTAAAGATAGTAATTGTTGTGACTGCACGGCAGCGGTCATGACTTCTGTAATTGGGCCCGTTGTTGAAAATGCGAGCAAAAAGTCGCTGAAGGCCGATAGAAAATGAGTGTAGGCGTGCAGCCATGCAGTATCTGCCAGATCAAATACAACCGTCACTGACCAGTCTCTCTTGGCGTTGCCGGCTTGATCTTTCAGTCGCGAGGTGGCGTTCCAACCCATAGACCGCTCAAGCAGGGGTAAAATATCTTCCGAGTCGCTACGCTGGCCATTTTGGTCGATATCAAACCAGATATCAGCAAGATCAATCGGCACTGAAACGGTATCTGAGGGATTGATGAACTTAAGATTGTGCCGCGCTTGATCCATATCTGTCTGGACCCGCCTAAAGATATTGTCGATGATATCAGGTGAAAAATTGCTGGGGTCTGGATTGTGGGGAATTGGCAGGGCCAAAATAGGCAAGTCTGTATTCTCAAGGTTCAGTCCCATATCGTAGGCCTGCTGCATGCTTTTTTCAATACTGTGCAGAAAGATCAGGCCTGCGATTGCGAAATGTTCGTTTGCGGATGGTTTGGGGATGGCCTGCAAGTCGCGCAGGGCGTGGCTCAGACCTTTGTCGGCTATTAAGGTTGACAGGTTCCCTTTTCCAAAGGCGCTAAAAGCCATGAAAATATAAAGTAATACTGCTAAAGTTAAACGCATTTTCTCATCTCCTAACTAAATACCTGAGAATGCACTGTAAAAATTTATATGAGTAAAAAGGCTGCATCCGAACTTGCAGTCTCAAGAAAAACATCAAAATATTGAGTTCGAAAGCCGGACTCCGGCTTTCGAAAAATTTGAAGTGGTTTAAGACAAGCTGTTGTCGATTGCCTTGCAAGCAGCGACCAAGCCTTTAACCGCGTCGACGGATTTGTCGAACATTGCCCGTTCGTCTTTGTTCATCTCGATCTCAATAATTTTCTCGATGCCGCCTGCGCCAATCACTGTGGGCACGCCGACATACATACCATTAAGGCCAAATTGACCATCGCAATGCGCCGCACAGGGCAGAACGCGTTTCTGGTCTTTGAGATACGCTTCGGCCATTTCAATTGCAGATGTTGCCGGTGCATAAAATGCCGACCCAGTTTTCAGCAGGCCGACGATTTCCGCACCGCCATCGCGGGTGCGTTGAACAATAGCGTCCAGCTTGTCTTGCGTGGTCCAACCCATCGAGACCAGATCGGGCAATGGAATACCGCCCACTGTGGAGTAGCGCGCAAGTGGCACCATCGTATCGCCATGGCCGCCCAGAACAAAGGCGGTGACGTCTTTCATCGACACATTGAATTCCAGGCTGAGAAAATGCCGGAACCGCGCACTGTCAAGGATACCCGCCATGCCGCAGACTTTATCATGCGGAAGGCCTGAGAATTCCCGCAGGGCCCAGACCATCGCATCAAGTGGGTTGGTGATGCAGATGACAAAAGCGTTTGGCGCATGATCACGAATGCCCTCGCCGACGGATTTCATAACTTTCAGGTTGATGCCCAATAAGTCATCGCGGCTCATGCCCGGTTTGCGGGGTACGCCAGCGGTGACGATGCAGACGTCAGCACCGGCAATATCGGCATAGCTTTGGGTGCCTGACATGGCCGCGTCAAAGCCTTCTGATGGCCCCGATTCTGCGATATCGAGCGCTTTGCCTTCGGGGGTGCCTGGGGCGATATCAAACAAGACGACGTCGCCAAGTTCTTTGATGGCAGCGAGATGGGCGAGTGTACCGCCAATTTGTCCAGCGCCGATCAGCGCTATTTTGGGTCTGGCCATGGAATATCTCTCCGGTTCAGTTAAGATGTGAGGTGCCGTACTGTGTTAAGCGCGCGCGCGCAAGTATGCGACGTTGCGGCCGGCATATGAAGACAGGGCAATCTCGGAGGCTAAACTGCGAAAAGCATATGATATAACGGGATGGTTGGTGCAATGTCATGCAGCAATTTAATCTAGAATTTTTTTTAATTGCGGCACCTGCAGTGATTTTTGCAGGTATTTCCAAGGGGGGATTTGGCTCTGGTGTTGCGTTTGTCTCAGCAGCGATTCTGGCTTTGGTAATTGAACCTGGCGAAGCTTTGGCCATCATGCTGCCGTTGCTTATGCTGATCGATTTGGTCACGCTCAGGCCCTATTGGGGCGCCTGGAGTTTTGCAGACGCCAAGGTCCTTATTGTGGGGGGCGTTCCTGGAATAGCCCTCGGGGCGTTGTTGTTTCAGGTTGTAGACGCCGATATTTTTCGACTGATGATCGGAGCTGTTAGCCTGGTTTTTGTGTTATGGTCGATTCTGCCAACCCATATTTTAGCAGGGGATCACAAGCCGCATTGGCCTGACTGGATCGGGGTGTTGTTGGGATCCGTTGCAGGCTTTACCAGTTTTGTGGCGCATGCCGGTGGGCCACCGGCGGCGATTTTCCTGCTGTCGCGACCAACCCGAAAAACGCAATATCAAGCGACCACCGTGTTGGTGTTCTGGGTGCTTAATATCGTTAAGTTTTTCTGCTATTCTTGGCTTGGTATGATGTCGCTGAATTCTGGTCTTGCGGCGATTTTGCTTGCCCCTTTTGCTCTGGTTGGTGCCTATTTCGGGGTATACGCGCACAGACTTATTCCTGAAAAGTTATTTTTCAGACTGGCGTTTGTTTTGCTCTCTCTCACTGGGATTAAGTTGATTTATGATGGGCTTTCAGGGCTCACCCAAGCTGGGACATAGTTAAGAACTTGCTTTAGGTATCATCGCCAGTGGGTGGTTGAGTCTTGGTGAGGCTTTCAAACGCCTGTCCACTGGCAACCAGACAGGTCAAGCCAGATGGCATTGTAACGGTGATTGTCCAAGAACCTGTTGTGTCGGATGCAAAAACTTCGATAATCGCATTGTTTGCCCCTAAGCCCTGAGATTGTTGAATTTCACCATAACTTTTTGCGAGGCGATTTAGTACGGCGTCTCGGGGTGCACAATTTTGTGGTCTACGAACGGTTTGTGCGTCTGCCTTGGAAATGCCGTTCCAAAACAAGCTTACTCCGATAAGGAGTAGGGAGAGAATGAGTTTCATTGCTATGCCTTTCGCAATCATATCTGCCGGTAAGGGCCGAATGTGCCGAACAAAGACGGTAACAAAGCCCGAAGTGGTAGGGTTTAAACTGCCGAGAGGTGTATCCGCCTTTTGTCAGGCGTTTGTGCAGCAGCGCTTAGAGTATTATATAAATACACAAGGCTGAAAGTTACGTTAACGCGACGCGCTTTGACGGGTTGCAGCGAGGTTAGACCCATCAGAATAAGGGACAAGTTCGTTTGATTTTGATGCGTGAGGACCGGAGAGCAATGGGCGCACCCAAATAATATCTTTGCCGTCTCAGGTTGTTATTTTGGTAAATATATGAAATCAGTGTTTGATATTTTGCGCTGTTGTATATAGCCGTGAGCCTCTAGGATTGAACGTGTTGCCGCGACGTTCTCGTCTCCGTGCTGAACCGTAAGCTCCACCCAGATTGCGGGGCGGTCCTTGGACAGGACCCGCTCTGCGCCGGCAAGCACCGCGGCCTCAAAGCCTTCCACATCCAGCTTCAAAAACCCGACGGTGCCATATGAGGCGGTCAATTCATCCAATGTCACCATCGCAATCGGACCGTCAGCACTGCTTCTTAGCCTTGTTGCCCCGTGATTTATAGATTCAAAATGCGTGACTTCGCCGCGGCCTGAAGTGCTGCCAAGCATGACGTTGAAGGCGTTTTCGGTGGTCAAACTGTTCAGTTCGAGGTTCTGTTGCAAAGTATTATAGGCATGTGCTTGAGGTTCACAGGACACAACTGTCTGCGCACCTAAGATACGCCCAAAATAGACCGAGTGATTGCCAATATTGGCACCGATATCACACACGACCGTATCGTGCTTGATTAATCCCATTTTTGCGACCTGTGAAAGTAGAGCGGCTTCGAAGAAGTGATGTGTCTGGATGATAATTCTTTGAATAAAATCACATTGCGCATCGGGAAGTGCCATGTGGATGGTTTCACCATTGACGTTGAAACTCAAAATCCGTTGATCCGAGAGCATATTCATCTGCTGCGCGAGGAGGGTTTGTTGTAGCAGTCGAATCACTTGGTCTAATTTTAATGTAATATCAGTAGCCATGAGGCCTTCTTTCAAAATAAATTTAAAAAACAAATAAAGTGGGCCTCAAATTTATCAAATAGAGTAGGTGCGAAAGTGTTTGACGACAATCAGATTTGAACCCAACATAATTTCTGCGGCGCAGCAAAATCGCCCTTGAACTTTTCGTCAAATAATGCCCCTTATGGCGCAACAATCTTGCGAAAGGTGCCATATGTCCGAAGATACCCGCCCCTACCGTTCGGTTTTATACATACCCGGATCAAAGCAACGCGCACTAGAAAAGGCGCGGTCGCTGCCGGTGGATGCGATCATTTTAGATTTGGAGGACGCGGTCACGCCTGAGGCCAAGCCTGCAGCGCGCAAGACCCTGGCCACGGCGCTGAGCGAGGGTGGCTATGGCGCGCGGGTTCAGATCGTGCGGATCAACGGCTTGGATACCCCGTGGTGGCAAGACGATATTGCCGCGCTGGACGACTGTGACCCAGACGCGATATTGCTGCCAAAAGTGAATAGCCCGGACGAGATACAGCGCCTTGCCGATGTCTTGGCACCTTCTGTCTCGATTTGGGCCATGTTGGAAACGCCGTTGGGCGTGTTGAATGCGCAATCCATTGCGGCGCATCCGCGCACGGCTGGTTTTGTTGTCGGCAGCAACGATCTTGCCAAAGAGCTGAATTGTCGTTTTCGGGCCGATCGGTTGCCACTTATAATGGCATTACAAACTGTACTTTTAGCTGCCCGGGCCGAGGGGGTTATTGCAATTGATGGGGTCTATAACCAATTTAAAGACGCTGCGGGCCTGCAATTTGAATGCGAGCAGGGCCGCGATCTTGGTTTTGATGGTAAGTCTTTAATCCACCCCGCCCAGATAGGTTTGGCCAATCAGGTGTTTGCGCCATCTGCTTCTGAAATTTCACTGGCGCAACGGCAGATAGAGGCATTTAAACAAGCCTCCGATGCTGGCCAAGGCGTCGCAGTTGTCGATGGTACAATCGTGGAAAACCTGCATGTTGAAACTGCTCAGCGCCTTTTGGCCAAGGCGCATGTTATTGCGAAACAGGCCGTTGCGGCGCAAACTGGTGTTTAATGCATACAGGCTTGAGGTGACTGCGCGGGCCTCACAAAGGAGAGGGCAATGAAATTATACCGATTCCTGTCAGAAGAAGATACATCCGTCTTCTGTCACAAAGTCTCTCGCGCTCTCGACGAAGGTTGGGAGCTATATGGCAGTCCGACCCAAACTTTTGATCCCGCCAGCAATGTTATGCGTTGCGGGCAGGCGGTCATAAAAGAAGTCGTTGGGGACTACAGCCCTGAGTTAAAGCTGAGGGATCAGTAGATGCTTAAAACCAACCGCGGACGTTTTTTTGAGGATTACAGCATTGGTCAGGTGATCGATCATGCTGTGCCGCGGACGGTGTCAGGGGGCGAACGGGCCTTGTATCATGCGTTGTATCCTGCACGGCACGCGCTTTATTCATCGGATCAATTTGCCCGAGCGTGTGGATTGCCCTCGGCCCCCTTGGATGATCTAGCAGCGTTTCATTTGGTGTTTGGTAAAACAGTGCCCGATGTCTCTTTGAATGCGGTGGCCAATCTGGGCTATGCCGCTGGCCGCTGGCTGGGGCCGGTTTATGTTGGCGATACTTTGCGGTCTCAGTCTGAAGTTATTGGCCTGAAACAGAATTCTAACGGTAAAACCGGAGTGGTTTATGTGCGCACTCAGGGTAAGAATCAACATAACATGGTCGTTTTAGAGTATGTCCGTTGGGTTATGGTGCGCAAAAGAAACCATGACGCTGATGCGCCAAAAACAGTGATACCGCAGTTGGATACTACGTTATTGCCCACGCAATTACATGTGCCGCAGGGTTTAGATTTTAGCCGCTATGATTTTGCTCAAGCCGGTGAGCCGCATCGCTGGAGCGATTATCAAATTGGGGAAAAGATAGACCATATTGATGGTGTCACGATTGAAGATGCAGAACACATGATGGCGACGCGGCTTTGGCAAAACACCGCCAAAGTTCATTTTGACGCCACAGTACGGCCGGATGGCAAACGCCTTATCTATGGTGGCCACGTAATGTCACTGGCGCGTGCGCTGTCGTTCAACGGGCTGGCAAATGCGCAGATGNTCGTCGGGCTAAATGCAGGCGTGCATGCCAACCCGTGCTTTGGCGGGGATACGGTGCGCGCATGGTCTGAGGTATTAGATAAGGCTGAGATTGTGGCGCCGGGGATAGGCGCTTTGCGGCTGCGCCTGGTGGCTACGAAAGGCTGTGCTCCGTTTGAATTGCGCGGACAGGATGNCAAGTACCACGCCGATACCTTGCTCGATCTTGATTATTGGGCNTTGATTCCAAGCTGAACCCTGACTTTCTAGCAGTTCTACCAGTTCTACCAGTTCTAGCAGCCCTTTNACCNTCNTTTGTNATTTNGNGGAANATAATGTGATCACAAACCNATTTATAAATTAAGACAGACGGTTTTTTCGGCAAGATATCTTTCGACTGNCCCAGCAGATGGATTATTTTTTCTTTCTGCTTCNCCATTTTCATAAATCCTTATTAATTTTATAGGAAATAAGTTTTGCAACGATTTATTGTGAGACGGTCAAAAGTTGTGATCACACCTATTAATAGTGTGATCACAAATTGAATTTAAATTATATTTTTGACCAAAAAATACGATTATTTCGGGGATGTCCGTGACTCGGGTGAAAATACCGCTAAAAGACACGTGTAGAAATTCAAGGATTTTCGGATGGCTGAGACTAAAAAGCCCGCGCGACCACTATCGCCTCACTTGACGATTTATCGCCCCCAATTGACNTCTATTTCGTCGATACTGACGCGGATTACTGGCAACGCCTTGCTGGTGGGGGCTTTGCTTGTGGTTTGGTGGTTTGTTGCGGCGGCAACTTCCCCCGAATATTTCGCCTTCGCAGACGCCATTGTAACCAGCTGGTTGGGGGATTTGGTTATGTTTGGTTCACTCTGGGCGATTTGGTATCATACTTTGGCTGGCGTTCGGCATTTGATCTGGGACAATGGGGTCGGGTTAGAATTGGCAACAGCTCATAAACTGGGCTGGGCTGTGGTTTACGGGTCGTTTGGCCTCACTGCGGTCAGCGCGCTTATTATTGTGTCGTTGTGAGGGGAAACTGATGCGTTATTTGACCGACCGCAAACGNGTTGACGGGCTGGGTTCTGCCAAAACNGGTACNGCGCATTTTTGGGCGATGAAAACCAGCTCTGTTGCTCTCTTGCTGCTCGTTCCACTGTTTGTGTTTATGTTCGGGGCGATGCTTGGCAAGCCCCATGATCAAGTCGTGGCATTTTTCAGCCGCCCAGTTCCAGCGATCGTGGTGGCGTTGACACTGATCGTCGGGTTTGAACACTTCAAGTCAGGTGTCCACGTATTAATTGAGGACTATGTCCACGGGATGGCACAGAAAATCTGGATTATCGCAATGACCTGCCTATCTTATGCTGCAATGGCGGTTGGTCTGTTCGCTATCGCCAAAATCGCCCTTTAGGATCGGAGCAAAACTATGGCTGCTTACGAATATGAAACACATGAATATGACGTCGTTGTCGTCGGCGCTGGCGGCGCCGGTCTGCGCGCGACGCTTGGTATGGCCGAACAAGGCCTGCGCACTGCCTGCGTGACTAAAGTTTTTCCAACCCGCTCACACACAGTGGCGGCACAGGGNGGCATTGCCGCTTCATTGGCAAACATGGGCCCTGATAACTGGCAATGGCACATGTATGATACGGTCAAGGGATCTGACTGGCTGGGCGATACCGATGCGATGGAATATCTGGCCCGCGAGGCGCCAAAAGCGGTCTATGAGTTGGAACATTACGGCGTGCCGTTTTCGCGCACCGAAGCAGGTAAAATCTATCAACGCCCTTTTGGTGGACACACGACAGAATTTGGCGAAGGTCCGCCCGTGCAACGCACCTGTGCCGCTGCAGACCGGACAGGACACGCAATTTTGCACACGCTGTATGGGCAATCTTNGAAAAACAATGCTGAGTTTTACATTGAGTACTTTGCCATTGATCTGGTGATGTCGGATGACGGGGTTTGTCAGGGTGTTATGTGCTGGAAACTGGATGACGGCACATTGCATCTGTTTGCGGCAAAAATGGTGGTGCTAGCAACCGGGGGCTGTGGGCGGGCCTATTTTTCGGCGACCTCGGCGCATACTTGTACCGGCGATGGTGGTGGGATGACAGCACGGGTCGGTTTGCCTTTGCAGGATATGGAGTTTGTGCAGTTCCACCCGACCGGTATTTACGGTGCTGGCTGTTTGATCACTGAAGGCGCCCGCGGCGAGGGCGGGTATTTGACAAATTCCGAGGGCGAGCGGTTCATGGAACGCTATGCGCCGACCTACAAAGATCTGGCCAGTCGCGACGTTGTTTCGCGCTGTATGACAATGGAAATACGCGAAGGTCGCGGAATTGGCGCTGAGGGAGATCATATCCATTTGAACCTCAGTCATCTGCCGCCCGAAGCCTTGGCCGAACGACTGCCGGGCATTTCTGAGTCAGCCCGGGTGTTTGCCGGCGTTGATGTGACCAAAGAACCGATCCCGGTTTTGCCAACGGTGCATTACAATATGGGCGGCATCCCAACCAATTACTGGGGCGAAGTTCTGGCTCCAACCAAGGANAATCCGGACGGAATTTCCCCCGGCCTGATGGCGGTGGGTGAGGCGGGATGCGCTTCGGTGCACGGTGCAAACCGGTTGGGATCGAACTCGCTGATTGATTTGGTGGTCTTTGGCCGCGCTGCGGCTATTCGCGCAGCGGAGGNGGTGAATCCAAAAACAGCCGTTCCGACACCAAGCTCACGGGCCATTCAGGGTATCTTGTCGCGCTTTGACGGTATTCGATACGCAAAAGGTCATGTGCCAACAGCCGATCTGCGGCTTGAAATGCAAAAGACCATGCAGGCAGATGCTGCGGTTTTCCGCACCGATGCGACGCTTGANGAAGGACGGGAGAAAATGGTTTCGGTCGCCGAAAAACTGTCCGATTTGCAAGTGACGGATCGCTCGCTGGTATGGAATTCGGATTTGATGGAAACGCTGGAGCTTGAAAACCTGATGCCGAACGCGGTGGCCACAATCACCGCAGCGGCCGCACGTAAGGAAAGCCGGGGCGCGCATGCGCATGAGGATTATCCCGACCGCGACGATGTGAACTGGCGTAAGCATTCTTTGGTATGGTTCAAGGGCCAAGCCGCAAGCTTGGGCTACCGTGGCGTGCATTTGAATCCGCTGACCAGTCATAACGAGGGCGGGATTGATCTGAAGAAAATCGCTCCGAAGGCCCGGGTTTATTAAGGACAGACGACGATGGTACAACTGACACTGCCCAAAAACAGCCGNATGACCACTGGCAAAACTTGGCCAAAGCCCGAGGGGGCGACCAATTTACGTAAATTCAGTATTTATCGCTGGAATCCCGATGATGGGAAAAANCCGCGGTTGGACACGTATTTCGTTGATATGGACACATGCGGTCCAATGGTTCTGGACGCGTTGATCAAGATAAAGAATGAAATTGATCCGACGCTGACCTTCCGCCGGTCGTGCCGGGAAGGCATCTGTGGGTCCTGTGCGATGAACATCGATGGTATCAACACATTGGCCTGTTTGTATGGCATGGCTGAGGTGAAGGGCGATGTTAAAATTTATCCCTTGCCGCATATGGAGGTGNTTAAGGATCTGATTCCGGATCTGACTCATTTTTATGCGCAGCACGCCTCGATCATGCCTTGGCTGGAGACCAAGACCAATCGGCCGGCCAAAGAATGGCGTCAATCNATTGATGACCGCAAGAAATTGGATGGGTTGTATGAATGTGTGATGTGCGCATCATGCTCTACCAGCTGCCCATCTTATTGGTGGAATGGTGATCGCTACCTTGGACCGGCTGCATTACTGCATGCTTATCGTTGGATTATCGACAGCCGNGACGAATCTACGGGTCAGCGGTTGGACCAACTGGAGGACCCGTTTAAGCTGTATCGCTGTCACACTATTATGAACTGCACTCAGACTTGTCCCAAGGGGCTTAATCCTGCGAAAGCAATTGCCGAAATTAAGAAAATGATGGTGGAACGCACTGTCTGAGGACGGCCATAAACCGGCCTCTGCACCTCTGGATGCAGAGCACAGGCGCTCTGTCGCGCCGGTTATCTGCTATCCCACACAGGGCTTGCCACAGCCTGATATGGTACTGTATCGGNGGGTCGCGTCNAGCGCCACTAGAATAACGCAAACCGTGGTGCCGCCGCGAGATGCGGCATGNTTTCGGGTTNCTGCTGGTCAGATTTTCCGTATTTCCTCTCTTGAAGGACCTCAGGTTGGCGACCTTAATCTGTGGCACGCCGATAACTTGTCCGAGCGATTTTATTCCGGCAAAACCCGCGCCCTTCACGGGACCCATATTACCACCGGCCAGCGCATGTGGAGTAGTTTTCCCTATTTGCGCCCGATGGCGACAATCATTCATGATAGCCTGAGCTGGTACGGGATNGATCAATTTGGCGGTTCAGTGCATGATGTGATTGGCACGCGGTGTGACCCCTATACCAATGCACTATTNTCGGGGGGGCAGTACCACCAGTGTTGCCATTCCAATCTTACAAGGGCTTTGGCGGCTGAAACTGGCATGTCGCTCTCGCAGGCCGAGCCGCATGTGCATGATGTTCTCAACGTGTTCATGTGCACTGGTTTTACCCGCGATACTGGCCAGTATTTCATGAAGGCGAGCCCGGTTAGGCCCGGCGACTATCTCGAATTTTTTGCTGAAGTCGATCTGTTAGGAGCGCTCAGTGCCTGTCCGGGGGGGGATTGTTCGGCAAAGCACTCTAGCGATACTGCCAAATGTCATCCGTTGTTGATCGAAGTGTTTGCCCCACAAGAAGGCCAACTGGCGGATTGGGTGCCGCCTGCGCTAAATAGTTATGATCAAAGTCACTCTGGCGGGAATTAATCGATTAGGGGCCTGTGTTTAAGGTGATAGATAAGCCGTACGCGAGGGGTTTTCATATCTTGGGTGCTTATCCGGCATCGTGGCCTCGCACTTTAGGGCTGTCACCCATTGGAAAAAGCTGCTGCTAGGGCGATTTCGATCATATCACCAAAGCTTTGTTCGCGTTGATCTGAAGGCAGAGCATCGCCGGTGATCAGATGATCGCTGACGGTGAGAACGGCAAGCGCGCGCACGCCGTGGCGCGCTGCGAGATTGTAGAGCTCAGCGGCCTCCATTTCAACNGCAAGAATGCCATGGCGGGTCATCTGTTCGTTCAGATCTGGCCGTTCGTCATAGAACACATCTGATGAATAGATCCCACCGACATGAAGCGGGTTTGTGGTCTTTTCTGCGGCAGNCACCGCTGCGCGCAGCAGCGCCCAGTCGGCGCAGGGAGCAAAATTCAGCTCTTTAAAGATGCCTCTGGACGGCGTGGACAAGGTACTGGCTGTCATTGCAATGATAATGTCGCGCACGGCAATATTTTTCTGCATCGCGCCGCAAGAGCCGACCCGGATCAGCGTCTTGGCGCCATAGTCACGGATCAATTCGTTGACATAGATCGACAACGACGGCATCCCCATGCCCGAGCCTTGAATTGTCACNGGGTGCGNGTTCCATAACCCGGTAAATCCTAGCATACCGCGCACATTATTAATCTGGCGCACTTCGGAAAGAAACGTCTCGGCTGCCCATTTTGCGCGGTAAGGGTCACCCGGCAGCAGGACGGTTTCGGCGATATCTCCGGGGTTGGCACCGATATGAATTGTCATGATAAAAGTCCTATCTGTCTAACGGGTATACTTTATAAACGGGGTTAGGGTTGCCACACGATCATAGAGCTGTCGAGCGGTTTGATTGAAGTCTTGGGTCAGCCAATAGACCGCTGGTGTGCCATTGGCATCGGCAGTTTTATAAACCGCTTCGATNAGTGCGCGGCCCACGCCCTGTCCACGATATTCAGGGNCAGCATAGAGATCTTGCAGATAGCATACATCCTCACGCTTCCAGTTGTGCGGGTGATAGATATAATGCACCAGACCTACCATATGGCTTTCCGCGAACGCTATAAATGCGTTCTGTTTGGGGTGCTGAGGAGACAACAGCCGTTCAAAGGTGGTGTCATAGACATCTTCTGTCACGGCGCTGTCGTAGAACGCCAGATAGTCTTGCCAAAGCTGATGCCAATCGGATTTATCGCTTGCCTGTAAAGGCCGGATTGTGATTGTCATGTNTTCTCTCCCCACAACAACGCCCTGNGGGNTTTGGGTAAGGCATACCTTGCCTTGCGTGTTTGTGATAGAGGCNANNTGTNNTANNGAGCCNGCGNTCTNCNNAGNTNGGNNTNGTNATTCAGCCGCAACAGATTTGGGTTCAGCGAGTGCCACGATATCCAGCATGATACTATTGAGTTCGAAATCTTTTGGTGTATAGACCCGCGCAACCCCCATAGATTTAAGACGCGCGGCATCATCATCTGGAATAATNCCACCGACGATAACAGGGATAGAGCCAAGCCCCTCGGCTTTTAGGCGTGCCATAAGGTCTTCAAGCAATGGGAGATGCGATCCTGATAAGATGGAAAGGCCAATCACGTGGCAGGCCTCAGCCTGTACCGCCGCTATGATTTCTTCTGGGGTCAGGCGAATGCCCTCATAGGCGATCTCCATGCCGCAATCCCGCGCTCGATAAGCGATTTGCTCGGCGCCGTTGGAATGTCCGTCAAGCCCAGGCTTGCCCATCAAAAATTTGAGCCGCCGCCCCAGTTTGTCGCTGACGGCATCTACGGCGTTGCGGATATCCTCTAACCCTTCGGTTTTGTTTGAGCTTGATCGCGATACGCCGGTGGGGCCGCGATATTCGCCAAACACCGCGCGCATTTGCGCCGCCCATTCCCCGGTGGTTGCCCCGGCTTTGGCCGCAGCAATCGATGGAGGCATAATATTGTGGCCTTCGGNGGCAGCTTGGCGCAGGGCGGCCAGCGCTGAGATAACGGCAGTCTCGTTACGGTCTTGTCNCCATTGATTTAGACGGTTGATTTGATCCTGCTCAACGGCGGGATCAACCACCATGATACCGCCGTCCTCGGTTATAAGCGGAGATGGTTCGCCGTCCGTCCATCTATTGACGCCGACCACNGTTGTNGTGTTGGTCTCGATCTTGTTGAGGCGCTCTGCATTTGATTCCACAAGCCGCGCTTTCATATACTCTATCGCTGAAATTGCCCCACCCATTGCGTCTAGGTTGGCCAGTTCATGGCGGGCGCTCTCTTTCAATTCCGCGACCTTGCGATCGACCGCCGGATTGCCGTCAAACAGGTCGTCATATTCTAGCAAGTCTGTTTCATAAGCCATGATTTGCTGCATCCGCATCGACCATTGCTGGTCCCACGGTCGTGGNAGTCCCAAAGCTTCGTTCCAGGCCGGCAATTGCACGGCACGGGCTCGCGCGTTTTTGGACAGGGTTACGGCCAGCATCTCGATCAGAATCCGGTAAACGTTGTTTTCGGGCTGTTGCTCGGTTAACCCAAGAGAATTGACCTGCACGCCATAGCGAAAACGCCGATATTTGGGGTCAGTTATATCATAGCGGGTTTCGCAAATCTCATCCCAAAGATCAACAAAAGCGCGCATTTTACACATTTCGGTGACAAACCGGATACCTGCGTTGACGAAAAACGATATTCGTCCGACCAGACGNGGNAAATCTTTTTTTGGAACCTGATCTTGCAATTGGTCCAAGACCGCCGTGGCGGTGGCCAGCGCAAACGCCAGCTCTTGCTCGGGGGTCGCACCGGCCTCTTGCAGATGATAGGAACACACGTTCATCGGATTCCATTTCGGCACATTCTCATAGCAATAGGCCGCCACATCAGCGATCAGTTTCAACGACGGCTTGGGCGGGCAAATATAGGTGCCGCGCGANAGATATTCTTTAATAATATCGTTTTGCACTGTGCCCTGAAGCGTCGCGGGATCGGCGCCTTGTTCCTCGGCCACGGCAATGTAGAGCGCGAGCAGCCATGGCGCAGTGGCGTTGATCGTCATTGAGGTATTCATCTGGTCCAGTGGGATCTGGTCAAACAGGCTGCGCATATCGCCCAGATGGCTGATCGGTACACCGACCTTGCCAACCTCACCTCGTGCCAGAATGTGATCGCTGTCATATCCGGTCTGCGTGGGCAGGTCGAAGGCCACTGACAGGCCGGTCTGACCCTTCGTTAAATTATCACGGTATAGCGCGTTAGACGCCTGAGCGGTTGAATGGCCGGCATATGTGCGGATCAACCAAGGGCGGTCTTTTAATGTTTGGGACATGCGGAGCCTTTGGAATCAAGTGAGCAATTTTATTACCTGTTACGCTATTTAATTGAAACTTTGCTCGCCTGTCAATTCGCCGCGGTGCGGCAATGCGCATCCACTGTAAATATTCTGCACTTGCAAAGTCATAAAGTTACAAATATAAGTTTAAATTAGTTGTTTAATTACGTATTATGTGTAAATTTTGCCTTAATTCGGAACTTGCAGTGCAGGTAAAGTCTTTGGAGATTATGATGGCTTTTGACACCAACACAGAAATTGCGGCCTATTCAGCGCCCGAAAAAGATCTTTATGACGTCGGTGAGATGCCGCCTTTGGGATATGTGCCAAAATCGATGTATGCTTGGGCAATTCGCCGTGAGCGTCATGGCGAGCCAGATAAATCGTTTCAAATCGAAGTGGTGGAGACCCCGACGTTGGACAGTCAGGATGTTCTGGTTCTGGTGATGGCGGCGGGCGTCAATTACAATGGCGTTTGGGCCGGGTTGGGGGTGCCGATCAGCCCGTTTGACGTGCACAAAGCCGCCTATCACATTGCCGGATCGGATGCATCGGGCATCGTCTGGGCTGTTGGGGATAAAGTGACCCGTTGGAAGGTTGGCGACGAGGTTGTGGTCCATTGCAATCAAGACGATGGGGACGATGAGGAATGCAATGGCGGAGATCCAATGTTTTCGCCCAGCCAGCGAATCTGGGGGTATGAAACTCCGGATGGGTCGTTTGCCCAGTTCACCCGGGTGCAGGCGCAGCAGTTGATGCCACGGCCGAAGCACCTTACCTGGGAAGAAAGCGCCTGTTACACGCTGACCTTAGCTACGGCGTACCGGATGCTGTTTGGTCATCATCCTCATGAACTCAAACCCGGCCAGAATGTTTTGGTCTGGGGNGCTTCGGGAGGGTTGGGCAGCTTTGCCATCCAATTGATCAATGCCGCGGGCGGCAATGCGATCGGGGTTATCTCAGATGAAGACAAACGGGAATTTGTCATGGGGCTTGGTGCAAAGGGCGTTCTGAACCGCAAAGATTTCAATTGTTGGGGGCAACTGCCTACGGTCAATACCGACGATTACAAAGCTTGGTTTGCCGAGGTTCGTAAGTTTGGNAAGGCGATCTGGGACATCACTGGCAAGGGCAATAATGTTGATATGGTGTTCGAACATCCTGGCGAGGCGACGTTTCCGGTCTCGACCTTCGTGTGTAAAAAGGGTGGCATGGTAGTGATCTGTGCGGGCACGTCGGGCTTTAATCTGACAATGGATGCGCGCTATGTCTGGATGCANCAAAAACGTATCCAAGGCAGCCATTTTGCCCATCTCAAACAGGCATCAGCGGCCAATAAACTGATGGTTGAGCGCCGTCTCGATCCTTGCATGTCTGAGGTTTTTGGCTGGTCGGATATTCCTTCGGCTCATGNGATGATGCTGCGTAATGAACACAAGCCGGGTAATATGGCTGTGCTTGTACAGGCTCCGCGCACTGGCCTTCGCACCTTTGAAGATGCGCTTGTGGGGGATGCCTAATGGTTTAATNTTTATGCNAGGCCGGTCATTGGCCTTGGCCCGCATGCCTTTCTTAAGCGGATAGTCACTATTTAATTGCTATTTACAAGCTGTGGAACTGAACCGCAGAGGTGGCCCGTTTGGGCGGCGTNCTGCCCGACTGAGCAATGAGCGTATGCATGAAGAATGATTGGGTCATTTCGGTTCTTTTAGACTTGAAAGAATACGCCAGACACAACGGGTTACCGCNTCTTGCAGACGAGCTTGATACTGCCCGGTTGATTGGTTTGATGGAAATGGAGCAGTCGTTTGATGTAAAGTATGTCCCCGTCGATGACACCTTGGAAAATTACTAGCGCAGGATGGTTGAGTTTATGCGCCGAGGTGATTTAAAATCCAAGTAATACTGCGTGACATCGCAGGACAGGTTGGTCATCAGCTGATTTCTCAGGCCGTTATCAAAACGTGTCATCGGCAAACGCCGATCTGAAAAGGTACCATCAAAGATAAAGACAAAATGGGAAATACGGCGCATGTGACGGGAAAAGATCAATTTCTGCCACAATGAAACGTCGGTATCCGTCGCCGCGAGAAACACGATAAAGCGTCAGGATTACCTTGGTGNCNCTGGTGTATGGGGCACAGGCGGGATACAAGCGCTATTATGANGCTCGCGGCCTTCCAGTTTTCAGATGACCAAGCAGAGGCCTTTGATCGGGTNAGTACTGTTCTGCGCCATGTTGGGGTCAACCTAGACGACGGGCTGACAACGCCGATGTCTGGATCCCAATCGCAGGTGATGGCGTTGATTGGTAAGGCCGGATCAGGCAAAACACTTTTGCTNGCCGAGCTGTGCAAATCTTTGCAAGCCGCAGGCGTCGAGGTGGTTTCGGGCGACTATGAAGGCCGTCGTCGCAAAGATCGACGGACTCTGGCGATTTTGGCACCGACAAATAAAGCCGCCAGTGTCTTGCGCCAGCGCGGGGTGCCGGCGACCACCATTCACCGTATTTTGTATACGCCGGTTTATGATCCAGAATACGAACGTATTGCGGATTGGCTTGCTGGCACTGGCGAGCGTCCAGAGGTCAAAGATATGCCGGAAGAGGCCTTGGATCGAGCCAAGCGGTTCTATGATCAAAACGCCTCTATTCCTGGCGCGCTGGCGGCGGCAGGTTTGCGAGGGTCGGATTTTATCACCGGATGGAAGCGCCGCGAAGATCCTCTTGATATTGGGCTGGTCGACGAATCATCGATGNTGGATGATCGCCAGTTTGAAGATCTTAAAGAGATTTTTCCCACTTTGTTGCTGTTTGGCGATCCCGCACAATTGGCCCCTGTCAATCAGTCTGGGGCCATGGTGTTTGATGCATTGAAAGGTGAACAAACGGTTGAATTAAGCCGCGTGCATCGGCAGGACGCCGACAACCCAATCCTTGACCTCGCCCATGCTTTGGGGGACGAGAGTCTTGATTTTGACGCGTTTGAAACCATGGTACAAGATGCAGCCCGACGGGATGAGCGGGTGGTTTTTGGACAAAGGGTTGAGGTTGATTTGATGGCGCGCAGCCCTGTTCTGGTCTGGCGCAACACCACCCGAATTCGCCTGATTAATGCGTTTCGNCGGGTCTATGAAGCACCTGACACCGCGCTTTTGCCGGGGGAGCCATTGATTTGTGATGGCATAGAACTGCCGCTGAAACATCGCAAAAAGCGGATTGATCTTGAAGCTCGAGGTTTGATTAAAGGCGCACAGGTGGTTTATCTGGGAACGGGCAGCCGGCCGGGATTTTCCCGNTTGCACGTGGTTGGCGCTGAAGATCCTCAAGTGTCGGCCGCGTCGATTGTGAAAATCGAAAAACCTGACCAAGAGGAACCGTTTATCCCCTTTGCGGCAAATATGGGGGCAGCCTTTCTGCACGGTGCAGCGGTGACTGTTCACAAAGCCCAAGGCAGTCAGTGGGATACGGTTCAGGTCTTTGCCCCCGACTTGTTTGCAGCGGCCAGAATGGGTAGAGTTGAGGCTAATCAACCCCTGTGGAAGCGGCTGGCCTATGTGGCCATAACTCGGGCGCAAAATCGGTTGGTCTGGGTGGTACGCAACCGTCTGTCGCTGCCGACCCAGCCTTTGCGGGTTGATGATTTAAAGGTCGCTCCAGCGCCTTTGTCGTTGATTGCCGAAGATGCAGAGGAGCTTTAGTATTTTGCTATTACCNCAAATTGCTATATTGCATTGTAGGTCCTGNCCTTCCCATAGTGAGCAAAGCCAAAACGGAAGGACGCGATTATGCAAGGCATGATGATGCATAAGCCATTATCGATCATTGAGGTTTTGAGATTCGCTGCCGAGGCGCATCCCGGNGCAGATTTGGTTTCAGTACGAACCGAAGGGGATATGCACCGGACCAGTTATCCGGAAACTTTTGGTCGTGCAGCCCAATTGGCGCATGCGCTGGAATCCTTGGGGATACATACCGGCGATCGGGTCGCAACCTTGGCGTGGAACGGGTACCGACATTTTGAGCTGTATTTCGGGATCGCGGGTATCGGGGCGGTCTGCCACACGATCAATCCGCGTCTCAGTGCAGAGCAACTGATCTATATCACCCATCATGCAGCGGATCGCCTGCTGTTTCTGGATTTGACCTTTGTGCCGATCATTGAAGAGTTGGCCGATAAGCTGCCGCAAGATATGCGCTATGTTATCATGACAGATCGTGCGCATATGCCTGACACAGCGCTCGAGACGCTGTGNTACGAAGATCTGCTTGAGCCGCATCCAACTCAGTATNATTGGCCCGAATTGTCTGAAGAGACNGCGTGTATTCTTTGCTACACCTCNGGAACGACAGGCAATCCTAAAGGGGCGCTTTATTCGCACCGCTCAACGGTTTTGCACGCGTTTTCCGTTGCACTGTCAATTGATATGAGCCTGAAAGAAGGCGCGCGTATCCTGCCCGTGGTACCGCTGTTTCATGTCAACGCTTGGGGGTTACCGTTTGCAGCCCCGCTGAAAGGCGCTTCGCTGGTGTTTCCGGGGGCAGCACTTGATGGGGCGTCGCTGTTTTCGCTGATGGAAAACGAGCAGGTTTCATCAGCCTGGGGGGTGCCTACCGTCTGGCTGGGCCTGCAGGGTGAGATCGCTAAACAGGGGCGTAAACCGACGGCGTTGAACGGTATCATCGTNGGTGGATCGTCNGCGCCCAAATCGATGATTGAAANCTTTGAAAAGTCCGGTGTGACGGTGTGTCATGCCTGGGGAATGACCGAGATGAGCCCTGTNGGGACGCATGGTATCTTGTCCCGCGAAATGATGCAGCTGCCGTTTGAGGAACAANTAGATATCAAAGTAAAGCACGGTCGTCGGGTATTCGGTGTCGACATGAAAATNGTNAATGAGGCCGGTGACNGATTGCCNCATGACGGTGAGGCTGTGGGCGAGCTTTATGTCAGTGGCAACACCATCATTCAGGGGTATTTTAATAATGAAACGGCGACGGTCGATGCCTTTGATCGCGACGGATGGTTTGGCACTGGCGATATCGCCTCGATTGATGCTGACGGGTTCTTGATTATTCAGGACCGCGCCAAAGATTTGATCAAGTCGGGCGGTGAATGGATCAGTTCGATTGACCTTGAGAATGTCATCATGGGNCACCCCGAAGTCGCAAACTGTGCTGTCATAGCGGTGCCGCATCCAACTTGGGATGAGCGGCCGTTGTTGGTTATTGTCCCCGCAGGAGACAAACGGCCTGATAAGTCTGAGTTCGACCAGCTTTTGCTTGACCATGTTGCAAAATGGCAATTGCCCGACGCGGTTGAGTTTATCGATGCGCTGCCGATGACGGCGACGGGCAAGGTTTCCAAAATGACGCTGCGAAAACAGTTTTCGGACTATGCCTTGCCCGATATGGTATAGCGCAAGACACTATCCAATTTATTCAAAGAGGCGGGTGCTAAAGCCCCTAGGGAGAAGAAAAGAACATGGATTTAGGCGTAACGGACAGGGTCGCCCCGCTGATTGAACAAGTGCGGGAGATGATCAATGAAGAGATTGCGCCATTGGACGCCGAATTTCATACCGAGGTTGGCAAACACCCCTCAGGCGACCGTTTCAAACATACTGCGCGACAGTTGGAGATTCTCAACGGCTTGAAGGCCGAGGCCCAAAAGAGGGGTTTGTGGAACTTTTGGCTGACGGACAGCACGCGGGGCTATGGGTTGACTACGGTGGAATACGCCTATCTGGCTGAGGAAATGGGCAAGGTGCCAATCGCGGCCGAAGTATTCAACTGCAATGCCCCTGATACCGGGAATATGGAGGTATTGGAACGCTATGGCACCCAAGCCCACAAAGACCGTTGGCTTTTGGATCTGCTGAACGGTGACATTCGCTCGGCCTATGTTATGACCGAGCCGGGAATTGCGTCATCGGATGCCGCCCAGCTGGCGTTTGAGGCCAAGCGGGATGGTGATGATTATGTTTTGAATGGCGAAAAATGGTGGATTTCTGGGGCTGGGGATCCTCGTTGTGGGGTGTATATTCTGATGGCAAAAACCCACCCTGAAGCAGCCAAACACAGCCGCCATACGATGTTCGTTCTCGATCCGAAAACACCGGGCATTGAAATTCTGCGCCCGATGCATGTTTTTGGTAATGATGATGCGCCGCACGGGCATATGCATCTGCGTTTCACTGATGTACGTATTTCGGCCGACGCAATTGTTCTGGGCGAAGGACGCGGCTTCGAAGTGGCGCAGGGGCGTCTCGGACCGGGGCGTATCCATCACTGCATGCGGGCCATTGGTCAGGCTGAAAAGGCGCTTGAAATGATGTGTCGTCGCGGATTGTCTCGCGAGGCCTTTGGTAAGCGCCTGACTGAGCTTGGGGGCAATTACGATATCATAGCAAACGCCCGAATGGAGATTGAAATGGCCCGGTTGCTATGCCTGAAGGCGGCACATATGATGGACACTGTGGGGGTCAGAGAGGCGCAGCCGTGGATTTCACAGATCAAAGTGGTGGCACCCCTTATGGCAGGAAAAGTGGTCGACGAGGCGATGCAGATGCATGGCGCCGGTGGCATCAGCCAGGATTTTGATCTGGCACATATGTGGACCCATATTCGCACGCTGCGCTTCGCAGATGGCCCCGATGCGGTACATCGCCGTCAGGTTGCCCGCGCAGAGTTGAAAAAATATACCAACGCTCCGATCTGATTTGGTCATGGGTGGGTTGTGTCAAACGGCGTGGCCCATCGGGATAATTTCAGCCTCAGCGAAGCTGTTCAAGCGCCGCGCGCATGTCTGGCGACACCGGCGTCGGGCGTCCAGATTTTGCGTCGACTTGAACTTGCGCGAAGAAACCCTCGGCAAAGGCGGTGNCGATTTCGTTGCGAAACAACCCCAGATCATAGCGCCACGAGCTATTGCCTAAATGCCCCAGACGCAGCCCCACATGGATCAGATCGGGATAGCCGGCCTCATCGAAATAACGACACCCGCTTTCCACAACCATTAACTTGGTTACTTCGCCTGTAACATTAAAACCACCTTGTGCCATTTGCCAGTTACTGACCGCAGTGTCGAACAATGAATAATGCACGACGTTGTTCATATGGCCATATTGGTCATTGTCCATCCAACGGGTTGGCAGACTTGAAAGAAATTTAAAATCGGTACGATGTGCAGGGGCGGGTCGGGGCATGATGAGCTCTCGTGTTAACTGCGGCGCAGGGCGCTGAACAGGCCAGAAGCCCCCCATCCTGCAAAAATTGCAATCGCCAGTGATAGCAGGCCATAGACAAGCGGTTGTTCGCGCGACAGGCTAAACAGGAACCGCTCTAACCCCACTTTGCGCACGTCGATTTCCGTATTCAAGGTTGAGATCACCACGCCGTTGCGGGTTAACAGGATCCGCGTGTCGTAATGACCTTCTGTCAGGTTTGACGGCATCTCGATCGAGGTGCGAAATAGGGTTTGTTGATCGACCGTAACCTCGTTTTCCAAAAGTTGATAGAGGTNTTCGTCGCTTCTGATCCGAATGACCGCCTCGGTGAAACGCTCTTGTTCGGCATCTGCAGGTGCGGTTTGGCGCGCTTTGATGGCCCGAGCCACAGACACTTGATGTTTGGCATCTTGTTTTGCGGTGATCACCTCGTCCCAAGGTGCCGAGGTTGCCACGGCATAGAAACTTGGGGCGGCTTCTATTTTGGTATTTTCGGTATTGACCCATATGCCAAAGCGTTTGTCTTTGCGACGGACCACGATTGGTTTGTATGGGCCGGCAATTGTGACGATGACTTGCAACGGAGTTTCGGGAATAGCAGTTTCGCGCTTGACTGCGCCGAACACCAAAATTTCTGATCCGTCGAAGGTTGCGGTGATTGCAACGCGGTCTTTGCTGAGACCAAGCACGACGTCTTCAGCCTGAACCGGCAATGCGACATAGAAAATCCAGAGGATCCAAACCAGCCGCATCAATGTCCGGCTCCGCTGGCAATAGAGTACAATTCGGCGGGTTCCATCAGCAAGTCAAGGCCCAGTTTCCCGCAGACCATCAATACCAACAGGGCCAACAGAATGCGCAGTTGTTCTGCCTTTAGGCGGGCGCCGATCTGCGCTCCGATCTGGGCACCGATCACACCGCCGACCAACAGCAATACTGCTAGAACCATATCAACGGTATAGTTGGTTGTCGCATGAAGTAATGTGGTGAAGGCCGTAACAAAAATAATCTGAAACAGCGAAGTGCCGACCACAACCTTGGTCGGCATGCCAAGGATATAGATCATGGCCGGAACCATAACAAAGCCCCCGCCAACACCCATAATTGCTGCCAGCACACCCACTGCCAGGCCGATTATGAGGGGCGGAATGACCGAAATATAAAGCCCCGAAGTTCGAAACCGCATTTTAAACGGCAGTGCGTGGATCCAATTGCGCTGCTTGCGTTTGAAGGACACTTTGACGTTACTGCGCGAGCGCTGGATCGCGCGCAGGCTTTCCATAAACATCAGGCTGCCAATAATGCCAAGGAATACGACATAGCAAAGCCGCACCAACAAATCGACTTGTCCCATGCTTTTGAGATAGTTGAAAACCACCACTCCGATTCCGGCACCAAACAGCCCACCAATGAGCAAAACAGTACCCATTTTAAAATCTACTGTGCGTCGTCGAAAATGGGCCAGAACACCTGAAAATGATGAGGCAACGATTTGATTCGCCTCGGTGGCCACGGCTATTGCAGGGGGGATGCCAATGAAAAATAACAGCGGTGTCATTAAAAAGCCGCCACCGACCCCAAACATTCCCGACAGCACACCAACCATGCCGCCCAATCCTAGCAAAAGGAAGGCGTTGACGGACACTTCGGCAATGGGCAGATAAATTTGCATAGGGGTCCCTATCGTCCTAGAGCGGGATTGCGCAAGGGCGCAATAGGCCTTTGTGCAGTCAGGTATCACTTATTTTTGAAACTGGTCTTAATGTTGCTATAGGTACGCGTGCTTTTTGGTTTATCGTTCTTTAACGTACGGCTCACCGCCAGCTCTTGGCGGAATTGCTTTGCCGACAAAACCAGCGAGAATCACCACGGTTAAAATATACGGTAAAGCGTCAAGAAGTTGAACTTGAACCTTAAAGTTGAAAGCCGCTTCAATCAGGTCGGGACGCAAGGCAATAGCCTGAAGATAGCCAAACAAGATTGTGGCTGAAAGCGCGTGCCAAGGTCGCCATTTGGCGAAAATTAACGCGGCAAGCGCGATATAGCCGCGCCCTGCGGTCATATCTTTGACAAAGCCCGCTTGTTGGCCGGTTGCCAAATAGGCGCCAGCAAGTCCACAAAGCAGGCCACAGATCGCCACTGCTGCAAAGCGAAGCTGTGTCACCGATATGCCGGCTGTATCAACGGCTGCCGGGTTTTCCCCAACTGCGCGCAGTCGCAGGCCAAATCTTGTGCGGTACAGAATCCACCAACTGGTTGGTACAGCCGCAAAGGCGACATAGACCAAAATGGAATGACCTGAGATCAGGTCATGATAGACTGGACCGAAAAGTGGCACCTCGCGCAGGGCCGTGGCAAACGGCAGGGTGAGGCTTTCAAACCGTCCTCCACTGAGCAAAGACGGCGTTCTGCCACCTTGCTGAAACCAGTCTTGCGCGATCAGCACTGTCAATCCCGCGGCCAGAAAATTAATCGCAACACCAGAGATCAGCTGATTGCCCCGAAAGGTGATCGAGGCAACCCCGTGCAGAGCCGAGAGTAGAAATGAGGCGAAGATGCCGGCCAGCAAGCCCAGCCAAACCGAACCGGTGAGCGCGGCAATGGCGGCGGAAAAGAACGCGGCAAACAGCATTTTGCCCTCAAGACCGATATCAAAAATGCCAGCCCGTTCGGAAAACAACCCCGCGAGGCAGGCCAGCAGAAGCGGGGTGGTAAATCGCACAGTGCTGTCCAAAACTGACAGATCAAACAGGTTGAGCAGATCCATTACACTGCTCCTTTTTCAAGACGTGCGAACAGCCGTTCAAGCGGTGCACGCACCATATTGTCAAGCGCGCCGGTAAACAGGATGACCAAAGCCTGAATGACCACGATCAGTTCGCGCGGAATTTTTGTCCATAGCGCCAGTTCTGCACCACCCTGATAGAGAAAGCCAAATAGGATCGCGGCCAGAAATACGCCTAGCGGATGACTGCGCCCCATCAGCGCTACGGCAATGCCAATAAATCCTGCACCCTCGGTCGCGTTCAGCATCAGTCTTTCCGCTTCGCCCATCACATTGTTTGTGGCCATCAATCCGGCTAAACCGCCCGAAATCAGCATGACAATAAGCGTAATCTTAACCGGATTTATTCCAGCATATCTCGCGGCACTGTCAGAGTGGCCAAAGGCGCGAATCTCATAGCCCAAGCGGGTCCGCCAGATCAGGACCCAGACCAAGACACAGGCCAGCATTGCAACAAGCAGGCTGATATTGGCCGGCGCTGCCTTTGAAAAACTGATCCCAAAGGGTGCCAGAACGTCATGCAGTGTCGGCAATTGTGCAGCCTCGGGAAACCGCGCGGTGGCGGGATCCATACTGCCTTGCGGACGCAGGACACTGACCAGAAGATAGTTGAGAAAAGCGGCCGCGATAAAGTTGAACATGATCGTGGTGATGACAATATGGCTGCCACGTTTGGCCTGAAGATAGGCAGGCAGCAAAGCCCAGAGCCCGCCAAAGGCAGCACCGCAAATTATCGCACCCAACAGGGCCAAAGACCAGTGGGGCCAAGGGATGTAGAGACAGGCCAAGGCCACACCCAATCCCCCCAGCATCGCTTGACCCTCACCGCCAATATTGAACAGCCGGGCATGAAAAGCCACTGAAACCGCAAGGCCTGTAAACATGAAATTGGTGGCGTAATACAGCGTATACCCCCAGCCATAGCTGGACCCCAACGCACCGGTGATCATCAGGTTGACCGCCTCTATCGGGCTTTCGCCAATTGCCAGAATAACCAGTGCCGACAGCAGCCCGGCCAAAATCAATGAAATAAGCGGGATGAGCACCATATCGGCCCAGGCCGGCATTTTACTCATGACGCGCCCTCTTCATTGATACCGGCCATCAGCAGCCCAAGTTGTTTCTCATTCGTCTGTTCCGGGTCGCGTTCGCCCATGATTTGGCCGTCAAACATCACCATAATCCGGTCTGAAAGGGCAAAGATCTCATCTAGTTCCACGCTGACCAACAAAATGGCTTTGCCTTGATCGCGCAGCGCGATGATTTGCTGGTGAATAAACTCGATCGCGCCGATATCGACACCGCGGGTCGGCTGGCCTACTAGCAAAATATCAGGATTACGTTCAATTTCGCGGGCAAGGACTATTTTTTGTTGGTTGCCGCCGCTAAAACTGTTTGCGTTTAATAGATCATCGGCTGGGCGGATATCAAAGCGTTCCATCTTGGCTTTGGTCTCTAGGCGAATTGCAGTATTGTTCATCAACTGGCCCGTTTGATATTCAGGGGCATGATGATAACCGAAGGCCATATTTTCCCAGGCTTTGAAATCCATAATCAACCCTGCGTGCTGGCGGTCTTCTGGGACATGGGCGATGCCGGCCGCACGCCGGGATTGCCCGTCTGATGCCAACCCGGTCAGGTCAATCTCGGTGCCATTGACGCAGATGGAGCCGCTGCCTTGCCCATAGCCGCCTAGAATTTCCAACAACTCTGACTGGCCATTGCCGGCGACCCCAGCGATCCCCAATACTTCAC
This sequence comes from Marinovum sp., assembly GCA_002684375.1. Lineage (GTDB taxonomy): Bacteria > Pseudomonadota > Alphaproteobacteria > Rhodobacterales > Rhodobacteraceae > CPC320. The sequence goes on from NYVC01000075.1 coordinate 43,313, forward strand.
CAGCGCGGAGCTGCAACGAGATGCCTTTAAGCCGCTCAACCCCTTTGGCGTCCGTGCTGCGCAGATTGTCAATCTCCAGCATGACCGCACCGGGTGTGGCGGGAGATTTGTCGACCTGCATCAGAACTTTGCGCCCAACCATCAGTTCTGCTAATTTCTCTGGGCTGGTCTGTTTGGTTTTCAGTGTTGCGGTCATCTCGCCCTGCCGCATAACGCTGACGGTATCGGTATAGGCGATGATCTCGCGCAGTTTGTGGGTTATCAGGATGATGGTTTTGCCCTGCGTACGCAGATTGTCGAGAATGCGGAACAAATGATCGGCCTCTGCCGGGGTCAGCACGCCGGTGGGCTCATCGAGGATGAGAATTTCGGCTTGCCGGTACAGCGCTTTGAGTATCTCGACCCGCTGCTGCATCCCGACGCCTATATCGTCGATGACCGCGTCCGGATCGACCTGTAATTCATAGTCACGGCTGAGTGCGTTCAGGGTTTTGCGCGCCTTGGCAAGCGACGGTGCAAGCAGGGCGCCATCTTCGGCTCCGAGCACTACGTTTTCAAGCACAGTGAAATTCTGCACCAGCTTAAAATGCTGAAATACCATGCCGATACCGGATTTAATTGCCGTTTGGCTGTCGGGAATTTCGGTTTTGGTGCCGTTGATAAATATTTCGCCGCGATCAGCTTTATAAAAGCCGTATAGGATCGACATCAGCGTTGATTTCCCGGCTCCATTTTCGCCTATAATGCCGTGGATTGTGCCCGGTTGAACCGCGATCGAGATGTCTTTATTGGCCTGTACTGGCCCAAACGATTTAGAAATACCGTTTAGTTCAATTGCCGGGACGGCAGTGTCCTGCCGCCCCAAAGGTTTATTGGATTTTGTCACGCTTAGAAGCTGAGATTAGGACAGCTGTCATCTGACATATAATCATGTACAGAAACTGCACCCGTGGCTATGTCATAGGCCGCTTTGTAGGTTGTGGCTGCCATCGCATCTGAGACCAACGCAGCGTTATGCTCGTCCATTGCAAATCCAACGCCCCGGTTATTCAGTCCCATGACCCGAAATCCGGTTTCCATATCGGGGCCGTCAGAAAAGGCGTTATAGACCGCATTGTCAACTTTTTTGGTCATCGAGGTCAGAACCTTGCCCGGATGCATATAGTTTTGATTGCTGTCAACACCGACCGATAGAATGTTTTCGTCAGCCGCAGTTTGCAGTACGCCCACACCGGTACCACCGGCTGCGGCATAGATCACGTCTGCGCCTTGGCTGATTTGAGCTTTGGTCAGCTCGGATCCTTTAACCGGGTCATTCCAAGCAGCCGGCGTCGTGCCGGTCATGTTTGCCACAACCTTTATGTCGGCATTCACGGCCTCGACACCCTGCGCATAGCCGCAAGCAAATCTTCGGATTAGGGGGATATCCATGCCGCCGATGAAACCGACTGTGCCAGTTTTAGAGGCCTGTGCCGCCATCATGCCCACCAGATAAGAACCCTCATGTTCTTTGAACACAACCGACCGCACATTTGGTGCATCAACTACCATATCGATGATTGTAAACTTTGTATCGGGATAATCGGCCGCGACGTCGCCCAATGCGCTCGCAAACGCAAATCCCGCCATCACGATTGGATTATTACCTGCTTCGGCAAAACGGCGCAGCGCCTGTTCGCGCTGGGCTTCTGATTGCAGTTCAATTTCGCGAAACGAGTTGCCAGTGTCGTCTGCCCAGCGTTGGGCACCGGTAAAGGCCAACTCATTAAATGATTTGTCGAATTTTCCGCCCAAATCAAAAATCAAGGCCGGCTCGGCAACTGCAAAGCTGGCAGAGGTTGCAACAGTGGCTGCTGCGCCAAGCATTTTTTTCATTAGTGTCATAAATGTCTCCCATTTGCTTACGAGATGTTCACGACTGGATGTCGCTTTTCCCCACCTGTCACGGGCAGGTTACGTAATGAAACACTTTAGGGCCTAGTCGCCTGTGGGGGTCAACCAAAAACTTACATAAACGGCTATATTGATCACGGAAGCTGAATTGAAAACAGCCCCTTTGTGAAAGTTTAGACGGTTACAGTGCTCGAGACATGATAAGTGCTGTTATACATTGCCCATTCGGTCTGCGATAATAGTTGGGTCGTTCGGCCACAATATTATAGTGGTTGTTTTGATACAGGCGACAGGCGGCCTGATTGTCGAGGGCAACTTCCAATATTGAAGTGCTTGCCTGTCGGGCCCGCGCCTCTTGATGGAAACGGTCAAGGCAGTCCTGAGCGTGACCATGGCGCCGTTGCTCTGGGTCGGTCGCCAGCGTCAGCAACTCGACTTCGTCTGCGACTGTCCGACCAAGGGCAAAACAATGTGAATTTGCAATGATAAAAACAAGCTTGCTTTGTATCAGTGTGGCAAATTCCATCTCGGACCATGGGCGCTGTTTTGTAAAAGCAGCCGCATGAATTTTGGCCATTTGTATTGGGGTCATGCCAGCAGTGTCGGGGCTGGATCACGCGATGGTGCGGCGTCGGCGGCCTTGATGTAAAGTGGTGCCGGCCGCGGGTATGGCGTGTCCGTTCTTTGAGCGGCGATCCGGGTAATTTGATCCACCAGTTCCAAAGGAGCGCTGCAAGGGATATGGGGTATTTCTCTATCGATTTCACTTGCATCGACCAGCCGTGGTGCCTGTGCGCCCTCGGTTGAAAAGACTTGTGTGTATAACTGGTCGCGCGGGCCGGCCACCGATGCGGTAAAAGGGCTCAATCGGGTCAGTGCAGTGGCCTCAAACGACGAGACGCCAATTGCCGGAATGCGCAATGACAGCGCCAAGCCGCGGGCTGCGGCGACTGAGATGCGAATGCCAGTAAAATTGCCCGGGCCAATGCCAACTCCAAGTGCGGTGAGGTCGCACCATTTGTGACCGGCACCGTCGAGCAGGTCTTGTAGCAGGCCCATCAGGCGCTCGCCCTGTCCGCGCGCCATGCTGTCGGCGTGATGTGCGATTATGTGGTCACCGGACAGTAAAGCGGCCGCGCAATGCGCGGCCGAAGTATCGAAGCCCAGAACCAAACCTTGGCTTTGCACGACGTCAGACGGCAACAGGGCGTACTTCTGTCACTTCAGGGATATAGTGGCGCAACAGGTTTTCGATACCCATTTTCAATGTAAGCGTTGACGATGGGCAACCGGCGCATGCGCCTTTCATGTGCAGATAGACCACACCACGGTCAAAGCCGTGAAAGGTGATGTCGCCGCCATCTTGGGCCACGGCAGGGCGTACCCGACTGTCGAGTAATTCTTTGATTTGGTCGACAATGCCCTCATCGGGGCCGTCATGACTTGCATGGGCAGAAGTAAGTTCGGCATCGTCGGCCAGTACCGGCTGTCCAGATTGGAAATGTTCCATCACGGCGCCAAGAATAGCGGGTTTAATGTGGTCCCAATCCACTGTATCGGCCTTTGTGACAGTGATGAAATCGGTCCCCAAAAACACTCCTGAAACGCCGTCAACGGCAAAGATGCCTCTGGCCAGAGGGGATATTTCGGAGGTTGCGGAACTTGGGAAATCCATCGTTCCGGTTTTCAAAACTGTCTGGCCGGGCAGGAATTTCAAAGTCGCGGGGTTCGGCGTTGATTCGGTTTGAATAAACATCATGCTCTCGTTTTTTCCAAGTTTTCAAGATATGCGCCTGAAGCTGTAGTATGTCAAGTTTTAGAATTGTTCTAAAAGGGTGGAAGTTGCAGTTTTATAATGGCGGCATGCTCATTTTTTGGCATTGCATGGAATGCGCAGTCTTTGGTCTGCCCGCAAGTTCACCGAGACTAAGCCCAACACAATCGCCTGCCAAAGCCTTTTTCGGTGCGTTTTTGAGCTGCTGCATATGCGGATCAAAGTCGATCAGCATAGACCAAATGTTCCGATGCTGCAGAAGTTTCATAAACGTTTATTGGAGCTTCTGAGGATCCGATGAAAGAAGGCGCGCCCCTCGGACCCTATCAATGCGGTCCATCAAAAAATTGGCTTTACACAGCTGATCAGGGTCGTTCTGAAGGGTTTTTTGCGGCTATGTTAAAGCCTCGAGCCGTTCTTTGGATAAATCCCCAGGTACGATCGTCATCGGAATGGGCAGGCTGCCCGCGCTTTTGGTTAGCTGAGTGATCAAAGGGCCAGGGCCCTTATTTTCAATGCCAGCACCCAAGACCAGAATACCGATCTCTGGATCGTCTTTGATTTGACTGAGAATTTCTGGAACAGGCTCGCCTTCGCGGATGACCAACTCGGGTTCCAATCCCTGTCGGTCACGCATCCATTTCGCGAAAACCTCAAAATGGACTTCGATGCGCTCGCGGGCCTCTTCGCGCATGATGTCTCCGACCCCGATCCAATGATTGAACTCCTCGGGTGGAATAACCGCGAGAATTTCCACGCCGCCACCGGTTTTTGCCGCGCGCATGGCGGCAAAGCGTATCGCGTTTAAACATTCTCGACTGTCATCCAAGACGACCAGAAACTTGCGCATACCGTGAACTCCCTTACGACCATATGATGACCTAAACACTGCGGCTAGGCAATAACCGACTTTACTGCAAACGGCCTCAGCCTAAGCAGGGTAATATGTTTTTGCGGGCAGGNGGTCTAATGCTGGAGCTGGCGAAATTGTTGCGCATNTGCNTCNCCGANGAGAGTCGCGAGACTGTTTGCAGCGGCGTTGATCAAGTCTGCAGGCCATGCGGCGCCATGGGTGTCGCAATGTCTTTTGGCCAGTGGCAGGAACACTATCGCGATTTTTACATAATCCTCTATCAGCGGCTGCGCAGACTTGCTGCCGATTGGCAAGTNGTTGAGCAGCGACATATCTTTTGACGATAAGTCTCGCGACAGGTTTAGTGCGCCCGAGCGCCCGGTCAGCCCGGCTGCTTCGGTCAGAAACTGCGCCACATGATCGCGCAGTATGCCCAGACCGAATTGTACCGTATACAATGCGCCCCGTTTGATACCCGCAGGCAGCAATNCAAGAATACGTAGGAACTCCTGCACTAATGCGGTCAGGCGGGTCTTGTCCGTGGTTGGTGGTTTCGGGGCAATCCGCAGGGTGTTAAGCAGTGACTTTGGGTCATAAACCGCTTGCAAATCATTCTGGGACCGTTCCGCGAACCGCTGGCCACAGGCGATCACCAGATCGCAGCTCAGCCAGTCCTTGGTTGCGATATTAATTAATATTTGCTGGTTCCCTTGCCGATACATAACTACCGGTGGCGCGAGTTTCCGGAGCAGGTCGAACCAAACAATGGCGATACAGGGTTCATGCTCGGGTTCGGCCACGGTGATTTAGTCGAGATCGCTCCACTGGTCCTGCGTGCCGCGTCAGCAATTACCCGCGAGAAATAGTCCGTCAAGCCTGTTCGAAAACGGCATGGCGGTGGCAATTGCAGCCCGCAGGGCATCATAGCTTTGAATATTTGTATTGAGTCTATCTGGCATGTTTAAATCCTTTTTGCGTTAATGCGTGCTTGATCTGCCACGCGAAAGATTTGTACGCAGCAGATATAGAAATTGGTATTACGGCGGATTTTTCGGTGTGCTCAGTCGCAATTTTGCCGGC
>NYVC01000076.1 GCA_002684375.1 Marinovum sp.
ATAATAGGCACTATCCAACGCAAAAACACTTCGCCAACGCAATCTTGAACTTTATGCAAGAGGTGCTTCCAAAACAGTGGCTCAGATTTCAAGATCAAGTAACCGATAACTTCCGTATCATCTCAAATCACAACGTTCGGGTTTTGGAGTGACAGGTGTATAAGCCTTAGAAGTAATCCGTTTTTTGGGATCGAAAAATGGTTTTTCCACCACAGATGCTGGAACGATCCCCGACGAGGTTTTAACCTCGCATTCAAGACCAATATCTGCTTCGTCTGCCGACACCATTGCCAGAGCAATATTCTGCTTCAAACGTGGGGAATAAATGGCAGAGGTGACCTTGCCGATGGTTTGTGATCCTTTTAAAATCGGCCAGAACGTGGTGTTTGGCCCCTGCAATGGAGGGCCTTCGATGCGCAGCCCCACTTGTTTCCGGGTTACACCCGCGTCGCGAATGGCTCTCAATGCCTTCTTTCCGATGAAGTCAGCATCCATATCGAGATTGACAAGGCGGTCAAGGCCAAGCTCATAGGGATTTGTTTTGAGGTCAGCATCTGCGTGATACGACAACATACCCCCCTCAATACGGCGTATTGATGACGTGTGACCGGGCCTTAAACCAAACTCAGCCCCAGCCGCCATGATTTTTTCCCAGAGCTCGCCACCCCGTGTCTCATCCTGAAGATAGATCTCATACCCTAATTCACTTGACCAACCGGTACGCGAAACGATCAGTGACATGCCGTCCAATTCGAGATGGCGCAGCCAATAATATTGCAAGTCTATAATACTATCACCAAATAGCGCCTTCATCACCTCACCGGATTTTGGACCTTGCAATTGTAGAGGCGATGCATCTGGTTCGCATAGGTCCACGTCGAGCCCAGAATTCACCGCCACGCCCTGCGCCCAAAGCAGAACATCACTATCGGCCAATGACAGCCAGAAGTGGTTTTCCCCAAGCCGAAGTAGAATCGGGTCATTTAAAATGCCGCCGTCGGCATTGGTGATCAACACATATTTACACTGACCAACCGCCATCTTCGAGAGATCGCGGGGTGTCAGCATCTGGGTGAAAGTCGCCGCATCTGGTCCCGTAATCTCAACTTGCCGTTCTACCGCCACGTCACAAAGGATGGCATCATTAACAAGGTTCCAGAAATTCTGCTCGGGGTCGCCAAAATCGCGTGGGATATACATGTGATTATAAACTGAAAACTCTTTTGCACCCCAGCGTACTGTCGCGTCGAAATAGGGCGATTTTCTGATTTGTGTCCCAAAACCAAAGTCGTTGCTGTCAGCCATGGTGTTTGCCTTTTATCGTGCCGTTTTGGCGCGCTGAGTGTTTGAACCAAAGGACCGTATGAGTGGGTAAAACGGCCGTAGCCCAGCCTGTAATCCATTTGGTCAATTGGTGAGGCGTATATTGCGGCGTTTTTAAGTTCGGAGCAGACATCTTTGGAGCAAAAACGCAAAAAAATCTGGACTTTTGCTTGTTTTAACGAATGTCGCGACACTGACGTCATTTTGAATAGATTTGAACAATACGGTGGGTGCGGCTACGGGGTTTCTGTATCGATTTTGCAGATGGGTTTCAAACGTAGGCTTTCCGCTAAGCTTTTACGTCGAAGGTCTAACTGGTGTAGAAATTGAGTAAGATGCGCTGCGTTGCCTATCCTTCGAATTCATACAAACTTTATTACACAGGGTGAGCTGCGATCCCGTTTCACAACAGGATTGGATTATTNCTCAATGTTTTAAAAGTCGGTTTGAGCAAAGCCTGCAAGGTATCTCACATTTCAATTTATAAAGTCCAGCGCAACCGAAGATGGTTTCACACGGGTGGTACTGCGTCACACCGTACCAGCGCATCGACCGCCAGACCGTGGGTTTCATAGATAAACAATGGATTGATTTCGATTTCCTGCAGGTGATTTTNCGTATTTTGTACAAAATGGCATAGAGACAAGATTTGCGCGCTTAGGGAGGTAAGGTCCGTCTTGGGCCTGTTTCTGAATCCGTCTAATAGGGCGAAGAGTTTTAAACTTCGGATAGCTTTCACAATTTGGCTGCCATCCGTGGGCAGTAACAGCGTTTTGGTATCTTGTAAAAGTTCTACATAAATCCCACCGCTGCCCAGCGTCAGTGACCATCCAAATTGTGGGTCCCGTCGCAGACCAACGACCATCTCGGCGAGTGGATGCGGGACATGAGCCTCAATCAGAAAATCATCAGTGAGGGCGGTTGGGTCATATGCCANCACTGCTGCCTGCATGGTTGCCAGTGCTGTTGTTACCTCGCTTTCCGAGTTCAGCGCCAAGGCCACTGCGCCGGCCTCGGTTTTATGCACAAGCTTTGNTCCCATCATTTTTAAAACCACTGGAAACCCGATGTTGCGGGCCACTGCCGCCGCGGTCGAGCCATGTGCTTGTTCCCCTTCTGGAACCATTATTCCAGCCGATCGCAAGATTTCTTTTCCTGCAACTTCGCGCACCAACTGCCCCGGGTGCATATCTTCCGGCACTTGCAGGGTTCCAACGTGCGATGCCAGAATCGTCTCTCGGTTTTCGCGCCAAGTTGCTGCCTGTGCAACGGCATTGAGTGTTTCGTGAATGCCTTGCATAGGCGCAACGCCAAGTTCGATCAGCAATTCGCGGGTCTCGATATCCATATTTTCTGGCAGAGTTGCGCAGACAGCGGCAGGCAGATTTGCCGCTTTGGCCGCTTTGGAAAATGCGGCAGCATCATTGCGATAATATATTTGGGACTCGTCCAATCCGCTGTAAGGATAATCTTGCACAAGCAGGGCGGCATCAACACAATTGGCGTCAATCGCTGTTCTAAAAACTGGCTCTGTATAAGCGGGCTGCCCCCAGATCGGTGTTGTGTAATCGAGGGGATTTGAGACGGTTGCGATCGCAGGCAGGGCTTCGGTCAACCGCGTTGTGACTTCCGGGTCAAAGGTCGGAAACCGCAGGCCAATTGTTTCGGCATGATCTGCCAGCATTGTGGCACCGCCACCCGAGCAGGTAAATCCAACCACCCGATGACCTTTGGGTCGATCCACCACGCAGAGGTATTTGAGTGTTTCTAGCAGCTGAGACGGGTTGGTTACGCTGATCACTCCACAGCGGTCAAACAAGGCTTTATATAGTTCTTTGGCGCCTGACAGAGACCCGGTGTGACTGACGGTCAATTGGCTGCCAATCTGCGATGATCCGGTTTTGAGCGCGACAACTGGGGTGTCGTGGCGCAAGCATTTCAACGCTGCCCGCTCAAACTTTGCGATATCTCCAAGGCCCTCGATATGTAGCCCGATCGCTCGCACGGCAGGGTTTTCGCATAAAGCGTCAATAAAATCAGCCAGCTCCAAAACCGCCTGATTGCCCGCTGAAATTAGATGGGTCAGCGGCAGCGAGCGTTGGCTCATGGTAATGTCTGACGAGAACATACCGCTTTGGGTGATAATCGCGGCGCCGTAACCCGGCGACCCACCGCCATGGGCAAACGGCCAAAGCGCCACATTGTCGAGATAGTTGATCACGCCATAACAATTGGGTCCGATCAGGGCCATATCCCCGGTGACTTCTTTCAAGCGCTGTTCGAGCGCATCACCATCCGATCCGGATTCTTTAAAACCGGCCGTGTAACACACTACGCCGCCAGCCCCCATTTGGGCCAGTTTTTCCAGCGTGTCGACGGCGGCTGCGGCAGGGATGGCAAGAAAAACAGCGTCCGGAGCTTCTGGCAGATCGTCTACGCGGGCAAAGCACGGCAGATCGCACATATGATCCCGCTTGGGATTGACGGGCCAATACGCACCCTCAAACCCACGTCTGCGGGCTTCGCCGATCGCGATCATGGCGTCTGTGCCGCCAATAAATGCGATATGGCGGGGCGATAAAAGTCGGTCAAAATGTCGGCGCTTTTCTGGGGTCATCCCCCCAGCGGCCTCAGGATCGAGCGGGTTATGATATGGCGCTGGATTTCCGAGGTTCCATCCCAGATGCGTTCTAAACGGCTGTCACGCCAAAGGCGTTGTATTGGCATCTCCTCCATCAATCCCATGCCACCGAAAATTTGAACGGTATCATCTGCGACCTTGTTCAACATTTCCGAGCAATACACTTTAACCATAGCAGCATCCATATCTTGCATCTTCCCCTCATCGGCACGGCGTACTGCATCCGTCACCAACAAATCGGCAGTCCGAAGGCCAATCGCCATATCCGCCAGCCGAAACCCCGTGGCCTGAAATGTGCCGATTGGTTTGCCAAACTGTTTGCGGTTGGCTGCCCAATCGGCAGCCATATTCATAAGCCGTTCGGCTTTGCCACAGCAGGTTGCCCCAACCCAAATACGGCCCATTCCCAGCCATTTCCCCGAAAGTTCCAGACCGCGCCCCTCTTCACCCAAAATTTGGTCCGGTCCGAGACGCACGTTATCAAAACTCAGCTGAAAGGTTTTATACCCGCGATAACTTACGCATTTGTGACCTTCTCGACAATCGAAGCCTGGCAGGCCAACATCGACCAAGAACGCGGTCACGCGCTTGCGGGGGCCACGCGGTGTCTCATCGATGCCGGTAGCGGCAAAGACGATTGCAAAGTCAGGCATCACCGGTCCCGAGATGAAATGTTTGGAGCCGTTGAGAATCCAGTCACGTCCGTCGCGTTTCGCATTGGTTTTCATGCCCATCACATCTGATCCGGCCTCGGGTTCCGTTAAAGCGAAAAGTTCGCGTTTCTCGCCGGTGACACAGGGATCGAGATATCGGGCAACCTGATCTCCTTCACAGGCCAGCAGCAATTCGGTTGGACGCGCGATCCAAGATTGCAGCGCATGCGTGGTTTTGCCATATTCACGCTCGACGATGGACGATGAGGTGTAATTTAGGCCGCCACCGCCAACAGCTTCGGGCAGATTTGCGGCAAATAGGCCAACTTCTTTGGCGCGGGCCTCGATCTGACGCCCCAATTCGAGCGGAACCTCACCGGAGCGATCGACCGCGTCTTCATGCGGGTAAATCTCATCTTTTAAAAAACATTGCACGGTGTTGAGCAAAAGCTCGTTTTCATGGGACACAACTGCGTTCACTTTATGCTCCTGCATGGATATTGTTTCGGGGCCATTGATGGGATGTGAATTGGCCTCATTTGAAGTTAGGTACAGGCCGCCTATTTTGAGGCACCGGTGAGGTTCAATTTGTTACGGGCTTCCTGTGGGGTGAGCGCGCGCGCGCCCATCCGTTCCAAAATCTCAACGGCGCGTGTGACCAATTGACCGTTTGTCGCAAGAACGCCTCTGTCGAGATAAATATTATCTTCCAGACCGACGCGGATATTGCCCCCCATTGCAATGGCCGTTGCAGCCATCGGCATCTGCATTCGCGAGATGCCGAAGCCAGCCCAAGTTGCACCCGCAGGCAGATGGTCTTTCATGACTTTCATTGTATCCACGCTTTGATCCGCACCCCAGGGAATGCCGAGACAAATCTGAAACATCGGTGGATCAGCGATCAAGCCTTCAGTGATCATTTGCGTTGCAAAGCGGATGTGGCCCAATTCGAACACTTCCAATTCGGGTTTGACGCCCCATTGTTTTGTCAGGGCGGCCATCTCGCGTAGCATGGGCGGTGTCGAGATGTAAATCTCGTTGCCATCGCCAAAATTAAGCGTGCCGCAGTCAAGTGAACAGATTTCGGGCAGGCAGTCTTTAACGTGACGCAGACGTTCTTCGGCACTGATCATATCGGTGCCTGGGCCAGGCATTGCCGGATCTTGTGCCGAGGGCACCCAATCGCCCCCCATGCCTGCGGTCAAGTTGATGACAACGTCCGTATCGCTGTCACGGACCCGGTCGACCACTTCTTTGAAAAGCTTGGGGTCGCGGGAGCCTTTGCCGGTCTCAGGGTCGCGTACATGAATATGCGCAACCGCGGCCCCAGCCTTCGCCGCCTGTATCGCAGCGTTGGCGATTTGTTTTGGCGTTACCGGAACATGTTCACTGCGGTTTGTGGTATCGCCAGCCCCGGTGACAGCACAGGTCACTATGACATCGTAATTCATCGGTCGTCTCCGTTCGCTTTCGGCATTATTGGAAACACGAGTGGCTTGACAATATAGATTTTTCGTCAATTGATAGCGTATATCTGGCGATATTTCTTGTATTTTTAATTTACCAGGTCCGGCCGCCGGATCTTTCGATGAACCTGAGGGCACCCTATGAGCGATCGACTTTTTTATGTTCTGCTGCCGCGCTTCAATATGTTTAGCCTGACAAATTTGATGGAGCCTGCACGCATCGCAAACTATCTTTCGGTAGAGGATGTCTACCACAAAAAATACCTAAGCTTTGACGGGGCCGACATCACGGCCAGCAATGGGATGGCGGTGAAATGCGAGATGGCGCCGGAGCAAATACGCCGAAATGATCTTATCTTCATTGTGGGAAGCTGGGGAGCGGAACATTACGCTAACAGGAAATTATTCTCTTGGCTACGTCTGCAGGCCAGAAACGGTGTGCGGATCTGCGCGGTTGAAATGGGTGCCTATGTTCTGGCGCGCGCCGGGCTTTTAGCGCGGCGAAGCGCCACCACGCACTGGTCGTATCTGGCGGGGTTTCAGGAACAGTTCCCGGATGTGGATGTTCAGGAGCAGCTTTTCACCGAAGACGGGCCAATATTGTGTTGTTCGGGCGCTACGGCTGGCCTTGATTTTATGCTCTATATCATTGGCGGCCGCCATGGGCAGGCGCTGGCCGGGGAAATTTCAGATCAGATTATACACCATCCTGTGCGGCAAGCCAAAGACGCACAACGCAAAACATTGGGACGCGGGATTGCCAAGCTGCCGTCTGATGTTCAAGCTGCAATCGAGGTGATAGAATCCAATATTAGCGAGCCAGTTGCTGTGCCTGAAATTGCCAAGACAATCGGTTTGTCGCAACGTCAATTGGAGCGGCAGTTTAAGAAATCTGTCGGCTGCAGTATTGTCCAGTTTGGCCTTCTTATGCGCTTGCAGCACGCGCGGGTGCTTTTGATCTCAACCGACTTAGGGGTCCGCGAGAGTGCGACCGCGTCGGGTTTTAATTCACTGTCGCATTTTGCATATGCGTTTAAAAAGTGCTTTGGACGTCGACCTAGCGATTACCGGCAAGCTTGGCCCGAGAATGACACAGCGCCGCATTGGCCGGGAACTTTAGGCCGGTTTTTAGACACGCTTCAGCCACAACGCCGGGATGGTCTGCCCCGCTAGTCTGTCTAAGGTTTGCCTTGGGAGGGTCTGCAAAGATAGAGGGTCTGCAAAGATATGAGAATTTACGTCACAACAGATATTGAACCAGCGTTGCAAACTAACCAAACGGTATTTTTTTTGACCATTAGTCAGAAAAAACGACAGATGCTCACTTAATTTGACAAAATTTTACTGGCAAGCGTGGTATTATCTGGCTAACGTGGCGTATAATCTAACGGGAGAAAAGTGGATGAAGTTCAAAAATTATCTCAGCAATTTATCTTACAAACTGACAGATGGTCAAATTGACCGTCGTCAATTTGTAATGTCAGCCTTGGCAGCGGGCGTTGCACTGCCATCGGCTTTGGGCATGGCGGATATGGCAGCGGCAGCCACACCGAAAAAAGGTGGGCGTCTGCGGATTGGTGTGACCGGTGGGGCAACCACTGACACATTGGATCCAGGTCAAATACTCGATATGTATATGATCAACGTTCAGTTTGGTCAGACACGCAATAACCTGACCGTGGTGGGATCGGATGGATTGCTTCAACCTGAGCTCGCCGAAGAGTGGGGCGCATCTGCGGATGCCAGCGTTTGGACTTTTAAAATCCGCAGTGGTGTTGAGTTCCACAATGGTAAAACACTGAGTGTTGAGGATGTGGTTGATTCTTTGAACCACCATTTGGGCGAAGANTCCAAGTCNGCGGCAAAAGGCATTTTGTCAGGTATCGATTCTGTAAAAGCTGACGGCAAGAATCACGTGGCTGTTGCTCTCAAAGGCGGCAATGCNGACTTCCCGTTTATGCTGAGTGATTATCATNTCAATATGTGCCCCTCNAACGGTGACGGGACAATTGATTGGCAATCGGGTGTGGGCACCGGAGGCTATATGATTGCCGAACANGATCCAGGCGTNCGGACCTTGACCAAGAGNAANCCNAATTATTGGAAAGATGGAGCCGCGCATTTCGATGAGTGCGAAACCATCCAGATTGGCGATACGTCGGCACGGACAAGCGCGCTTATGACTGGCGCTGTTGATGCCATCGCCAATGCGGATTTGAAAACGATCAATCTGCTCAAACGGAATCCGGAAATGGCGGTACGGTCCACCACAGGTAACAAGCAGATCACCCTACCAATGATCACCACCATGGCTCCGTTTGACAATGCTGACGTGAGAAACGCGGTAAAACATGTCATTGACCGGGAAGATTGGTTGGAGAAGGTTATCCTTGGTTATGGTGAATTGGGCAACGACAACCCCGTCGGTCCGGCCAATATTTACCGTGCAACAACTGACGAGTTGCCGCAGCGCGCCTATGACCCTGAAAAAGCCAAGTACCATCTTAAACAGGCGGGGCTCGATAAGCTGGCCATCCAGTTCCACGCCGCCGATACCGGGTTCTCGGGCGCGGTGGATGCCGGGTCTTTGATGGCTGAATCTGCGCGCGCCGCCGGGATCGATGTCGAGGTGGTAAGAGAGCCAAACGATGGTTATTGGAGTAACGTCTGGATGAAGAAAGCGTTCTCTGCGTGCTATTGGAGTGGACGACCCACTGAGGATATTTTGTTCTCACAAATCTATGCCGAAGGGGCCAGCTGGAATGACACGTATTGGAGCAATGATCGCTTCAATGAACTGCTTTTGCAGGCGCGTGCCGAGCTGGATACCACTAAGCGCAGAGACATGTATGTGGAAATGCAGCAACTTCTTCACAATGATGGCGGTCTATGTCTGCCCTTGTTCCAAAGTGACGTGATGGCGCATAACACATCGTTGCATGTGCCGGATCAGATCGCAAATAATTTGGTTCTTGATGGGTGCCTGAACTGCGATCGCTGGTGGTTTGCTTAAACCGCTCGGCTTGGGTTAAAANAGGAAGGCCGGCCTGNGGTGCCGGCCTTCCACACAAAATGGGTAACGTTGCGGTGTTAAGCTTTTTGGATTCGCAAGAATANATAGATGGTCCATCGTCTTTTGTATTTCGGTCTGCAGCCTGCTCATGTTGAATAATAGAGGTAATTGTTTTTGCATCCAGTATTAAAGACCGTGCTTGAGCGCCTGGGCTTGGGCCTTGCGACACTTTTTGTTGTGTCGATCATTATATTTTCGGCCATAGAATTGTTGCCCGGTGATTTTGGCCAAGCCGTGCTTGGGCAGTCGGCGACAGAAGAAACCATCGCGGCCTTCCGACGCGAATTGGGCTTGGATCAACCTGCCTATCAAAGGTATTTACACTGGGTGGGAAATGCCGTCCAAGGCGATTTTGGCACATCGTTCTCAGGCAGAAATTCCGGAAGTTCCGGTGCTGGCACGCGGTCGGTTGTTGACTTGATCGCCCCGCGGTTTTGGAACACGCTTTTTCTGGCCTCAGTCACAGCAACGATCGCGGTGCCGATCTCTTTGGNGCTGGGTATTACCACGGCGCTTTATCGAAATTCCACCTATGATCGCACGGTTAATACAGCAACGTTGACCACAATTTCATTTCCTGAATTTTTTGTAGCTTATATTCTGATTTTGCTCTTTGGGTCATTATGGCCGATATTTCCGTCCTTGGCGAATGTGAANGAATCAACCCCACTTGGGGAACGCCTGTTTAGAACAGTTCTTCCTGCCCTGACGCTGACGCTGGTTATTGTNGCGCATATGATGCGGATGACGCGAGCGGCAATTATCAATCTTCTCGCCAGTCCCTATATCCAGATGGCACGGCTGTCCGGGGCGTCGCGGTCTGAGGTGATCCTAAAGCACGCTCTGCCAAATGCCTGGGCNCCAATCGCTACAGTGATTGCGTTTAATCTGGCTTATCTGGTCGTCGGGGTAGTGGTGGTCGAAGTTGTCTTTGTTTATCCGGGTATCGGGCAATTGATGGTCGATGCTGTCACGGCGCGNGATATTCCTGTTGTGCAGGGCTGCGCGCTGATCTTTGCAATGACCTATATCCTTCTCAACCTGATCGCCGATATCATTGGCATTATCACCAATCCAAGATTGCTGCATCCAAAATGACACAAGAGCCTGACACCTATTCCGCTCTGGCCGAAGTTGGCGCACCACAAGAGCGCAGAAGCTTTTGGGATAAGTTGGTACTAGATCTCAAAAAATCCCCCTGGAGTGCCCGCTTTGGGATGCTCGTGATTTTAACCTATGCCATGGTGGGCATTTTTGCCCCAGCTCTGGCACCCCACGGTGAGGCTGAGGTGTTTGCAGAGCCCTATGCTCCTTGGAGTTCCAAGTTTATATTTGGCACCGATCAAATTGGCCGCGACATTTTTTCAAGGATGATTTTTGGCGCACGGAATACCGTTGGGATCGCAGTAGCCACCACTTTGCTGGCCTTTTTCATCGGCGGCAGCCTTGGTTTGGCGGCGGCCATTGACCGCGGCTGGCTGGATCAGTTTTTAAGCCGCACGGTCGACGTTTTGATGGCGATCCCAAGCCTGATTTTTGCGCTGGTCTTGCTGTCTATTTTTGGCTCTACCGTAACAAATCTGATCATGATCATCGCGGTGCTGGACTCAACTCGCGTATTCCGCCTGACCCGCGCCGTTGCGCTGAACGTGGTGGTGATGGATTACGTCGAGGCCGCGCGTCTGCGCGGCGAGGGCCTTAGCTGGATTATGCGGCGCGAAATTCTTCCCAATATTCTGCCGCCACTGATTGCGGAATTTGGTTTAAGGTTCTGCTTTGTGTTTTTGTCGATAGCGGCGCTGTCGTTTCTCGGTGTCGGCATTCAGCCCCCGACAGCCGATTGGGGATCTATGGTGCGCGATAACGCGTCCCTGATTCAATTTGCGCAATATGACCTGAAAGCTGGTTTGACCCCCTTGCTGCCTGCGGCGGCGATTGCGCTGTTGACGGTGGCGGTCAATTTTGTAGTGGATTGGTTCCTGCATAAAACAAGTGGGTTGCGCGATGAGTGAACGTACAAAAAAAGGCGATATCCTGCTGTCGATCAGAGGCCTGAAAATCCAAGGATTTTCTGATGAAAAATGGCATGATATCGTCAAGGGTGTTGATCTGACCCTGCGCGCGGGCGAGGTGCTGGGGTTGATCGGCGAGTCCGGAGCAGGCAAATCAACGCTTGGGCTGGCCGCAATGGGCTATACCCAACCGGGTTGCCGAATTACTGAGGGCGAAATCATCTTTGACGGTGTCGACTTGGCCAAATTGTCAGAGGAAGAAAAGCGTAAATTCTGGGGCAACCGGATGACATATGTCGCGCAATCAGCGGCGGCTTCGTTCAATCCCGCACACCGGTTGATNGCCCAGACCACCGCCTCAACCATACGTGCAGGCATCAAAGATCACCAGTCGGCCTATGATGATGCCAGACAATTATACAATGCCNTGAATCTGCCGGANCCGGACCATATTGGCGACCGCTATCCGCATCAGGTTTCGGGTGGGCAGTTACAGCGGGTCATGACGGCAATGGCAATGTCGCCCAGACCAGACCTTTTGGTGTTTGACGAGCCGACAACCGCGCTTGATGTGACGACACAGGTCGAGGTTTTGGCCTCGATGCGGTCTATAGTGGAAGAGTTCAATACAGCTGCAATCTACATCACCCATGATCTGGCGGTGGTGGCTCAAATGGCAGATACGATTAAGGTTCTGCGCCATGGACACGAAGTTGAAGAGGCGCCAACACGCCAGATGCTCAGTGCGCCTGAGCAGCCCTATACCAAATCGCTTTGGTCGGTGCGGGCGCTGGAAAAGTCACAGCAAGCGGCTCAGGCTTCTGTATTGTCGCTGCAGGGTATTGATGCCAGTTACGGGGTGCAAAAGGTACTGCACAACGTCAATATTGAAGTCCCCAAAGGATCAACAGTTGCGGTTGTAGGCGAATCTGGTTCTGGCAAGTCGACCACTGCGCGGGTCATCACCGGCCTGCTGCCACAAACATCGGGAAGCGTGAAGTTCAACGGCGAGGATTTGCCGGCTGTGTTGGCGGACCGCAGCAAAGATCAAAAACGCCGGATCCAGATGATTTATCAAATGGCCGATACCGCGATGAACCCGCGCCAGACCGTGCGCGAGATCATTGGCCGGCCACTTGAGTTTTATCTTGGCATGCGGGGGGCTGAGAAAACCAAACGCATCGTGGAACTTCTTGAGATGATTGAATTGGATGCTGTCTTTATGGAGCGTCTGCCCGGAGAATTGTCTGGTGGTCAAAAGCAGCGCATTTGTATCGCTCGTGCGCTGGCAGCCGAGCCCGACTTTATCATTTGTGATGAGGTTACTTCTGCGCTGGACCAGATTGTGCAAGAGGGCATTCTCAAGTTGTTATTGCGGTTACAAAAGGAACTGGGACTGACCTATCTGTTCATCACCCACGACATCTCTACCGTTAACGCCATCGCCGATCAGGTGGTGGTCATGAACCAAGGAGAGGTGGTGGAGCAGGGTTTGAAAACGGAAGTTTTTCAACCGCCATATCCAGACTATACCGCGTTGTTGCTGTCGTCTGTGCCCGAGATGGATCCCGATTGGTTAACCAACCTTATCCAGAAACGCACCGAGACAAGCGCCTGATTTCGATAGCTTTCTAAGATCCGCGGCACAGGGCTTGCGCCATGCAGTGAATGCCGCCGCCGGTTTTAGAAATCTCGGACATATCGATTGCGGCCACCTCGAAGCCACGGGCGCGTAATTTGCCAATTAAGGATGTGGACAGGGTTGGTGCAATCACTCGGTCCTTGCCCAACGACATAAAGTTACAACCCAGTGCCATGGTTTCTTGAAACGGTACATCAATAATCTCGTGGCCTTTTGCCTTCAGCCAGTCCACAATTTCGGGATCGGTACAGTCAAGACAAACGGCTGTCAATTTTGGGGCAATCGGCACCACCATTAAATCAATATGTACATAGTATTCGTCGATAAACGCCAGGCGGGTCTCCCAACCTTCGGCGTCAAACCAGCTCTGGACCTGTCTGGCCCCTTCCTCTTGGGTGCGCGCGCCACCGCATCCGATCAGCACACAGCCCTCTTCGATTACATTAAAATCACCACCTTCGAATGTGCCTGCCGTCACCATGTCATAAATCGGGATGCCAAGTTTTTCATAGGTGCGGATCGCGGCATAGTTTTCGCCACGGCGCCACCAGTTTGCCATTGCGGTGATGACGGCACCGTAAGGTGTCATGACTGAGCTGTCGCGGGCATAGACCTGCATGGGCAGCTCGATCGTTGGCTCGTGTAAATGAACAGTCACATTAAAATGCGTGTAGGCAGAGACCATTTCAGCGTGTTGCGCCTGAGCAACCTGAATGTTGCAGGGTGCGTCGCGCAGGTGTTTGCGTGACAGCGACGAGGTCGACAAGTGCTGCAAATGAGCAGGGGATCCGAGTAAAACATCGGTCAATGGATCGGTTTCGTTTTGAAAGCCCCAATCGGAGAGGGCCGCAGTGCCCCCTGATAAATTTCTGCGTTGCAGGCAAAAAGGGTCTTTGCTGGACGGGATATCGAGGGACATTTAATCCTCCTTTGACGCGGCAGTGTGGTGAGACTAACAAAAAAATATCAGATTTTAAGGCCTTATTTTGAGAAGTTCTGATTTAACAGTGGCCCCCTTAAAACTGCCTGCCGCGTGGCGTTTCTACGTATTCGGGCCACTTGAAGTCGAGCGGCGGGGCATAATCGCACAGCGGAGCCATCCAAGTCTTGCCGCCAATGCCACCGCCGGTGCGTGTTTTAAACTCTGCCATGACCCTGTCTCTTGCGACTTTATCCTGCAGTAACCTCAAGGCCGAAACCGAAAGAATTTTGGCGGCCGTGGTCACCATCGGATCAATGGTGGCTGGGATGCCACCAAGCGCGTTCATGACCCAGGACGGGTAGGGGCCTTTCGGGGCTGGTTTTAGGGCGGGCCGGGCGACATAGAATCTGGCTGTGGGCGTATGCCACGTCATATCGGTATAATCATCTGACGTTGAGTTGGTCTGGCTTGGTGGCAGATCCTGGCGTAAAATTGCCTCAGCTTCTTGCGGCGAACGCAATTGGCTGCAGTCTTCCAAAAATGGTGCTGTCATAGGCTCCATACCAAGCGAGCTTTGGATGTCACGCGCCACATTGACCGCTTCTTGGCCCCATTCTGGTGCGCCAACATTTTGCATCGCCGCCCAGACAATATCTGACATCGCATGGTTGGCTAGGCCGGGGCGGGATTTGCACACCCAGTGTTTTTCCCACCGGCATCCCGTCATTGCCGCAGCGGCCTCGGCGTTGCGCTCAAGTGCCGCTGTGACTTGTTTGGCCATCTCTACTGTGGGTACGCGGATCATATATTGAAGGTCGCTTAACTGTGCTGGTAAATTATCGGCGGTCGCTTGTCCGGTTGATAAAATAGCTTCTGAGATCGACCAGCCCCCGGCATGCGGCAGCATCGAATCGCGCAGGATTTTCGAGGCTTGATACATCATCATCAAGGCATCATTGGCACCTGGCGCACGGATCGCACTGTGGGACTGTGGAATCGGTGCGCCATCGCTGTGGCCCCAGGTCTCTGGTGCGTCACAGATGAATCGAAAAATCAGGGAATAGGCTGCGCCACAATGGGTGTCCCAGCGGACCGTATTGCACAATGGCAACATATAGAAAGGATGAAATGACAGCATAGCAGCCAGGCCGTCATAATACCCCTGTGCGGCATGAATAGGTTTTGACCCCCGTGTTTTTTCGGCCGGCTCGCCCATAAACCGCAAGCCACCCTTGATATTGTGGGCCTGCATCGCGGCTTTGGTTGCCAGTAATCCGCCTAAGGCACCGATGCCCAACCCCGAATGCGGGTCCGTGTGTCCGGCGGCCTGAAGCGTTAAACCGTCTCGTGGCTCACATTGGGTGCTGGCGGCCTGACAATTGCCCGGCACGGCATCATATTCTGCGTACATCCCGATGATTGGGCCGTCACCGTTGGACCAGTCGGCGGCAAACGCCGTTGGCATCCCGCCCGAGCCTTGTTCTACCGTGAAGCCTTCGGCGCGCAGTTGGTTCACATACCAGGCGGCTGACTTATATTCGCGCCAAGCTGGTTCGGCAAAATCAAAAATGGTGCTGCACCAGTTTGATAAATCTTGCGCATGAGACTCAACATGGGACATCGCAGTTTTTTGGGCATCTGTCAGCGTCATAGCTTGGCCTTTTTGTTGTTTTTGTTCAGCAATTCACCAAACAGCTAAGACGCTTGCAAGGCCAGCGCTCCGTTTCGGAGTTTTAGGCAGATTGCAGTGTTCGGCTCTGGCCTTTGTGAAATGTAACTGCTTCAGTATAAGCCGTTTTAGCAGGCGACTGAAGATTCAATTGATTATTGAACTGTAATAGACGGCGGAATGATTGTGTTTAACAAAGACGTCTGCGTACTGGCGTCTGGGGCCTCACGATTTGAACAGAGGCGTTTTTCAATCCGCTGCGATTTCGATGGGCGGATTAGTTGTCGTCGGTTTGCGTTATGCGATTGCTGAGGTTTGTTTAAGGTGATCAGGTTTGTGACCTTGAGTAAGGTCTGCGAGATGGCGGCTATGACCATCTGCGTGTGGGTTTTGGCAACCCCGAAGTATTGTGCCGATGCAATCCAAACTTTCGCTTTACTGTACCAAGCACCCTTCGACGCGAAAGCGCTGCTTGCCGATCAGCTTTTGAATGCGCTTTTGCGCTGGGCATAGTGGTCGACCGGGCACCGCCTTATGCGAGATACTATCGCGACGCTTCCGTTTCAAAACGGTACGATTTGCTGTGCTGGCGCAAGCTTTATTCGCCAGAATGCGCTGTGCTTTACTCCCTTTTATCATGGTTCCAAACCTTGGGTTCTGGCCAACATTGGCAGGGGTGGTATGGATTTTATCCACGAACCTGTCTGCATCGCACCGAGCAAAACCCTTGTGGCCTAGCGTGCCCTTGCGGCCCTTCTTGACCTAACAGACATTGTGCCTTCGGCACTAAAGATACCAGTTGCAGGCTCGGCCGGAGCCTCATTTTTGGCACAATCCTCAGGCGGAGCCTCAATATGTGTAAGTGGCTGAGCGGCACTTCCAATCAAAGTGGCGTCAATAATGGCGGCAGCGGCCTCTGTCATCTTCAACCCGTGACCCTCTGTCCGGCGACAGATCTCAGCAAGTAACCCCTCATAGGTATCCGCCTTAACCCGTGCATTGCGAAACCGACAATGGGTTGTTTCATCCGGAACGGTGCAAGGCAAATTGCTGTTTGCTTGGCTTCCAGTGTTGCAGTTGTTCCAAAAGACCTTTCCGCAAACAAACGTCCAGTTTTTGGTTTTTTCCAAGACTTTTTATTTTTATCCTGTTTGCTTAGCAAAACAATTCGAGAGGTCCTTCCCTTTTCCTCTATGGCGGAGCAAATTTGCTTCTAAAAACTTCAAATCCTTAAATTCGGCAGCTTTTTGTGGGTTTATGCAGTTTATTCTGGATAACGCCGATGGTTTTTGCCTTTAACAAACCCGTCGGTCGTTTGGCTACATTCTGGCAGGCTTGAAGACGGTCTGGTCAGATGTTCAATGCCTTTTTATAGGCCTCTATCGCAAGGTCCAAGTTGTCGTTGTCTTCGAAAACATTTCCCATATTTTTAAAAGCTTCAAAATAGTCAGGCTTGATGCTGACACCTTTTTGGTGACTCATTATTGCAGCGTTTAAGTCGCATTTTTTACATAGAGCAAGTCCCATATGAATATGTGCTTCAAAATATTTAGTATTTATCAAAATAATTTTTTAAAGATGTCGTGTGCAGCAGATAAATCCCCTTTAATTTGATATGCATTTCCTGGGTTAATATTAGCCACCAAATTTTTTGGATTAATTGTAAGAGATTTTTATAAATGTATGGGAAATTCACCTTTATCTAGCGCGATTTAGCTTGCACCTTCAGCGAAATCATTGCTTTCGGGAAAAGCTACAGCATTAGGTCTATTTTGGCCAATGCTCACAAAAATTGATTGCTCTTATCTAATTTAATCAACTCCTGAACGATCTCCTGCGGAGTTTCAGAGATTGAAGGTACTTTGGAGCCATCTCCAAGTTTAATTTTCGAAATGCCTTAATTGTTTTTCTGGTTTTTGGAACATTTGAATAGGATCAATCGATAAGTCGCTGCAGACCCATGACGTTCTGTTTTTTTGCCAAGACCTTGCTCTCAGCAACGCTAACCATACAGGGTATGACAATTCGCACCGTTTAAAAAAATACTCGTTACNNCANTNTAANTANATCATTTGGCAGATTAGTCCAGTATAATCTACTGNTCAGTACTTTATTTAATCNGTGGGGTCAAACTCTGGTNTTTTTTGCATAAATATTGGGCGATTTTGTCAAAATTTGAGCACGCTCAGATCGGTAAAGTCAAAATGNAAGGGGAGAGGTTAAATTTAGTATCGCAATTTTAGGAAANACGGGCTTGATGCCNGATGGTGTAAGCTGGGTCTCATAACAAAAAGACATGGCAAGCCGCAAAGCAGATTAAATCTGCCGCAATCATTCGCTTGGATTGGAAATTTGCGTATCTGCCATTTGACCCAAACAGGGACTTAGATTGAATTTTCACCTCAATGATCCGGACACTTTGAAAAGAGGCTCCCGGAAAAATCAAGAAACATAAGNCTTTTGTCTAAGCACCCTGAACTGTACGGNGTGACAGGTNAACNAGGCAGATCTCGNACCTTTCTCCCATCCCGTTNGTACCTACGGGGTGTGCCCTTACGATCTGAAGCTCTGCTTGGGACAAACAGCAATCGTCGTTTCGTTGTGGTGCTTTTGATGCCTTAAAATGTCCAATTCAAACCCAAGTGCGCGTGTGTGCCACTGGTGCTGTGATTTGATCTGTGGCGTTTCAGACTGCCTGAGANGGACACGGCGNCTTTNCCTTTAAATGAGAAGCCAAGTTCNCCGGTTGTATAGGTCTCAGAAAGGTTGCCGCCACCCGTGGCGGTGTTGGTGCCATTGTTGGCATAGACTGCTTGTTTCCCCGCGATGACAGCGCGCCTGTGTACACCTAATTTTGCATAGCTGCGTAACCCGTTCTGCTTATGGTGGACAAATGCAGCAGAAGCACCGCCGGAAANCTGATCTAAATCGCGTGACTGCCACGCAAAGGTGGTGCCCTCTGTATAGCCTTTAATGCTTTCACGGGCCAGCGTTCCCATAAGTTCACCTTCGAATTGCAGTGTTGGGTTTATCACGGAGCTATACTTAGCAAGCATCCCGAGCGTGACTTCGGTGCTGTCATAATTTGTAGATAGCGTGGTGTATCCGGTGGCGGTTGTATTGTCTAAAACTTTGCCTCTGGATCCGGTATANTTGTTTCGGCCTATCATTGCCGAAGCTCCNAGGTTCCAAGCCTTGGTCTGAATCAGGTCTTTGAGAAATGCACCAAACTTAACGGATGTTGCGCTGATTTCTTGCTCTTTGTTAGAGATATTCAACTCAGTTCTCATTTGGCTCAAGACAAGGTCAATAGATGTTTGCTCTGTTTTGACTGGCACGCCGATTGTCAGGCCCGACGTGGTTGACGTATACCCCAAACTCGCGGCGTTGGTGGTGCTTTGGCTGCGGTCGGACGTGCCCCCATAGNCGTCTAGCCAGACAGTCTTGTTATCGTTGGCTGGCAATGATGCGTGCCGTGCCAGTGCCCCGTTGATATTTAGGGTGCGTTGAAAAAGCATCTCATCGGCGGTTTCACTATTGCCAGCACTTAACGCTGATACAATGCCGCCAACATTACTATAGGTCCGTCCGTCAAGTTCGTTAANCGTCCAGCTACCGGTTGTNGTATACATATAAGAGGTCGCGAGACCNACATCAATATTAAGAACCGAGCCCGAAGCAAACGTATTATCGGTGAGAATTGGGCCAATAATTAAGGCACCTTCTTGCAGAGTAATTGCGTTGTTATTGGCAGCCTCAATGAAAAGTGCGTTTGAACCGGCGCCGGTGACTTGGACTTTACCAGCGATATAGATTTCGTTGTTGTTTCCATCATAAACATAAATGCCGTCTGAGGATGGACCGGTAGTTGATATTTCGGTATTCCGCGACATTGTGACGATGTTATTTCCGGTTGCTCCACTTAGTTGGATACCAATTCCAGCATTTGTTCCCGCGGTAGTTATTTTTGCATTGTCGGAAAGCGTGATTGTGTTGGAGTTGCCATTGGAATCTATGCCAACGCCATTACCTGCGGCAGCAGTAATCTCAATTGACGCATTTCCAGAGAGGGTTGTTACGTTATTATCCCCTCTATCTTCAATTCCGGCCTTCTTAGATGCAATAATTTTCGCGTTACCGAACGCCGTCGTCTTGTTATTATTACCAACGTTAAGAATAGCGTTCATATTTGGTCTTGTTGTTGAGACTGTGCCCGAAACGGTTACTTTATTTGTGCCCCCTGTTGTGCTTATTCCTGCCGTGGTTGTAACCGTGATGGAACCCGTAGAGGTTACATTAATACTGTCACTACCATCCAGTGTATTACCACCGTTTTCGGTTGTTACTGCCGAATCTATGGTAAAATCATCGGCGCTGGCTGCGCTGGTTAAGGCGAATAGAGAAACTAGGATAAAGGCTGCACGTGATTGGTTTAATTTAAAAGATGAGGGCATATTATTTTATCCATTGAACTTAAAGTGCTAAGTTAATCTTTAACATATTGTCATTCTGCAGACAAATTTAAATTCAGTATCATTTATAATGAACTCAATGATGTCCCGGATATCAGTCTGAGTTTTAACGACGTCAAAACGCCCAGTTCATACTTATGTGCGTGTTTGTCCCGCTGTCACTGCTAATCGTAGAGTGTCTTTTCAAACCAGCAGTGATAGTCATGGCTGCCGCGCTCTTATATGAAA
>NYVC01000077.1 GCA_002684375.1 Marinovum sp.
TCGGTTTCTCGTTTTCTTGAGGAATTTCTGGACGGAGGAGGAGGAGAACGATGGCGGGAGGGTTACGGGGCAAAAGGTTCCCAGGCCGCGGTCACTGCTCATTCACTGATGGAAATGGTTCGCCGGGCAGATTACGCTCGTACCAACATTGTTTACGGGGTCGATAGTCAGCGCAACAGTGCATCGATTGCAGAGCGATACGTGGAGTTTTTAAAAAGCTCTCAGTCTATGGGTGACATCGTTGCCAAGCTTCCAGAGTCTTACTTGAAAGGCGACGTTATTTCTCTCCCTGGAATGAAAGTTTATTTCTGTGGGGCGGGGTCCGTTGGCCAGGCCGCTTCCAAACCCGGCGTTGGCCTCGTTGTCATCGATGAAATCGACACACACAAAGAAACCAAGGTCGACGGTTCGACTGTTCACCTATTCGCGCAACGAGGAAAGGCGACGGTCAGCGGAAAGATCCTGGGCTTTTCAAAACCCACCATCCAGGAGGGCCAAATCTGGCAGCTCGTGACGACCGGGAGCGGTCACCGTGATTTTGTTCCGTGTAAACATTGCGGGCATTTTCAATTTCTCAAAATGAGCCAGGTCCGCTACCAACATTTGCGCGACAAATTTGGCGACCTTGACCTCGCTAAGGTCATCCAAGGGGCAGAATACGAATGTGAGTCTTGTGGCGGAATGCACCAGGAGAGCGACAAAAAAGAAATGCTCGCGAACGGGGAAGTCCGGGCCACCAATTACCTTGAGAAAGGGGAAGGGGACGCAAAGGAAAAGGTTCCTGGTTGGCTCCCTAAAAGAATGAGCTTTTACCATAACGACCTTTATGCCCTTTGGGAAAATTCACGCTGGGGAAACCTAGCGGTGGAAAAACACGCGGCCGGGCGGGAGCCGGTAAAGCTGAAAGGTTTCCTTCAAGATCGACTCGGGGAAGCCTGGGCGGAAGGTGGATCTCGAAGGGTGCGCTTGAGTGACGTCCGGGATATGTGCGGGGAATACCGGCGGGGAACCGTTCCCAAAAAGCCTCTCCTGTGCGGCGTTTTTGCGGATACCCAGGATGATTCCTGGAAGGCGGTCAAAGTCGGCTATTCGGCCGAAGGTGATATTATGGTAGCAGATTGGGGGTCGTTCCTGACCTGGAAAAACTTTTTGTCCTGGGCTCGAGCCGGGATCGAGCACGAGGGCGTGAAATACTCGGTTCGATGCAATTTGACCGACGAGGGCGGCCACAGGACTTATGAGGTTCGAAAGAATTGCTCAAAGCTTGCGCCAATCTTTAACCCGTCAAAAGGGATTGGAGGGATGCAAGTCCGACAACGGGGTGGGGACCTCCTTCGATGGAGTAAAAGCCGGGTGTTTAAAACAACTCAAGAAGGGATGAGATTGGTGAAGGTGCTTCATTACGACGATGATTCATATCGGCGGCTTTTATATCGAACGCTCATTCTAGACAGAAACCAGGTCGATGAGGAGGGGGTTGAGGTTGAACAATTTGGAAAGCTGACCTTTCCGGTCGACGCCCTTCGAGATGACGAGTTTTTGCTAGAGCTCTGCCGAGAGTATCAAATCAAAAAGGCCGGCAAATGGGCCTGGGAGCACGAACCAGGGAACGACTTTGGGGACGCGGTCAAGATGTCGGTGATTGGTCGGGATGTTTGGTGCCGGTCCGCGGTGAGAGATTGACAAGCGGGGGCTCGATATGAGTCAACCGATTAACCGTGCCCTGGTTCGAAGCCTTGCCAGACTTCACACCGTCGAGCAACTGACCACCAAGCTAGACGCCGCAACCGCGGAGCTCGAACAAGCAATGTCCGCGGAAGTCGTGGTGACCGGAGCAAACATGAAAGAATCTGGCACGACTGGAGAATATCTAAGCGGTGCCCTTGATTTAAAGGTGAGAACCTATGAGGCCGCTATCGGGCTTAGAAAAAGAACGGATGCGGGGGCGACTCACGGCGGCCCTAACCGAAAAATGAACCACATTGATTTAAGCCATCGCGTTTGGGGATTTTGATCGGTTGACGTAGTCGTTCCGCGTCATGGGGCAGGACTCAAGAAAATCACGGCGAGGAACTCGGGCAGGGAAAAAAGTTCAAGCTAGGAAAGCGGCCTCGAAGAGCCCAGTTGACGGACTTCCAAAAACAAAATCTGACCTAGTCAAAATGCTTTCTTCCTGGGATGCCGCGAGGCGTTCTGAGCGGCGTGGTCGGGTTATTATGCCTTCGCTTAATCCAAAGCGAAGAGTTTCCCCGACGGAAAGGCTCGAGATTTCTAGGAAGGTCGAAGCGGCCGAGCAAAATGTCGGATTTGTAAAACGTGCCATTGAGGGACCGGCTCGACTGGTTGGAAATTTACACCCGCAAAGCCAGGCCGGAAATGCCGACTTCGAAGCCGAAATTGAGGAGAAGGTCGGGAATCGCTTCAAAAATCAGCTCTCATTTGATGCAGCGGGAATGTTTGATTTTAACGACTGGCAAACGTTTATTCGAGAGTCAAAAATCAGAACTGGCGATTGTCTGACTGTCTTGGCTTCGGGCCCGGATGGGGCGGCTCGCGTTATGTGCTACGAGGGGAACCAAATCGGCGACGGTCAAGGGAGACGGGATCAACCGGAAAACCTTTATGATGGAATATTTTTGACNNTCGNNTNGGGGGACGCTCTGGGTTTCAGCTTTTAGACGATGAAGGGAAAGCGGCTAAAGTTGTTTCCCGCGATCGGTCAATCTATCATTCAATCGGAGGGCGAGCCGGCCGCGTTCGATCAGTGTCCGGTTTGGCTCATGCGGTGGCCAACTTTCTCGATTTGGTCGAAATTTTGGCAGACGTAAAACATAGTGTTAAAATATCTAGCCTTTTTGGAGCTTGGATTGAACAAGCGGCTAACACCGAAAACAACGAAGACCCAGGGGAAGACCTTCGAGGATTCCTCGAGGCCGCTGGAGAAACGGCCGAGATTGCAGAGGTCGAAGGGTTGGCTTCTGGCGAAACTTTACCGGATGGGAATATTTTAAGCGTCGAAGATGTTGTGCAGGGCGGTCGGTTCCAGGAATTTGCTCCAGGCCAAAGCTTGCAAACCATGAACGACACGCGGCCTCATCCGAACGTGCTCGGGCTTTTGTCCTGGTTAATTCGCGATATGGCTTGGGGACTTCCTCACGGAGGGCTTTCTCCCGAAGTTCTTTGGGATGCGTCAAAAATGAACGGTCCAGGGATGCGTTTTGTCATGGCTGAAACTCGCCGGTTTGTCGCTGATGAGCAAGAACGCATGAGACGCGATTGCCAGAAGATTTGGATGTATTTCGCCGCTAAGGAATCGAAGCGAGGAAACCTGGTTATTCCGGCCGAGTTGCAAGCGACCTGGTGGAAGACTTCTTGGATTCCTCAAGCAGATTTGACAATCGACCGGGGCCGCGACGGAAAGCTCGACCTGGCTCTCCTCGATCAGGGATTAATGACTCGTGAAGAATGGTGGGCTCGCCAGGGAAAAGACTGGAAAACCGAGGAGGCTAAGGTCGCCAGGGAAAAAGCATTTATCCAGGAACAACGGGCCGCGGCCGGGTTGGTAGAATAACAATGGCAAAAAGTAAGTTTGCCCCGGCAAAGTGCCTCGCGATTGACGTCGACGGAACGCTTCTCAAGCGGGGGAAAATCAACTGGCCTCTAGCAAATTGGGCGAAGCAAAAAAAGCTCGAGGGGTTCGAGGTCATCTTGTGGACTGCTCGAGGACGACCACACGCCGCCGCGGTGGTGGAGCGGTTCGGGCTCCAGGATCATTTCTCGGCTGTCATCGGGAAGCCTGGTTACATTGTCGACGATATGGGGTGGGGGTGGACCAGGTTCACAAAGATCGTGACCAAGTTTCTTTAGTTGACGCAATACGGTCAAGCTATGGCAAAAGAATCTTGGTTTGAAATCAGCAACTCCGCGGACCTCGAGCCCCGGAACGAAGGCGGCCGCGTTGCGCGGGTCGACATTATGGGGCCGATTGGTGGCTGGGATGTTTCTGGTTCTGAATTTTTGCGAGAGCTTAAAGACCTGGGAGACGTCGACTCTATAGATTTGCGGATCCATTCACCGGGCGGTTCGGTCCTTGATGGCTGGGCGATTGCCAACGGAATCAAAAACCACCCGGCGCACGTTGTCGCCAGGGTCGAAGGGCTTGCCGCTTCAATGGGTTCGGTTGTTTTGATGTCAGCCGACGAGATCGAAGTCCCGCAAAATGCTTACGTAATGATCCACAACGTAAGCGGCGGAGCATTCGGAGAAGCCGAAGAACTTGAAAGCATGGCGGCACTCATGAGAAAACTCCAGGACGACGTTACTGATTTTTATGCCAACGCGACCGGGAAAGACCGAGAAGAGATTGCCGAGATGATGGCGGCTGAGACTTGGATGAATGGCGAGGACGCGGTCGAGCATGGATTTGCAACTCGTGTTCTCGAGCCAGTCAAGGCGGCCGCTTGTGCCGACCTCGAGACTCTTGTTTCTAAGTTTGAGAATGTTCCCGAGGCAGTCCTCGAGCTCCAGGCCGAAGAGCCCGCCGAGGAAGAAGACCAGGTCGAGGAGGTTGAGGCACTCGAGGAAGACCAGGTCCAAGAATCCGACGACCAAGGAGAGGCCGAGATCGAGGCCGACCAGGAGGAAATCGAAAAAGAATTGCAGGACGAAGTGAAGGCGAAAGCCGAGCTCTCGACCTGGGGAAGAATTTTGGCCGCTCTATCGGGTGATAAAAGCGCCGAGAACGACGGGGAATCGAGCGCAAAAGCTGCTCTTGTCCGTGCTGAAAAACTCGAGGCGGAACTCTCCGGCCGGGTTGATGAGCTCGAAAAAATCCAGGATGAACTTGAGATTTTAAGAGCCGAAAACAAGGAACTGGAAAACTGTGCGCTTACGGTCGAATCCCGCTTAATCGAGTGTGGTTTTGACTTTGCAGAAGCGGCCGACCTTCCGGCTCCAAATGCCAAAAATGTTGGCAACGTCCTCGAGTCTTACCTGGCAATGCAACCAGGTCAGGAGCGAAGAGAATTCTTTGCAAAAAACCGCAAGGAAATCGAAAGACTTCAATCGGAGTAAGGGCGAAAAACTAAAACCAAAAACAACTTAACTATCTAAAAAAATGGCAAACACATTTGCAGCAGCCCTCGCAGTGGACACACTCGCAGAGGAATCAATTACCACTCTCGGGCCGGTCCTGGGACTACTCGACAATTTCAGTCTCGACGTCGCTGTCAATCCTGTAGCTCCTGGCTCCCGGATTCAAGTCGAAGTCGTTTCGGGTGGCGCAACCGCTCAGACGAATCCCTCGAGCTATACCTCAAGCAGTGACTCCACAAAAATCGCTCGTGCCGTAACAGTCAACCAGCACTCGATTTCATTTAAAGTCACACAAGCCGAGCTCAACAATGGGCATCGTCTTCGCTCACTTCTTCGGAAGAATCTCCAGGTGATCGGAACCGCTTGCCGCGATGCGGTTTTTGCTCCAATCACCGCAGCAAACTATGGGGCCGCTGTTCTCGATTCAACCGCTGCGGCTTTCGACGCTAGCGACCTTCAGACTGTTTGGGCTGGGACTAAAGATTTCCCAACTCGCCACCTGATCCTCGACGGAGCTTATTATTCTAAGC
>NYVC01000009.1 GCA_002684375.1 Marinovum sp.
TCAATCTGCATTTCTTCACGCAACCGGCTGCGCATTAACACCGAATGCTGTTTTAAGGCCTCAAACGCCTCTGGCACCTAATCCTC
This sequence comes from Marinovum sp., assembly GCA_002684375.1. GTDB lineage: Bacteria > Pseudomonadota > Alphaproteobacteria > Rhodobacterales > Rhodobacteraceae > CPC320. The sequence goes on from NYVC01000009.1 coordinate 87, forward strand.
GAGCGACGGTCCCCGAGGGTCGCGTTCAAGATAAACCGTCTGTTCACCCTGCGCAGCCGTGCGGCCCTGACTTTGATTGAAATAATGCCCCGTGAGCTTGGGCAGTCCAGTCACCGAACTAACCATTTGAAACACCCCCGATCCCGATGCTCCCTGCCCTAAGCTCAATGCCATTTTTTGCACCACAAGGCCTAGTTTTGCATCAACCGGAGCACCTTTTGCCTGTCGCAAAAGCCGCGCTGTTACGCCTTCCCAAGTCCGCGCCATCGACCGCAGCACTTCGGCTAGCTGAACCGCCGGATCCTGCGGAAACTCTTCCTCTGTCTCAGCCTCATAAGCCTGTAGCGCCTGCGCCAGCTCTTGTGGCCCAAAAGCTGCGCTGGTGTCGAACATATCCGGGTCAAGCCGAGCCACATGCACCGCATAGCTTTGTACAAACCGAATATACAGCCCCGCAGCTGCCTCGTGACCCAATTGAGAGCGCAGGGCCTGATAACGATTGTCATTCATGCCTATGTTTAGAATCGCCCTCGGCCCACCCCAGTCAGGATCTTCCGACGAGGGCCGCACGCACAAAAGATCATCCGTATCGAACGCAGTCAGTATAGCCTGCATATCCGGCNTGTTCCCCGCTGCAATCGCATGCACCGCGTCAAACGACAGCGCCACGGTACAGGGGACGGGCAAATCAAGCCTGATCAAACGCTGCAGGCATTTCGCACGACCGCCATGAGTGGCTGCCGACAACGGCGCTGTGGCGGTTATAAGCGTGATATTTGGATCGTTTTGCTGCACTGCCGCACCTATTTGTTACCGGTGCAGCATAACCGCGACAGGCGCTCAAGCAAGCAAAAGCGTACAGCGTACCAACCATACCCGTGGTCAGCGCTGGGTCTGTTANCCCTCGACCTTGGTGAAATCGGCAACAGACAGGCAAATCGCCCGAATACGACTGAGCAAATTCAGACGGTTGCGGCGAATAACAGCATTTTCGTCATTGATCTGGACCGCTTCGAAAAAATCATCCAGAGGCTTCCGCAANTCAGCCATACCAGACAGGGCTGCGACGAAATCTTCGGCCAGAACCGCCGCCTCGATCGTNCCGGCCTTGGCGTCAAGAGCGGCAAATAAAGCACGTTCNACCTCAGCTTCGGCATATTTCACATCCGCGCCATAGGAATATTCAACCCCATCTTTGGCCTCGGCCTGATCAAGAATATTATTAGCCCGTTTGAACGCCTGCAGCAGATTTTCACCGTCATTGGTCTTGATAAAATCCGACACCGCCGCCGCCCGCGTGGACAATAGTGTCAGGTCATCATTACCCGCCATCGCGGTACAGGCGTCGATCACATCGTGGCGGATGCCTTGATCACGCAGATATACTTTGAGCCGATCATGGAAAAAGCCCAGCAAATCATCTGCATCCGCACCGTCATACCCTTGGGCAAAAACTGTCATTAGACCACAGCTCAACCGGTTTTCCAGCAACAGCCGGATCACTCCTAACGCGGCCCGACGCAGCGCAAACGGATCTTTCGATCCGGTCGGCTTTTCGTTAATCGCCCAGAAGCCGGTCAGCTTGTCCAGCTTGTCGGCCAGCGCCACGGCCACCGCCACCGGCGCTGTTGGCACCTGATCCGAGGGGCCCAGTGGCGCGTAATGCGCCTCACACGCCTCGGCAACCGAAGCAGGCAAGCCNGCAGCCGTCGCATAGTAACGCCCCATTACACCCTGTAGTTCAGGAAATTCATACACCATTTCCGACGACAGATCGGCTTTGGAAGCACGCGCGGCCTGTTCGGCCATATCGGCGTCTGCGGAAGCTACCGGCGCAAGATACCGCGCCAATACAGCAATGCGATCAATCCGCGCCTGTTCACTTCCCAGCTTGTTGTGGAAGGTGACCGTCGAAAGCGCCTCGGTCCAAACCGACAGCCCATCACCCTTGGCAACCCTCAGATCATTTTCCCAAAAAAACTTGGCATCCGCCAANCGCGCAGACAAAACCTTTTGATTGCCAGCCAAAATAGTTTGACCCTGATCGGCCGTCTCNCGATTGGCGACAGTGATAAAACGCTCGATTTTACCNGTTTTAGGATTCAGAACGGAAAAAAACTTTTGATGCTCTTTCATTGAGGTCTTTAAAACCTCCCCCGGCAGATCCAGAAACTCCGGATCAATCTGCCCCATCAANACCACAGGCCATTCCACCAAGCCGGTCACTTCAGCCAACAGCCCCGAATCCTCGATCACTTCAAGCCCAAGTGCAAAGGCCTGTGTGGTCGCCTCATTCCAAATCATATCGCGGCGCTCTGCGGCATCCAACATCACATAAGCGCGCTTTAGCTGGTTTTGATAGGTGTCAAAATTGCTGACAGCAATCGGATCAGGCGCCATAAACCGATGACCAAATGTCTGGTCTGCCGCAACAATTCCCTCGATCTCNAAAGGCACTACTTCCNCACCGGCTTCGTCACTGAGCAGACATAAAATAGATTGCAGCGGACGCACCCAACGCAGCGTTCCCGATCCCCAGCGCATCGATTTTGGCCAGGGAAAGCCGCGGATCACCCGCTCCAGAACCTCAGCAACGATCNCCTGTGCGGGACGGCCCGGCTTTTCAATCAACGCATAAAAGACTGTGCCTTTTTTCTCTTCGCGCTGCTCCAGCTGATCGCGGCCGACCCCCGCCCCGCGCAGAAATCCTTCAATTGCCTTTTCAGGTGCATCGACCCTTGGCCCTTTGCGTTCTTCACGCAAGGTCGGGCTGGCCGACAACAGGCCCTGCACGGTCAAGGTCAGACGTCGCGGGCTGACAAAGGCCGCCGCCCCCTCATAGGTCAGCCCTGCCTCAACCAACCCGTCCGTCATACGCTTTTTAAAATCATCCGCCGCGCGCGCCTGCATTCTTGCAGGAATTTCCTCAGAAAACAGTTCAATTAAAAGATCAGGCATAATCAGTTACTTTCCGGAGGTTTAGGGCAATCAGGGGGCGCTGTTCGGCCCGCAAAAACGATTTTGCCGCACCGGTTGATCCGGTGCCAGACATGACCGGTGCCATCAGGTTCGACCGCTACGATCCGGTCGATGCCATACCGGATATTTTCAGTACCCATAAAGGCCATTGCAGCACCNCTTTCCAAAGCAGCGCCAATGCGATCTGCATCAAAACANGCAAACCATCCCGGCGCGACCCGCGGTTCGGCTTTTTCAATCACCTGATAGCTTTGCGCCAGCGTCTCGGGCGATTGCGCGCTGGTGAAACAACCACGATAACGGATCGGCGAGCTGTCAGAGTCAATCGCCTGAAAATCACGATAGGNAATTGCCTCAGGCTGGCCGGACGCCTGCGCCGTCANCATAACATCTTCNCTGCCATGCACGGCAACCGTGGTATAGTAAGCATAGACCTGCAAATAATAAATCGAGCCGCCAGCGATCANGGCTGCAAGAACGATGCAGGCCGCAAGAATTTTTCCAGTCACAGCGCATGACCTCCGGCTTCGGTCAANACGAAGGCATCGGCGCATTGCTTCGCCAAAGCTCGCACACGACCAATATAGGCCTGCCGCTCAGTGACCGAAATCACCCCACGAGCGTCAAGCAGATTGAACAGATGGCTGGCCTTGATGCATTGATCATAGGCAGGATGCGCCATGATAATCCGCTTGCCNGTTTTCGGATCCACATGCGGTTGCTCNAGAATGCTGTGGCACTCTTTTTCGGCGTCTTCAAAATGGTGCAGCAAGGTCTCGGTGTTGGCAACGTCGAAATTCCAGCGCGCATATTCCTCTTCGGTTTGACGGAACACGTCACCATAAGACAGCGCTATNACCGCATCAGGATCGTTAAACGGCATTTCCATAACGTGGTCCACGCCCAATACATACATCGCCANGCGTTCTAGGCCATAGGTCAACTCACCCGAAACAGGGTGGCAGTCATGCCCACCAACCTGTTGGAAATAAGTAAACTGCGATACTTCCATGCCATCGCACCAGACCTCCCAACCAAGTCCCCATGCGCCAAGGGTTGGGCTTTCCCAATCATCCTCAACAAAGCGAATATCATGTAAATCCATGTCGATACCGATAGCGTCCAACGAGCCAAGGTAAAGCGCTTGCAGGTTCGGTGGGCTGGGTTTGATCAGCACTTGATACTGATAATAATGTTGTAGGCGATTAGGATTTTCGCCATAGCGACCATCGGTGGGGCGCCGCGACGGCTGCACATAAGCGGCCGCCCAAGCCCGCGTACCGAGACTGCGNAACGTGGTGGCCGGGTGGAAGGTGCCGGCACCAACTTCCATATCATAGGGTTGCATAATCGCGCAGCCCTGCGCTGCCCAATAAGATTGCAGCCGCAGGATGATGTCCTGAAAGCAACGCGGTCTGTCCTGTCTCATGGTCATTATAACACCCCTTGAAATCGCCTGCCCTACCTATGCGGCACAGCCGCAAGGGTCAATTGCCAGACAGGCCATATTTTGACGTGCACCGCGCGTAACATCTGTTAAATACAGACCTGACACAAAAAGTCTCGGACCGAGGCGCAAGATACAAGGCAGTGGTATGAAACTATTGATTTCGGCTCTTTGGATGGTCCTTGTGACCACAGCACAAACTCAGGCGCAAGACAACGCNTGGTTACAGATCGATGCNCANCCCACCGAGGCCGAGGCAGAAGAGAGNGCGCNGTATTATGAAAGTTTCCTCCCCGATGTCGCGGGCTTTGCGCTCGCCTCCGGTTGGTATGTCATAGCTTTGGGACCCTATTCTGAGATTACTGCCCAAAATCTGCTGCAGGTCTACCGCGATTCGGGGCAAGTGCCCGCTGATAGTTTTACCAGCTATGCTCAGGATTACGCACGACAATTTTGGCCACCGGGCGAAGACCTATTGGCTGCGCCCGAGGAAATCACCACCACCCTGCTACCCGAACCGATTGTGGAATCCACGCCGGAACCCGTCGTTGTACCTACGCCGGAAGCCCCCACAGNCCCGGAGGCTCCGGCAGAAGCTGAGCCCCCCCTTGTTGTAACCCAAACACCAGCACCGCAATCCACTCAAACTCTGACCGAAGCCCGCAACAGCGAAAGCCTGATGTCGCGCGACGAGCGCAAACAGCTGCAGCGGGCATTGGCATGGGCTGACGTCTACAAGGGGGATATCGACGGCCAATATGGTCCAATGTCACGCAGATCTATGAAGNCCTGGCAAAGCGCNAATAGTTTTGACCCCACAGGAGTGCTCACCCTGAGCCAGCGCAATGGNTTACTGGCGGATTATCAGTTGGCGNTTGAGACAATCGGCCTGCAAACCGTGCGCAACACCGAAGCGGGCATCAGCGTGATGCTGCCGATGGCTCAACTGTCAGCGGCGCAATACACATATCCTTTTGTCCGGTATGCCCAGCGCGATGGCGAACAGGCTGGTACACTGCTGATCAGCCAAGAAGGCAACCGCGCAACGCTCAAAAGCCTGTATAAGGTCATGCAGACCCTCGACAGTATTCCATCCGGCGGTAAGCGGGTTTTGAAACGCGACAATTTTGTCATTTCCAGCCAAAACGACACGATAATAAGCCACACGCAAGCGCGTCTGAAAAATGGAGAGATAAAAGGATTCACTCTGGTCTGGCCGCGCAGCGACGCAACCGGCTACGAGATGATTCTCTCCCAGATGCAAAAAAGCTTCACCGCGATTGAAGGCGTCCTCAAGCCTAGCGACTCAGCCCTTGAAACGGTCGATAACGACCTTTTATCCGGATTTGAGATTCTGCGTCCCAAACACAGCCGGTCAGGGATATTTGTGGCCGATAGTGGCCTGTTGCTCACAACAATCGAGGCCGTTGACGGTTGCACAAGCCTAACCATAGACCGCGATTTCAGTGCGGAAGTCACAGCCACTGATCCCGACTTGGGGCTGGTCCTCGTCACACCAAAAGACCCGTTAAGCCCCATCGCGATCGGGCGTTTCTCAACCCTGCCGGCGCGTGTCGGCGAGGATATTATAGTTGCGGGTTACTCATTTGAAGGCGTCTTGGACACACCAAGCTTGACTTCGGGCACCGTCACCGATGATAGGGGTCTGAGCGGCGAGACCACTCTTTTGCGCCTGACACTGCCCGCAATGTCCGGCGATGCTGGCGGGCCGGTACTAAGCGCAGGCGGCACGGTGTTGGGCATGTTGCAAGATCCTCAAAACGGCCCCAGACAGTTGCCTGAAGACGTCAGTTTTGCCGTAACTGTCGAAGCGATGCTCGCCCTGCTTGAACGAAGTGGTGTCTGGTCAAGAAAATCAGAAACGTCCTCTCCGGTTGCCAATACGGCGAGAGCCCAAACGGCGCGTGACATCACCGCGCTGGTCAGCTGCTGGGGCTAAGCCCGTTCTCATGTGACATCCCATGCGAGCCGGCGAGATCCCCGACACGACGTCGCGACCCTTGCGCACAAGGGTGGCGGGCTCAAACCCGCCAGAACTTTACCGTCAGGATGGCATAAACCACCATCAGTTCCAGCCGGCCAATCAGCATCGCTGCGGCCAACAGCCATTTCGCACTGTCGTTCAAACCTGCAAAATTGCCCGCCGGCCCGATGTGATCCCCTAATCCAGGTCCAATATTGGCCAAGGCCGCCGATGCGCCAGAGAGCGAGGTGATGAAATCCAACCCCGTCAAGCCAAGCAACACCGCGACAACGCCCAGGGTTACAATAAAGAACACAAAAAACGACATCACCGAATTCAAGACATCCTCGTCAATCGAGCGCCCGTCATATCGCGGCGTAAACATACCATTGGGAGAGTGGATCTTGCGCAGCTGGGCTTTAATAGAAGCAAACAGAAGCTGATAGCGAAACACTTTAATAGAGCACGACGTTGACCCCGCACAGCCGCCGATCAAGCCTACGAAAAACAACACCGTCACTGGCAGTCCCCCCCAGAGCATATAATCAGCACTGGCATACCCGGTACCGGTTAGGATCGACACCACATTAAACACCACATTGCGGACCCCTTCGACAGTTGTGACGCCATCATGCACAACCCGCCACAAGGTCAGACCCACAATGATCAATACTGTTGTTTTTAGGAAAAATCTGATCTGACTATCTTGCAGCAGCGGCCGGGCTGTTCCAGCGGTCATCTGCACAAAACGCACAAACGGCAAGGCTGCGAGGATCATAAACACCACTGCAACAGAGACTGAAGCCCCTTCAAACGCTGCAAAAGATGCATCATAATTTGCAAACCCTCCAGTGGCAATTGTCGTCATCGCGTGCACCGTGGCATCAAAGGCCGTCATCCCGCTTAGCATATACGCTGCGGCACAGCTCATCGTGAGAAACAGGTAAATACTTGAAATCCGCGACGAGATTTCCGTTGCGCGTGGGAGTATTTTACCAAACGTGTCAAAACCTTCCGAACGGAAAATTTGCATACCACCGACCCGCAGTTCAGGCAAAAACACCATCGCCACAACGATGATCCCGATCCCACCCAACCACTGCAGCAGCCCACGCCACAAGAGCAGGCCCTTAGGCATTTGATCCAGATCTGAGAACACGGTTGATCCGGTCGTGGTAAGCCCCGACATTGCTTCGAAAAAGGCATCGACCACACGGGCCTCGGTATCTCCAAGAATGAATGGCAGCGCGCCAAAAACCGGCAGAGCCACCCAGACACCGGTGGTCAGTAAAAAGGTTTGTTGGATACTCAAACCCTGCCTGACACCGTTGGAGCACGCCAATGCCATTAATCCACCGGTCAGGGTCGAGATAATCGCACTTTCTAAAAAGGCCATCCAATGGCCTTGTCCTTCGACGATATCCACAAGCATCGGCAATAACATTGCCAAGCCCAAAAAGGTAACCAAAAGACCGGTTACATATCCGACGGGACGCAGATCAAACATACACCAACCGTTGGACGGCGATCCGCCAAGTGTCAAGCCGCATTGCGAAAGCCTTGCTCAGCCGGTGTGAAACAGCGATTGGAACAACCGCGGATCCAGACTGTCTGCCGCAAAGGTCTGGCCTTCGGTTAAAATGCTCACCGCGTCGTGGCTGTGCAAACTTTCTTGGTGGCTGGCAATCACTCTGAAATCTCCAATCCGACCGTCTTGATGCAACTGCTCGCAAAACAGCCGCGCCGCATCTTCGACAAAAATCGGATTGGCAGCATTCAATTCGGCAAACGCCTGCTCATCCTCGCGCTTGACCATAACCTGAGTTTCAGTCGGCACCGCACGGCGACACATATCTATCAAATCCTCGAACCAAAGACAGTTCTGCTCGACCAATTCTACCGATATACGCGCCACCGAACGCTGCGAATGCGGCGTTGCCAACTGGTGGCGGGTTTGACGCGCATGTTCGCTTAACTCAAGCGAACAGGGGCAGGTCGAGCTATAGACATAATCGAGATGCATGATACGCCTGCGTTGACCGTGTTGTTCGATCAGCTCCAGCGCGATATCGTAATATTGATACCCCGACAGACCAGAGCGCAAACTGTCGACTTTCGCCGGAAAAGAAAACCGCATATGAATCCGCGCATCAAAGCTTTCCAGATCGGCCTTATAATCATCTAGCGCCGCCTCAACCACGTCAAAACTGAATGTGCGCTCGGCGTGACCATAGAAACTGCGCATGATGCGTGACATGTTAATGCCCTTTTTGCCAGCCTCCAAGCTTACGGTACCAGTGACTGAGGTCTCGAGCCTGACGTCGCCATCGTCGCGAGTGTGAAACTGGATCGGCAGCCGAAAATTCGAGATCCCCACATGCTGGATCGCCCGCTGTGCGCCACGGATNAGCGAACTGGGACCATTNTGCAAATCTGGCAGGCCNGATTTATAGNCCGGATCGGCGACAAATTCTTCGGGATAGTCCTGNGAAAGGTCGGGATAGCCGGCCGGTGCTGCCAGCGGGGCAAGGCGCTTTGCCATCGCCGCAAGCTCGTCTTGACTGGCGCTTTGCGACCAGACCCGTAGCACATCAAGCGCCGCATCCGCTTTATCCTGAAGAGAGATATTATCGGCCTCACGCGTATGAATATTCATAAATCCGTCTTTCGCGATGTCTGGTACCTCTTACTTAGTACCTCCTACGCAAAATGCCAAAGTCTATTCCCGCCCGCCTTACAAATAATCTTAGAAAACCCGTAAAAACCAGCATAAACGCAGGTTTTAATAAAATACGCAGATCAACAGCATGCCAGTGCCTGATGGAAATCTGCGATTAAATCGGCTTGATCCTCAAGTCCGATACTCAGTCTGACCAATCCGGGTGTGATGCCCAAAATAGTTTTTTGCGCCTCGGGCAAACGTTGGTGCGTTGTTGTCGCCGGATGAGTCGCGATTGATTTTGCATCGCCAAGATTNTTTGAAATAATCACAATCTGCAGGGCATTCAAAAATTTGAAAGTTGCCTCTTGTCCCCCCGCGACATCAATCGAAAGCACGGTGCCGCCCTCGCCCATCTGCTGCTTGACCAACGCGTGCTGCGGATGGCTGCAATGCCCGGGGTAAATCATGCGGTGCAGCTTTGGGTGATCTGCCAGCGCCTCGGCCAACGCCAACGCTGTCGCGGTCTGGGCCCGCACGCGAAGGTCGATGGTTTCAAGTGATTTCACCATCATCCAAGCGGTGAACGGGCTCATCGAACCACCAGTATGCTTCATATAGGGTTCCACCGTTTCACGGATCAACGCGGNGCTGCCAAGAATCACGCCGCCCAGTGTCCGGCCCTGTCCATCCACNTGTTTNGTGGTGGAATAAATGATTAAATCCGCCCCCTGTTCCACAGCGCGGGAAAATACCGGCGTCGCAAAGACATTNTCGACGACAACCAGTGCNCCCACCTCATGNGCCAAATCTGAGACGGCCTTAATATTGATCACTTCCAACGCCGGATTAGAGATAGACTCGAAAAACACCGCACGCGTGTCCGCCGTGATTGCCGTTCGCCATTGTTCCAGATCAGTTCCATCAACGAAACTGACTATGACGCCATAGCGCGGCAGAACATGTTCAAGCACATACAAGCAAGACCCAAACAGCGCCCGCCCTGCAACCACATGATCGCCAGCCTTCAGCACAGCCATCAATGCGCCACTGACGGCGGCCATGCCCGACGCTGTGGCAAACCCATCTTCGGTGCCTTCCAGCGCCGCCATNCGCTCTTCGAACATCGCAACTGTTGGATTACCATAGCGCGCATAGATAAATTCGTCCTTGCCCGCTTTCAAAAACCGCGCCTCGGCGGCCTCGGCACTGTCATAGACAAATCCCTGAGTTAAAAAGATCGCTTCGCTGACTTCATTATATTGACTGCGACGGGTGCCAGCATGAACCAGTTTTGTCCGTCTGTTCCAGTCTTTGCTCATAACTTACTCCAAAAGAAAAACCCCAAACGCAGCCAAGCGAAAGGGGTACCCTTTTTTACCTGACCTCTTTAGTGGCTTATTTATCGTGGCCCACAATCCGGTTACAAATCGCCACTCACGGAATACCGGTACCCCCTTAGGTTTATCACGTCAACAGGATTGCAACAAACCACAGTCGCAAAACCGATCCTAAGACAAGCCCCTCACAGATTCTTTTCTCGCGGAGCCCAGAGCCTTTAATATGCGGTTTCCCACGGCACTATGACCATCACCAACTTGCCAATTGATTAAACAGCAAGCAATGTAAGCATTTGAATTGGAGAGTTTTATGAACAAAGTTATAGATTTGTATTATTGGCCCACCCCCAACGGCTGGAAAATTTCCATAGCACTTGAGGAAATGAACCTGCCCTATACGACACATTTAATAAATATTGGTGCCGGCGACCAGTTTGATCCAGCTTTTTTAAAAATTGCCCCAAACAATCGCATGCCGGCAATCACGGACCCAAACGGCCCCGATGGCGCGCCAGTTTCAATTTTTGAATCGGGGGCAATTTTGCTTTATTTGGCCCGTAAAACTGGCCTGTTTTACGGTTCGACAGAGCGCGAAAAAATTGCAGTAGACCAGTGGTTGATGTGGCAAATGGGCGGCGTAGGGCCGATGGCCGGACAGGCACACCACTTTCTCAAATATGCCCCGGCAATGGATCCCCCGCACGATCTGCCTTATCCTAAGGATCGCTACCGTACAGAAGTAGCGCGGCTCTATGGCGTGCTGGACCGCCAATTAGAGCAGAATGCCTATGTGGCGGGTGACTTTTATTCGATTGCGGATATGGCTCTTTGGCCTTGGGTCAACCAATGGCGGGGCCAACAGCAAACCCTCGCGGACAAACCTCACCTCGAACGTTGGCTTAGCGCAGTAAAATCCCGCGATGCAGTCCAACGCGGTCGCGCCCTTGCGCAAGACAGCCGCAGCAACCTGCAAACAGACAAAAACGCCCAAGAGCTCTTGTTCAAGCGCAACGCCTAGACCGCATCACGCCCTGCCGCGATGTGTCAGCTGCGCCCAACTTTACCAACTTAGAATAACGCAGCCCGTTGCTGCGTTATTCTTCTGTATCGTCCCGTATGGCGTGTTCTTTAAACAGCCCGCCTTGAAAGATGAAAAAGCTGAAGATGCCCATTGGCAGGCCAAATGTCTTGAAATAAACCCACGTCTCTTCACTCATATTGCGCCAGATCACCTCGTTCAGAACCGCCAGAGCAAGAAAAAGTAAGGCCATGCGCTGGGTCAAAATCATCCACCCACGATCCTGCAAAGGCATCATCTCGCCCATCATATACTGCAGGTACGACTGCTTGCGCAGCAAACCAAACCCCAGAATAGCCGCAAATAACAAATACAGGATCGTCGGCTTCATTTGCAAAAAACTCTTATCGTTTTGCCAAACGCTCAACCCCCCAAAAACCGTCACCAGCACAACGGTAAAAATCTGCATTTTCGACAGCGTTCCGGTCAGTTTCCAAAGCGCCAGAGTGCTGAGGATCATCAGCGGCACAAATCCCGCCGTGACGATGATAAAGCCCCCATACTCAGTACCATCAAACTGGAAAACCTCATCCTTAAGCCAGATATAGGCGATAAAGAACAAGGCCACTGGGCCAAACTCCAGCGCCGATTTAAGCCCGTTACTGACCTGTTTGTCCGACATATTCAGCCTCCTACTTCTACTATCACTGCGCCCAGCGCAATCAGGGCCATTAAGCCGATTCGTCGCGGTCCAACCGTTTCTTTCAACACCAGCCAGCCAATTAATGCGGCGAAAATCGTCGAGGTCTCTCGCAAAACCGCCGCCTCGCCGACCTTGCCCAAGAGCGTTGCCAACATCACTGAACCAAAGCTCATAAAGGCAACAAGGCCGCCAACACAACCCCGCACCATAAGCGGCCCCAAAGCCGGAGCATCTGGCATCCGCAGCCAGCGCCGATATATAAATCCCGGCAGCACCAGACCGTCGAACAGGAAAAACCACGCCAGAAAGGTAAACGGGTCGCGTGCAGCCCTTATGCCATAAGCATCGTAGGTGGTATAGAGCGCAACGAGCAACCCCGTCGCGATGGCAAAAACCATCGCCATCCACAGTGTATCCCGCCCGTTCTCCAGATAAATCATATTGTAAACCGCCAGACCAAAAATACCAGCCAGCAAAACCGCCACCCCAAACCATTGCAGCGGAGCAAACACTTCTCCGAATAAAAGATACGCCCCAATAACTGTAAACAACGGCCCGGTACCGCGCACCACCGGATAGACCACCGTGTAAGCGCCTCGGGTGTACGCCAAACCCTGTAAAATTTTATAAATCAAGTGAATTGCAAAAACGCAAAAGAAAATTGGCCACATATAGGGATCGGGCCAAGGCACCAAAANCAGCGCAATGGGCGCGGCCATCAGGCTGCAACACGCATCGATCGCCCCCCGGGTAAGCCAAGGGTCATACCGGCCTTTCTGCAGCGCGCCAAAAACCGCATGCAAAAAAGCCGCTTGCAGCGCCAACACCATTGCCAGTTGATTCCCCGCCTCGGTGCCGCGCAGCGACAATAGCCATTCGCTCATAATTTTCGGNGCCCGCAGCCCGGACANGCCNGANNGGTCACGGTCGGGTTCCGAGCCGGGTTCCAGTCAGCGCAGCGGCAAATTCTTCGGGATCAAAAGGCGCCAGATCATCAATCTGCTCACCAACGCCAATCGCGTGGATCGGCAGACCGAATTTATCAGCCAAAGCCACCAGCACGCCACCTTTCGCAGTGCCATCCAGCTTGGTCATGACCANNCCCGAGACATCAGCCAGACGCTGAAAGGTCTCGACCTGAAGCACCGCATTCTGCCCTGTTGTCGCATCAAGCACCANNAGNGTGTTATGCGGCGCCTCTGGGTCTTTTTTGCGGATCACCCTNACAATTTTAGCCAGCTCCTCCATCAGATCGGCGCGGTTCTGCAAACGCCCTGCCGTGTCAATCATTAAAAGATCTNCGCCATCAGCTTCGGCTTTGGTCATCGCGTCAAACGCAAGGCTGGCCGGATCCGANCCTTCCGGTGCGGTCAGAACNGGCACCCCGGCGCGATCCCCCCAGATTTGCAACTGCTCCACCGCTGCGGCACGAAACGTATCACCAGCTGCGATCACCACAGTTTTACCCGCCGTCTTGAATTGGCTTGCTAACTTGCCAATGGTGGTCGTCTTACCCGAGCCGTTGACCCCCACCACAAGCACCACCTGAGGTTTTTTAGCATAAAGCGGCAGCGGTTTGGCGACAGGCTCCATNATCCGAGTGATTTCTTGCGCCAAAAGACTTTTGATATCAGCCACCGACAGNGATGTGCCGAAACGCCCCTCAGCCATGTTGGCGGTGACCCGCATGGCCGTATCAACGCCCATATCGGCCGAGATCAACAGCTCTTCGAGTTGTTCGAGCATATCATCATCCAAGCGGCGCTTGGGATCCAAAGGTTTGTCGCCGCGATTGAAAATCCGCCCCAAAAAGCCCTTTGCGCGCCCCGCAGATCGGGTTGCGGATACCACGATATTTTCATCAGGGGTATTTTCATCCGCAGTACTGTCATCCGCAGTACTTTCATCCGCAGTATTTTCATCCGCAGCATTTTCATCTGCTGCCGCTGCTGGTTCTGTTTCAGCATGCCCGGCCTTTGCGGGATCTGGCGTCGATATTGCCTCAGGTGCGGGTTGTGCGGTTTCAGATACCGATGGTGACGCAGCCCTATCAACCCGCTCGACGGCCAGGGCTTCTGAGCCTTGGTGTGGCTCCTCTACAGGCCGCTCGGCTGCAATTGATTTATCTTCAGGCAAAGGATTTTCTGACGGAGAGCTGTCAGGATGGTCGTCTTCTGGCAGATCATTGACAGATAAGTCAGCCTGCGCACCCTCGACTGGAGCCGGGGCCTCGTCGACAATTGCCTCCAAACCGGCATCCAGCTTTAATGACGACTTGAACAACCGGTCTTTGAGCTTTT
>NYVC01000078.1 GCA_002684375.1 Marinovum sp.
TGCCAAAGCCACCATGCCAGCTGAGATAATCACCATAACGCCAAAGCGTTGGATCAGCGCACCAGTGAAAAACCCCGGTGCAAACATCGCAATCACATGCCATTTGATCACATCGGCTGCTTGATCTTCAGCAAAGCCACACCCCACCATAGCCAGAGCGGTTGGCGTCATCAGCAGAGCCATTACTGCCTGAGACACCGCCGCACCAGCCACGGCTATTGCAATTTTGGGGCGCAGAAAAAGGGCATAAGCCCGCCCATCTACAGCCCGCCCCTTGGGAACGGGTGGCAGGCCACGCAACGCCAAAATGGGAAATATCCCAAAGCTGCCAAGCACGGCGATGGCCGCATAAGCGCCTGCATAGGCCCCCGATGGCAGCATATCTTTCGTGGCCGAAAACACTTCAGGCCCGATAAAAGCAGCAATTAACCCCGAGGCTAATGTATAGGAAATGGCGTTCGACGTCCAACGCCGGGGCACCACCTCGGCGGCTGCAAAACGCAGGAAATTTATACCGACAAAAGCCACCCCCATGACAAAATGCGCAANACAGAGCAAAATAAAGTGCTGCANGATCATNGCAAAGACGCCCAATAATCCACCCGCAGCCAGNAAGACAGCCGCCAGAACGAACCCTTTTTTGCGGCCGACCCGCCCCATATAAAGCGACATCGGCGCCGCCGCCAAAACCGCCGCCAATATTTGCACAGAAGGNGGTATCGTGGCGGCATAGGCCACAGGAGACAGGGCCGCACCGGCCAGCGCCCCAAGAAGCACCAACATCGGCATGGCTGTGCTCAGGATAACATTTGTGATCAAAATCAACTTGAAATTACGCGTAAACACCGGTGGACCCCTATGTTGGAACTGACACAACTCTATATGTTTTCNNNCTGGCTTAAACGTCATAGTCTTATCAATTATGGACAAAATANGCCGCCAGATCGATGTGTTGCTGTTTGATGGCATTAATGTGCTGGATGTGGCTGGTCCCGCACAGGCTTTTAGCNCGGCGTATATCGANGGCGACAAAGCCTATGGGCTGCNCTANNTCTCGATCGATGGCCNAGCGGTGCGTGCAAGCTGCGGCTTATCTCTGGTTGCAGATGCGTCCATCACAACAACGCCAAGCCAGACCGACAGCCGCTCAGTGCCATATGATTTACTGATCCCCGGTGGCGTTGGCATCGACANAGCACTCNAAGACCCCACATTNANNACCCTGATCGGGGACTGGCATTTGCACCACCCNGGCGGTCGTCTGGCGGCGGTCTGTTCGGGGGCATTACTACTGGCAAATTCTGGCATTCTAGACGGCAAACCCGCCACCACCCATTGGTCACGTCAAAAGCAGATCACGCTCCGGTTTCCCGCCGTTCAATGGAATTTGGACAGAATCTATATTTTACAAGACGGGCTGTGCACCTCTGCCGGTGTGACGACNGGGATCGACATGGCGCTGAAACTGATCCGGCAAGACTGTGGTAGCGAGTGTGCCCTGCGGGTGGCACAAGAACTGGTGGTCTCGATGCACCGCACCGGCGGACAGCGCCAATTCGCTCCAACACTTAAAGGCCAGTTTGCGACACAAGGCGGCTTGGGCAGATTGATCGATGCAATGTTTGAAACCCCACAAGCCTCTTGGACATTGACCGAAATGGCAGCATACGCTCATATGACACCGCGCAGTNTGTCGCGTCATTTCAAGCGCGACACCGGCCTGTCTGCAATGAAATTTCTGGAACATATCCGCGTCAGACATGTCTGTGACCGATTGTTGACCGGTATGCCGATGGCACGGGTGCTCAAACACAGTGGCTTTGGCGACGCNCAGCGGCTGAACCGCGCATTTCAACGTGTTCTGGNCACCAGCGCCACTGCCTACCAGCGCCAATTCGCCGACCCGGACACCTGTTCCTAATTCGGCTGATACCGCACAGGTGCTAAAACAGATCACCCTGCTGGGGGGGGCCAGCCTCTGGGTCGGGCTTGCTCACCCTGCGGGCAGGTTTGCCAACCAAGCGCATGCGACCGTCGGCAAACTCCACCTCCAACTCCATNGCAACGCGGGCCGCTTTTTTCGTGGTCANCACACGGCCGTCACNATGCACAACCGCATAGCCCCGGCGCAGGGTCGCCTTATAGCCCAGTGTTTCGCGCAATCGATCCAGCGCTGCAATCCGTTCTTGCCAGCTGTCTATTTGACGGGTGCCCGCATCCGAGAGCCGACCCGCGAGCCGTGTCAAATCTTTTGATTTACGTCCCAGATCTTGATGTAATGGGGCCACATTCAACCGGTCGCTGCGCCGACCCAACGCTTCGCGTTTGCTGGCCACAACCCGCATCAACCCCGGAGCCAACCGCGGCGCGAGCGTCTGCAACCGCTTGTCTTCGCCGCGCACCGCCCTGTGCAAAAGCGCTGGACGCAGACTGCCCGCGCGTTCAGAAACCCTCAGGCGTCGCAGTTGTACCAGCTGAATCAATCCTGCCGGTAGGCGATCGCCCCAGAGATCAAGTTTCTGCCGCGGTGTTTCCAACAGACCATCAGGGCGCGGCAAAGCCCGCCCCAAATCGCGCAACCGTTGGCGCCGCATGCTCAAAAGGTTGCTCAGAGCTTGCGCCATCCGCGCCTCTTGACCGGACACCAGCGCCAGCAATTCATGGCGCACCGGCACCGCCAGTTCCGCCGCCGCCGTCGGGGTCGGCGCCCGCACATCCGAGACAAAATCGATTAATGTAGTGTCGGTTTCATGTCCAACCGCCGAAATCAGCGGTATCGTCGACGCCGCTGCGGCGCGAGCAACGTTTTCTTCGTTAAATCCCCACAGATCCTCCAGCGACCCGCCACCGCGCGCCACAATCAGCAAATCCGGTCGCGGCAGTGCACCACCCCGTGTCATGGCGTTAAAGCCCTCAATGGCGCGGGTCACCTCAGGGGCACAATTCTTGCCCTGAACTGCCACTGGCCAGATCAACACTTTGCGTGGAAAACGGTCACGCAGCCGATGCAGAATATCACGGATCACCGCACCCGACGGCGAGGTGATAACGCCGATCACATCAGGCAGATAGGGTAAGGCTGATTTGCGTGCGGCCTCAAACAGCCCCTCGGCCTGCAGGGCAGCCTTGCGCTTTTCTAGCATTGCCATCAAGGCCCCTACCCCGGCAGGTTTCAAATCCTCGATCACCAACTGATATTTTGACTGGCCGCCAAAGGTCGTGATCCGCCCGGTCGCCACCACCTCAAGCCCCTCTTCGGGGCGGGTCGCCAGACGCCCGGCCACGCCTTTCCAAACCACGGCAGAAATCACCGATCTATCATCTTTGAGATCCAGATAGATATGGCCCGAACGCGGCATCGACACGCGGCCCACCTCGCCACGGATCCGCACATGGGAAAACCCGCTCTCAATCACTCGCTTGATTGCACCGGAAATTTCGGTCACGCTGAATTCAGGCTCGTTCAGGCCCTCACGCGGGTCATCAATTAAATCAGACATGCGGTCTCACTTCTTGCCACTGGGTTCAGCACAGCTTAGAACGCCCGCGAGCGAAGGCCAAGCAGGAGCGTGCATTTCATGAATATTCTTATCCTCGGCGGCGGTGGTCGCGAACATGCACTGGTCTGGGCCGTAAAGCAAAACCCCAAATGCGACCGTTTGATTGTCGCGCCAGGCAATGCCGGCATCGCAGACTTGGCGGAATGCGCAACATTGGACATCGAAAACAGCGCTGCGGTCGTCGGGTTTGCCGAGGCCAATGCGATTGACTTTGTCATCATTGGCCCTGAAGCGCCACTGGTCGCCGGGGTCAGTGACGAGTTGCGCGCGGCAGGGTTTTTGGTCTTTGGGCCCTCAAGAGCCGCCGCTGCCCTTGAAGGTAGCAAAAATTTCACCAAACAAATTTGTGACGCTGCAAATGCTCCCACTGCGGCTTATGCTCACTTTACCCAAGCCGAAGCCGCCAAAGACTATATCCGCACCCAAGGTGCGCCAATTGTGGTCAAAGCCGACGGCTTGGCAGCTGGCAAGGGCGTTATTGTCGCCTTCGACGAGGCCACCGCTCTTAATGCCGTCGACGAGATGTTTCACGGTACTTTTGGCAGCGCTGGCGCAGAAGTGGTGATCGAAGAATTTCTCGACGGTGAAGAAGCATCGTTTTTCATTCTTTGCGATGGTAGCGATCTTTTGCCAATCGGCACCGCGCAAGACCACAAACGTGTCGGCACCGGCGACACCGGCCCCAATACCGGCGGCATGGGGGCCTATTCCCCGGCACCGGTTTTGACAGATGCAGTGGCAAAAAAGGCCCTCGACGAGATCATCGCGCCGACGATGGCCGAAATGACGCGGCGCGGTATGCCCTATCATGGCGTTCTCTATGCCGGGCTGATGATCAAAGACGGCCAACCCAAACTGGTGGAATATAACGCCCGATTTGGCGATCCCGAATGTCAGGTTTTGATGATGCGGCTTGGCGCACAAGCGCTGGATTTAATGCAGGCTACCGCCCAAGGCCGCCTGTCACAAGAACAGGTCAACTGGGCCGAGGATCACGCGCTGACCGTGGTGATGGCCGCCAACGGTTACCCCGGAGCCTACGAAAAAGGCACTGTAATCACAGGGCTGGATGCCTTGCCCAAAGACAGTATTCAGATGTGTTTTCATGCAGGTACCACTCTGGGCCAAGGCGGTATTGAGGCCAACGGCGGGCGGGTGCTGAATGTCACCGGGCGCGGCGACAGTCTGCAAGAGGCCCGTGACAGGGCCTATGCCCTGATCGACCAGATCGATTGGCCGGAGGGATTTTACCGGCCTGATATCGGCTGGAAAGCCTTGTAATCAGCGGCACCGCTGCAAATGTGGAAATGCTGGACACATCCTTTGAACTGACCCTCTGACAAAAGTGCATGCCAAAATATTGAGCGGGGTCAGCCCACCCGAACAAATCCATTCAAGCGGATTATTTTAAATCTGGCGCTCTGGCATGTTGACAACCAACCCGTCCAACGCGTCGCTAACCGTAAGTTGACAGGTCAACCGCGAACGTGAAAGATCTGGTTCGAATGCAAAATCAAGCATGTCCTGCTCCATATCATCCATGGCGGGTATTTTGTCGATCCAGCCTGCATCAACATAGACATGACAGGTCGAACAGGCACACGCGCCACCACAATCAGCTTCGATGCCGGGAATATTGTTATCTCGCGCGCCTTCCATAACGGTCAGACCGTTTGCGACGTCAACTGTATGGGATGTACCATTGTGCTCGATATACGTAATTTTCGCCATCTCTTGCAGGCTCCTGATATAAATTTAGATACTTATCCAAGTGATCTAAACACCAACAGGCCGTTTTGCAACCGGTCCTGAGACCGCTTGCAAAAACCATAGGGTGTTCTATATTTGTTCTCATGCAGCATCATGCCTCTCCGCCACCTTACAACCATGGCCCTGCCAACTGGCCGCGCCCGCCTTCAGCCATAGTGGCAGCCAGGTTGCACACCCCGCCAAACGGGGCCCGGATCACCGTCGCAGGGCTGGTTATTCTGCGACAACGCCCTGGCACCGCAAAGGGAGTTATTTTCATCACCCTCGAAGATGAAACCGGCACCGTCAACGTGATTGTATGGCGCAAACTCTTTGAGGACAGCCGCAGGGCCGTGACCTCGGCGCGCCTGTTACGAGTCACCGGCACGCTGCAACGCGCCGATGGTGTCACCCATGTGATTGCTCAAAACATCGAAGATATCTCGCCCATGCTCGATCACCTCCTGACACCGGTTCTGCCGCTTTCAACAGCCGACAAAACACGCTATGGTTAATCCAAAATCAGATTGAGGGGTTTACGCATGCGTCGGGGCACAATCGCATTATTATTGACAGTGGCCTTAAGCGCTGTCGGCTGCGTTGACGGCCAGAGGTATGACACACAGGCGGCAGCAGAGCTTCTGCCAAACGGCATGTCCGGTCCGACGGATGCGCCCAAAGGCAGCTGCTGGCAAAAAAACATCACACCAGCGGTCTTCGATACGGTAACCCATCAGATACGGGTCCCGCAGCAGAAAAATCCAAGCCAATCTGATGAACAAACGCTGCCCACAGTACAATACCAGACAAAAACCCGCCATGTGATGATTAAAAAGCGCAATGAGGCGTGGTTTGAAACGCTCTGCCCGGCCCAAATGGACAAGGCGCTTGTCACCGCGCTACAGCACGCCCTGACAGACCGGAAGCTCTATCACGGCGCAATCCATGGCCGTTTGACCGATGACACCCGTACCGCAATACGGACGCTGCAGCACAAAGACGGTATTAACAGCGACGTGCTGAGCNTGCGCACCGCCGAATCCTTAGGTCTGTTGAGGGCGGCGAAAAAATAGCGCCGCGAACATCTCTGTCGCGGCGCTGTGACATTTCAGGCAGGCTAATGCCAGCCAATTAGACTTTTGGCATCAGTTATCTGCCAGACCCAATGCAACGAAACGCGGATCACCTGCCCTGCGCACCAATAGAAGCAAGGATTTGCGTCCCGCCTCTTTCGCTGCCGCGATCCGGGCTTCAAAATCAGAGATTTGGATCACCGGCTCNTGCCCAGCCTCGGTGATAATATCACCGGCTCTCAAACCTTTTTCAAACGCCTGGCTTTTTTCATCAACGCTTTGTACCACCAGACCGCTGGCTTTCGCGTCTAGTTCCAGTTGTTCACGCAGTTCATCGGTCAAAGTCGACAGACTCAGCCCCAGAATTTCTTTTTTCTGCGGCTCTGCTGGTGTTTTCTGAGCCACTGGCGTTGCTGCCTCGGCGTCCTCGCGACGGCCCAAAACGATTTTCAGCGTCTTGGAGGCACCGTCGCGCAGCACCACAACCCGGACCGTTTTACCCACTTCGGTATTGCCNACCTGACGCACCAGACCCCGTGTATCCGCCACGCGTTTACCATCAAANCTCAGAATAATGTCGCCAGCNTCCATACCCGCCTCTAAAGCGGGCCCCTCGGGCACATCTGACACCATTGCACCCGCAGCCTGATCTAACCCGTCGATGGCCTCTACCATGTCTTCGCTAACGTCCTGNATNCGCACACCCAGCCATCCGCGCCGAGTTTCNCCAAATTCTTTCAACTGATCAACGACGCGTGCNACCACGTTGGACGCCATCGANAATCCAATCCCGATAGANCCACCATTNGGCGACAAGATCGCAGTATTCACGCCAATCACCTTGCCCGACATGTTGAACAATGGCCCACCCGAGTTACCGCGATTGATTGCTGCATCTGTTTGGATGTAATCGTCATAGCTGCCCGACAGTGCCCGATTTCGCGCCGAAACAATGCCGGCAGAGACCGAAAAACCCTGTCCCAGCGGATTGCCCATCGCCACAACCCAGTCGCCAACACGCGCCACGTCNCTATCTCCAAAACTGACAAAATCCAGCGGCTCGTCCGCATCAACTTTTAAAACAGCAATGTCTGTTTTCGGATCTGTGCCAATCACTTTNGCCGGTAATTCGCCACCCTCAAAAAACTCGATCATAATCTCGTCGGCACCTTCAATGACATGATTGTTTGTCACTACGTAGCCATCTTCAGAGATCACAAACCCGGAGCCAAGCGCCGAACTGCGCCGCTGNCGGTCGCCCTGATCACCGCGCGGGCCACCGCGATCCTGAAATTCTCGAAAGAATTCTTCGAACGGCGATCCCTCTGGAACAATCCCCTGCGGCCCTGTGCGGCCCGCAACCACAGTGGAGGTCGTGATATTGACCACCGATGGACTGATTTTCTCTGCCAGATCGGCAAAACTGTCCGGAGCGCCCTTTGCCAGTGCAGCAACAGCCTGGACCAGTATCAACGCCGTCGCCAGACATAAAATCCAAAAACCATAAACTGCCCGATTGTCTTGAACTGATAGTGCTTTCGCTTTCGCCTTCACCAGTACTGCTCCCTTTGCCATAAATCCAATGGTGCTCGCTGTGTGAACACCGTTTCAATTTGACTATGTAGGCGGAAGTTTTGATAACACAATCGTTCAGGGCATTTTTCACGGCCATGTGAACGATAATTGATCGCTAAACCCTAGGCTCCGAACGTTTTAGCCAGCCAAACCAACAAAACACCCACCGCAAGTGCCACCAACCCCATCATCCGCCGGGTTTCCAACGGCAGGGTACGTAACCTGTCAAGAAGGTCTTCAATAAGCGAAGGGGCCAGCGCATAGACCAGCCCCTCCACAATCAATACAAGGCCAATGGCCAGTAAAGCGACCTCGATCATTCGCTCGAGTTGTCACTTTTCAAGTAATCAAAAAACTCACTGTTGGGCGACATGATCATCGTAGAATTGCCACTTTTGAGCGACACGCGATAGGCCGCCAGTGATCTGTAGAATTCAAAGAACTCTGGATCTGCACCAAACGCCTCAGCAAAGATCGCGTTGCGCTTGGCGTCGGCTTCACCGCGAATAATCTCTGATTGACGCTTGGCGTCCGAAACGATCTCAAGCTGGGTCCGATCTGCCGAAGCTCGCACCCGTTGCGCCGCCTCGTTACCACGTGCAATCTCGTCGGCAGCCTCACGCTCACGCTCGGCCCGCATCCGCGCAAACGTCGCCGCGAGGTTGGTGTTGGGCAAGTCGGTCCTTTTAAGGCGCACATCGATGATCTCAATCCCCAATGCCCCAGCCTCATCAATTGCACCGTTACGAATACGCAGCATCAGCGCCGCACGGTCTGTACTCAGGATGTCATTTGAGGAAACAGAACCCAAAATCTGCCGTATCTGTGCCTTCAGGATCGAGTCCAAGCGGTTTTC
>NYVC01000079.1 GCA_002684375.1 Marinovum sp.
GACTTGGATGTCACAGGTCCTGGGGATTGAGAACGTCGCGCACCATCGCGCGATGCCCGGCGAATCAGCCTGTGTGAACCGAAATCAGAGACCTGTGTGGGGTGGCATGGGCCATAGTTTTGAGGGTGTGCATCAAAGATAAGGCGTTAAACGGCCCGATGAAACAGCCATTAGCCTGTCTGGATTTGTAAAATTACCGCCGCGCTGAAACATCGGTTAGGTGTTTGTTACCAACCAGTTGGCGCAGGCTCAGCTCTGCTTGACATGGCGCCCAACCGTTTCACGGGTAAGATAATCAGTCTATGGGGTTTACGTGTACTTTGCTCACCCACGGACGCCAAGCAAAAAAGAGCTGGTACATCGATTCAAACGACTCTTAGCACAAGATGACGTGAGGTCAAACTGAGATGTTCTAAAGGTTTGCTTGAGCGCCATATCAAAGGGTCACCATGCATGTTCGGGCGGGGGTTTTTGTTCGGTGTAAATGTTGTGCTGGCAATCAAACTCGGATTTTGCATCTGAATTTTTCTGGTCCTTTCTTATGCATTTTTTGAATTTTTGTACAAATCATCTGCTTATATGGCAGACACGAGCGGTCCACTCTGGCCTTTGCAACACGTTGCCTCGTCAGTAAAGCTGCCGGGCAATCTTAAAATTCAAGCGCCCTGTGCACGAAGACTACATCGTTGCTTCAGAGGTTATGATTGGTCTCGAAACTTACGCGCGGTACCTGCTGGAAAGGTTTCGTTTCGAAGANTGGATTTGCTNAGGTTAAGCATTTTTGTCGGGCCAATTTGAATTTTGCGTTGGTTGACGGTCGCGATCCATATAGCCGACGGTATGAAAGACTTATAAGTTTAGATAGAGCGGCAAATACCAGCCAACTGACCGTTTGCCATAGAATTGACGGGCCAGATTGCCGACTGATGCGGCTTTGTTGCGGTATTGCCCGCTATATTTTGCGATGTGGTGTACGTCTGCCAAATGCTTCGATATCGGCAACAGTTGGCATATCGTGTCAATTTGCTATGATTTAGTGGTNCGATGAGATTCGAAGGGAAGTATCATGCGATTGATCTTACTGGTAAGTTTGTTGTTGTCTTCTGTGACTATGGCCTCTGCTTGCGAACGTCTATGCAGCAAAGACTTTTGGACATTNGCCACCATTGAAGACGTGAACACCGAATTGGCGGCTCAGGCCCATATCGATACACAAAAGGACGTATACGGCAATGGTGTGATGCACTGGGCAGCGGCCTATGGTCGGTCTGAACATATCGAAGGCTTGATTGAAGCCGGTGCCGAGGCTGATACGCCCAACCGATTTTTCGGTGAGACACCGATATTCTGGGCCTTAAAGTCTGGCAATGTCGAGGCGTTTTCCAGCTTGGTCTCTGCCGGGGTGAATGTGAACGNNACAGACGNTNTGGGCGTGCCTCTGCTGCATGTCTCGGCNGCGCATGGACGGTATAAAGAGGTGATGATTTTACTCGAGGCGGGGGCAGATGGTCGGGTTCGAACAGGTGACGGCAGGGTCGCGTTTGACGTTGCCAAAACCAATCCTTGGATCAGGGGTACGCCGGCTTATTGGGCGTTGAATGCCGCGCAGTTCAANTAGAAACCTACCATCCTTGGCTCTTGATCTTCTAGGCTCGAAACCGAAGATCTTAACNATTCTTTAAGATTATCCTCCGGTTTAANCAGACCGGAGCTAAGATGCCNGGANATAGTTTTGGAGGGTGAATGATCATGAATATCTTACTAAGAGCGCTATNAATTTGCAGCATGCTGTTTGCCGGGCCATTGGTTNTGGCCNAGTCTGGCCAAACTGAAAAAACACAGATCGAAATAGTGCAGGCTGAAACAGCGCAAGCTGTGTTAGCCGCGCTGGCACTATCGGATATTATTGAAGTGATGCGCCAAGAGGGGCTGGCCCAAGCAGTCGATGTGACGGGTGGATTCTTGCCATCCACAGCAGCGGTGGCGTGGCGACGTGATCTGGATGCCATCTACGATGTCAATTGGATGAAAGCCACGGTGGCGGCGCATTTTGCGCGCGAATTGGGCGACGCGGATATGTCAGATGTTCTGGCATTTCTGACCAGTACGAACGGCAAGCGTCTTGTGGCCCTTGAGGTGTCAGCGCGCCAAGCAATGAGCGATGCCAGCATAGAAGATGCGGCACGGTCGGTCTATCGTGCCAGTGGTGACGCGTCCGATGCGCGTCGGGATTTGGTCGCGACCTTTATCAGCAGGAATGATATGGTGGCGGCAAATGTCGAAAGTGCNTTGCACGCCAGCTTTTCATATTATCGGGGTTTGCGGGAAAGTGGCGCGCTAGAGATGTCGGACCGGGAGATTATAGAAGAGGTTTGGGCTACCGAAGCAGAGACACGTTCCGATACCAGTGAATGGCTGCATGCCTTCCTATGGATGGCCTATGCCCCGCTAGATAATTCAGTGCTNGCGGAATATTCGGCGCTGTCTGCGACCGGGGCAGGCCAACAAATGAACAAGGCATTGTTCGCCAGTTTTGACCAAATGTTTGCCGAGATCTTNTATGCTCTTGGGCTGACAACGGGCCAAGCTTTGCAGACCCAAAATCTCTAGGCGGTGGAAAGACACTTGACAGGGCGGACGAGACGCTTATGAAGCATGCTCCACTTAGGGTTGGCTGTGGTCGACCTTTTTAGAGAAAATACGCAGAAAACTGCGCGCTGTCCGTGGTGGCTTAGGCCGAAACACCTTGTTGGGGACCAAAAGACGCGAGATTGATGAAGGAAATGACGATGTTTGCGGTCCTGAAGACTGGTGGCAAGCAGTATAAAGTTCAATCCGGCGATATGCTCCGGGTCGAAAAATTGGCTGCTGATGCTGGTGAAACAATCCAGTTCAATGAGATTTTAATGCTTGGCGGTGACGCACCGGTGATTGGCGCGCCCTTCGTGGCAGACGCCGCAGTGCAGGCCGAAGTGATCGATCAAGTTAAAGGTGACAAGGTTATCAACTTTGTCAAACGGCGCCGTAAGCACAGCTCGCAGCGTACAAAAGGCCACCGTCAGAAACTTACATTGGTACGGGTGACCGAAATCCTGAACAGCGGTGCGGATAAGTCCGGCGTGAAAGCTGCGTTGGGCGCCGGTTCTGTTAGCGCGTCTGCCATTGCGGCGGTTGTTGAGCCAGCATCCAAGACGAAAACGGCCAAACCAGCCGCAGCGAAAGCCACCGAAGCCAAACCGGCAGCACCAAAGGCCGGTAAGGCGGCTGCGGGCGGTGATTTGAAAAAGCTGTCTGGTGTTGGCCCGGCGCTGGAGAAAAAGCTTATNGCCGCAGGCGTGACGTCTTTGGAACAGGTTGCGGCTTGGACCGAAGCTGACGTAACCAAAATTGACGAGGAATTGTCATTTAAGGGCCGGATTGAGCGCGAAGGCTGGATCGCTCAGGCCAAAGAACTGACGGCGAAGTAAGGAGCAACACCCATGGCACATAAAAAAGCAGGCGGGTCATCCCGCAACGGGCGCGACTCAGCAGGGCGCCGCCTTGGCATGAAACTNTTTGGCGGGCAGCACGCCATGCCGGGCAACATCATCTGCCGGCAGCGCGGCAATAAATGGTGGCCGGGCGAAGGCGTTGGCGAAGGCAAGGATCATACGATCTTTGCAACTGTCGAAGGCAATGTAAAATTTCGTAAAGGTTTTAAAGGCCGGACCTTTATTTCGGTCATTCCTATGGCGGACGCCGCAGAGTAACCCGACCTTTACGATGTAAGAATTAAGAGGGANCGGCGCTGGCGTCGGTCCCTCTTTGCTGTTCTGGATCGCGCGGGGATATGACAGGGGTGGCGCCGACCTGCAGAAAGGACAATGTCGTGCATTTTACTGTCAGAGCTCGTGGCAAGCGGTCTGCGAATAGATTCCACAATACCGAAAGCATGGCAGGGCAACTGTCGGTCTCTTACTCGCGCATTACACCTTCCACAGTCGCCTGCGCGGTGACACGAGGGTCGCATTGATGGATGTCTGGGTGCTTAGCTTTTTGGTGTTTGCGNTCTCTCAGGTCGGGACGCCCGGTCCAGCNAATATGGCGCTTCTTGCCACTGGTGCNCGCTATGGGTTTCGCGCCGCATTGCCGTTTGTTGCCGGTGTNGCCTTTGGTAAGCAATTGATTATATGGCCGATTGGGTTCGGACTTATGGGCTTGGCTGCAACTGCCCCGTGGCTGTTTGTTGCTTTGAAATATGTCTCTGCGGGTTATATTTTTTGGTTGGCTTGGCGGGTTGCCAATATGCGACTTGATCCTGNCNCGGCCGCGGCGGAGGCGCCTGGGTTTTTCGCTGGGCTTGCTGTGCATCCTTTGAACCCAAAGGCTTGGGCGATGATTGTGACCGGCTTCACCAGTTTTGTGGCCCCAGGGACATCGGCGCTTGTGGCCACTGTAACAATCGCGCTGTGTTTGTTCGCGACTCAGGCGGTTTGCCACCCGATCTGGACTTACTTTGGTGACCGGATTGCCCGGCATGTGTCGGGCACACCCTATGAAAGATACTTGATGTGGACCCTGGCTGGGTTAACCGTTTTGTTTGTTTTAATAGCCATTTTTGAGGGAGGATTTTGATGTCATTAGATTTATTTCCCGATCAACCAATGATCAATGCGCAAAGATTTGATCTGCGTCCTTTACGCGTCTCGGATACGGGCCAGATTGCCCTGCACAGCGCCGATTTACGGATTGCGCGTATGACGTCGCGGATTGCTCATCCGTTGCCACCCGGTGCGACTGCGGCGTTTATAGANCGGGCCATGGGGACAACGCGAGACGAGGATATCTGGGCGATTGACGGCAGCAAATCTGCGCGCCCTGATCTGATGGGCGTTATTAGCCTGAAACGTCTTGACCGCGATCAGTCCGAGTTGAGCTATTGGATTGCCGTGGCGTTCTGGAACACCGGCCTTGCCTCTGAGGCAGTGCAGGCCTTGATTGATACCAATCCGATGATGAATACAACGATTTTCGCAGCGGTGTTTCGCGACAATCTCGCCGCGGCACGGGTTTTAAGCAAATCCGGCTTTAGCTATCTTGGCGATGCTGAAACCTTTAGCGTGGCGCGGGGCGAAAATGTGCCGACCCGGACCTATACCATCAAGTTGATCCCATGAGCGGGGTCGAACCGGTCGCTGCATTGACGACCAAACGGCTGCAACTGCGGCCGCCTGTGGCCTCAGATGCAACCGCTATCACGGCCATTTTGAATGATTTTGAAATCAGCAAGTGGGTATCGCCNGTGCCGTTCCCCTACACGCGGGCTGATGCGTTAGAGTTTATTGCCAATGTTCGGGAAAAAGGGTCTGCCATCTGGGCGATTTTGAACGCNGACCGGTTGGTTGGGATGATTGGGCGCGATCCACAGCTGGGGTTCTGGCTTGATCCGAGATGNTGGGGGCAGGGGCTGATGCGCGAGGCGGCGCAGGCGGTATTGGCAGCATATTTTAANGACCCCAATGCCGCGCCAGTGCCAACNTNTTACATGATTGGTAACACCCGCTCTGCGGCGCTGTTGCACAGCTTGGGGTTTTCGCGCCTTGTCGGGGTTGTTGCGATCAAAAGTTGCGCGCGCGAGGCTTTGGTTGACGCGCGCCAGATGGTGTTAACCCCCGAACAGTGGCACGCAGTTAACCCGATCGAGATCGCCACGCCTAGAATGCACTTGCGTCCCTTGCGCCCTGCGGATGCCACCGATTTGGCGCGCATTGCTGGCAACGACNGCGTGGCGCCAATGATGGCCTCGGTCGCNTCGCCGTGGCCCNAGGNAGATGTCTTGCGCTGGATTGAACAGCGTCGGTGGCGTGGACGTGTGGGTTTTTCCTTTGGCGTCTATGTGCCGGATGGGACCTTGATCGGCTCGGTTGNGCTGGGGGGCACCCCTGTCAGCACAGCGTATTTTCTGGACCAGCATTATTGGGGTCGGGGCTTGATGACCGAGGCAATGATGGCATTTTTGCCATGGGCCTTTGCGCGGTTTGCTCTGACTGAGGTGACGGCGGATCATTTTGCCGACAATCCCNCATCGGGCCGTATTTTGCAAAAATTGGGTTTCGTCAAAACTGGGTCGGCTCTTGGTGGGTCGGCCGCGCGTCCGGTCAAGGCGCCCACCGTTTCATACCGACTGCGGCGTGCCGATCTTGTGTCAGCGGCTGGCCGCGTCTAANAAGGCGCAGGGTGTAGCTTGCCCAAAAACGGGTCCGATCTCCGGGGTTAGAATATGCGATTGGGTTGTTTGTGNCCTTGCTGGGGCCAGTTGTGGCCNCGAGCTGACAANAATGACGTAACGTAGTCTGCAGTTTTGGGGTTTTTGCCCCTCCGGTTTGTTGCGTTTGACTCTTGTAATCACGTGGCTTGTTTGGCACAGGATTGNAGCAGAATATTTGGGTTTTCTGAGGAGTAAATTATGACGACCAAACAGCTTTATGATCTGGGTGACATGCCGCCACTGGGTGAAGTGCCGGAAAAAATGCACGCTTTTGTGGTTCGTCAGGATCGCTTTGGCGAGCCAACGAAATCCTGGCGGCGCGAAGTGATTGACACCCCCAAAATAGGCCCAAAAGACGTTTTGGTCTATGTGATGGCCACGGGTATCAACTATAATAATGTCTGGGCCGGTTTGGGCTTTCCTGTGGATGTGATCAAAGATCGCCAGAAAAAGGGCGAACCGGAAGATTTTCACGCAGGTGGATCAGACGCATCTGGCATCGTCTGGGCGGTTGGCGAAGACGTTGACGATGTGAAGATCGGCGAAGAAGTTGTTGTCCACTCTGGCTGGTGGGAGCCTGAGGATCCTTGGGTGCTGTCTGGCAAAGACCCAATGCTGGCAACGTCGGTGCGGATCTGGGGTTACCAAACCAANTATGGCTCATATTGCCAATTTGCCCGGGCGCAATCGCATCAGATCAAGAAAAAGCCCGCGCATCTGACATGGGAAGAGGCCGGGTGCTANATGCTGTGCGCCTCAACGGCCTATCGTCAGTTGATGGGCTGGGCACCGCATACGGTTGAAAAAGGCGATGTGGTTCTGGTTTGGGGCGCCGCCGGCGGCTTGGGCGCTCTGGCGTTGCAGATTGTTTCAGCGTTGGGCGGCAGGGCAGTTGCAGTGATCTCTGAGGAAGATAAACGCCAATTCTGTCTTGATAAGGGTGCTGTCGGAGTGATCAACCGCAAGGATTTTGACCATTGGGGGCCAATGCCTGATACAGCGTCACCAGAGTATAAAACCTGGATGGGCGGCGTGCGCAGCTTTGGTAAAGCCATCTGGGAAGCTGTTGGCGAGCGCAAAAACCCGAAGATCGTGTTCGAGCATCCCGGTGAAGCCACTTTGCCAACCTCTGGTTTTGTCTGTGAAACGGGCGGCATGGTGGTCATTTGTGCCGGCACCACCGGCTATAACATTACCATGGATCTGCGTTATCATTGGATGATGCAAAAGCGTCTGCAGGGCTCGCATTTGGCAAATGATGTGCAGGCCGAAGCGGTGAACGAGCTGGTTCTTGCAGGCAAGGTTGATCCCTGCCTGTCGGGGACTTTTAGCTTTGATGAGATTGGTCACGCGCATCAGTTGATGCACGACAACAAACACCCCTATGGCAATATGGCGTGTTTGGTGAACGCCACTGAAAAAGGCAAAGGCGCGTCTTAAGCTCTCCAACCGGTATGTCGGATTTTGAGCGGTCCCTTTCAAGGGGCCGCTTTTTTTATGGGGGCGCGTGTTTAGGTAGGGCTGAGGCGCCAGTCGTTTGGGTCAAGATCAAGACAGGCCTCGACCGCTGCCGAGGCGATGACCGACACGCTGCCACTGTCAGGATCGGTCACATTCTGTCCCCCATGCACCACCGTAACAATGGCCTTGCCACGGGGCAGTTCGGCAGCCACCACAGCAGCATCCACACGCTCAGGTCGCTGGACCCCGATGGTGACGTTGACCTGCATGTCGCCATGCGCAAGATTCAGTGTGCGAAATAGCGTCAGCGAACTGTGATGCAGCGCATCCTGCACCGCGCGGCAGGCGGCTTTGGTGTAATCCTCGCCGTATAGGTCATTGCCGGCGCCAAGTTCGAGAATAAGACGGGTCATACGCGGGCTCCTGCGGTAGTGGGCGCCGATGTTTGACGCTCCATATCAAATGAAACCAAAACGGCGGCATGGGCGATAATTGTTTTATCCGAGGTTCCTGCCGCTCTGTTTCGGGTGGGTTTGGTGATGTCCAATCCCCCGTGGGTGACTGTGACCGTCCCTGTTCCATAGGGTAAGACAGCTTTTACGGTTGCTGTGTCGACTTGATCGGGGTGTTGTACGGCAATTTCCACGTCGACAATCATCGCTTCTTTGGCAAAGCCGAACGCCTCGGCCATGCTTAGTGAATTATGCCACAGCGCGTCTTTCAGCGCCCGAACTGCAGCTTGGGTATAATCGCCACGTCGCAGCGAGCTGCCCATCCCCAATTCCATAGCCACTCTGGTTTTTGCCATCTGTTTTCCTCTTTCCACCGGCTGCTTGATCGTCCGGTCCCACAGCAGCCAATACATTGCCAGTTGGCTCTGCAGCTATCTTGAAAGCAAAGCCGAGGCAATGCCCGTCACTGACAAGCGATACCCTGCGGGAAGTCAACGGCTCACATCGAACAGACACTTTTAATAGCGTGATCCGGTACAGTAGGCTGATTTCCAACCTCTGCATTTTGCGCTGGTTTAACTTCGGTGAGATGCTATCTGTGAACCCTGCGCTGGAAGAAAGGTGCTGGTCAACTATGCAAAAACAATCCGCGATGTACCTCATTTTACTGGGGGGAACCTGCATGAGCTTCATCGGGCTTTGCATGCGTTTGGTTGAGGCGGCCGATGGGTTCCAGATATTATTTTACCGTTCGATCAGTCTGAGCCTGATGGTTGGCCTGATCTGTTGCCTGCGCCGCCGGACGGGGCCGGTGGATTTTGTCAAAAGTCTTGACCGGACGGATATGGTTATGGGGGCGGCTCTGGCGATTGCTTTTACGACTTATGTCTTTGCCATGCTGTATACTTCGGTGGCATCCACCTTGTTTATTCTGACTTCGAGCCCATTCATGGCGGCGATTCTTGGCTGGGTGTGGATTGGTGAAAAACCCCATCCGATGACTTGGATGGTGATGGTTGCTGCCAGTATCGGGGTTGCGGTTATGATCAGGGAAGGCGTTGCGCTGGATCGCAATTTTGGCAACATTATGGCGCTTGTTTCGGCGCTGAGCTTTTCAGTTATGTTGGTTCTGGCGCGGCGCAGCGGCAAAACCGATGTGCTGGGGGGGACTTTTGCAGGGGGTGTTTTTGCCGTTATGATCGGGTTGGTGTTGTCGTTGATTTTCGGCACTGGCCTGAGTGTGGGCGGGTTTGATATGGGTATAAGCCTGTTTATGGGCGCGTTCAGCATTGGGATTGGTATTGCGTTCGTGACCTGGGGGGCCAGCTATGTTCCTGCGGCCGAGGTTAGTATTTTGGTGCTAATCGAAAGCGTGTTGGGACCGCTATGGCCGTGGATCGTGCTTGGCGAGACCTTAAGCAAACACGAGGTCATAGGTGGTATGATCGTTTTGGGATCGGTGGTGGTGTTTGCTCTTGTCAGTCGTAGGGATTCCAGAAACGCACAAGCCGCGTCGGTTCTTTAGGAAAACGATTTTGATGACTTGCTTTAAAAGCAGATGTTTAAATTATTAATATATAACAATAACTTGAAATGCAATGCTAATCGTTTAGTTCCGAGCGGTTTCACGAACCACTCGGGGTAGTATTTAACCGGGGTCTAGGCCGTCGCGACTTGCTTGACCTTTTCGATCAGTACTTCGGCTTGACGAATTGAGGCGTAATCGATCAGCCGTCCATCCAGCGAGACCGCACCTTTGCCGGTTTTTTCTGCGTCGGCCATGGCTTTTAGAATACGCTCTGCGCGGTCCACTTCGCTATCCGAGGGGCTCATCACCTCATTGGCCAGCGCCGCTTGGCTGGGGTGGATGGCCCATTTGCCTTCACAACCTAAAACCGCAGCCCGTTTTGCCGCGGCACGATAGCCGTCAGGGTCAGAGAAATCGCCAAACGGGCCGTCGATCGGACGCAACCCGTTGGCCCGGGCGGCCACCACCATACGCGCCAGTGCATAATGCCACATGTCGCCCCAATGGACCTCGCGGCTTCCATCTTTTGCGGGGTCGGTCAGGACGGAATAATCCTCGTTTACGCCGCCGATGATTGTGGTGCGCGCACGGGTCGAGGCGGCATAGTCTGCAACACCGAAATGTAGGCTCTCATTACGCGGTGACGCGGCCGCGATTTCAGAGACGTTTTGCATGCCTAGAGCCGTCTCAATAATATGTTCAAACCCGATACGTTTTTTATAGCCTTTTGCCGCTTCAATTTGGGTCACCATCATGTCGACCGCATAGACATCTGCGGCGGTGCCGACTTTGGGGATCATGATCAAATCAAGCCGTTCACCGGCCTGTTCGACGACGTCGACCACATCGCGATACATGTAGTGCGTGTCCAATCCGTTGATTCGAACAGACATGGATTTGTTGCCCCAATCAATCTCGTTCAGTGCTTTTATGATGTTTTTTCGGGCCTGTTCTTTCTCATTGGGTGCAACGGCATCTTCAAGATCTAGAAAGATCACGTCGACGTCTAATTTCGCTGCTTTTTCAAACATTTGCGGTTGGCTACCAGGGATTGCTAATTCGCTGCGATTAAGCCGTCCCGGGGCTTGTTCAATAGGCTGAAAACTCATTTTATACGCTCCTAATTTTATTGCTATAATCGAGGGGAGCATACAAATGTGGTAAAATTCATCCTGTCAAGATGGTTTAGGTTGCATCAATACTGCTGGTGCAAAATTAGAATTTTGAAGAGCCTCCGGCGCCATTGGATAAACGCGATGAATAGTAAAACGCGATCGCTTGGGTGCGGTTGCGCACCGATAGTTTATCGAACAGGTTTGACAGGTGAAATTTGACCGTGTTGATCGAGATGCCACACTCGGTGGACAATTCGCGATTTGTCATCCCCTTGGACAACGCTTCTAGGATCATGCGTTCGCGGCGCGATAATTGCTGGATCGGGTCGTTTTGCAGGTCGCGAATATCGAGAAATGGAAAGACCATTTTTCCGGCAGCAACCTGGATGCAGGTCGATAGCAAAACCTCGATGTCGCCGGATCGGGGTGCAAACCCCGCAGCGCCAGCTGTCATCGCCAGTCGGGGCAAGTCGGGGGTGTCATCGCCATAAATGACGAGGCGTGGGGCGTTTTCTTGGTCGCGCAAAACCTCAATGAGCTTGGCACCGCCCAACACTGGCAATTGCCAGTCAATGACCCCGATCTCAACCGGGACCCGCATCACCATGCCCAAAAATCCCTCTGCAGTGGCGGACGTGGCCACCAGAGAAAATCGCGGATCGCGATCAAAAATATCTGACATGCCCGATAGGATCAACGGATTGTTGTCTGCCAGCATGATATTGATCGGTTCTAGGTTTTGTTTGATCATCTAAATTCAGTCCAAATTCAAGAAAACTACCCATAGAGATAGTGGTCAACTTGGTATACAACCGCATACTTACCTAAAAGGGTAGGAATTTTCCCATACTATTAGCCGCCCATAAGCAGTAATAACTGATATTGCGCAATTTGTCGATTTGTAATTTCCTCAGACGAAATTGTGTCGGACCGCATGCTCGATTGCTGGCATGCCTAGAGGAGGAAATACTTATGGCCGGACCCAAAAGTTTATTTGTACCGGGGCCCACAAACGTCCCAGAGGCTGTACGCAAAGCGATAGACATCCCGATGGAGGACCATCGCGCCCCTGATCTGCCTGCCTTCACTTTGCCGTTGTTTGCGGACTTGAAGAAAGTGTTCAAAACCGACACGGGTCAAGTTTTTCTATTTCCCGCCTCAGGGACTGGCGGCTGGGAGGCGGCGATTACCAACACCCTCAACCCCGGTGACAAAGTGCTGGCGTCACGGTTCGGGCAATTCTCACATCTTTGGATTGATCTGTGCCAACGGTTGGGGCTTGATGTGCAAGTTGTAGATTGTGTTTGGGGCACGGGGATTCCGGTGGACCAGTTCGGCGCTATTCTGGCGGCTGACAGCGACCATGAGATCAAAGCAGTTCTTGCGACCCAGAACGAAACCGCCACAGGTGTTCAATCAGATATTGCGGCGCTGCGGCGGGCGATGGATGAGGCGCAGCATCCGGCATTGCTGTATGTGGATGGCGTGAGCTCGATCGGGTCGGTTGATTTTCGGATGGATGAATGGGGCGTCGATCTGGCTGTCTCTGGATCTCAAAAGGGCTTTATGTTGCCGGCGGGTTTGGCGATCCTTGCCGCCAGCCAGAAAGCCCTTGAGGTGTCGGCATCTGCGCAGATGCACCGCTGTTATTTCGATTTCAAGGATATGATTGCCACCAATGCGACTGGATATTTTCCCTATACGCCGCCGATGACATTGTTGCGCGGCTTGCGGGCCTCGATTGATGTGATGCTTGACGAGGGTTTGGACAACATTTTTGCCCGCCACCGGTTTCTTGCTGAGGGTGTGCGGTGTGCAGTCGCAGCTTGGGGCCTTGAACTTTGCGCCAAGGGCCCGGAATGGCACTCGGATACGGTTAGCGCGATCATGGTACCTAAGGGCTATGATGCAAATGAGGTCATATCCCGCGCTTATCACCGCTATGGACTCAGTCTTGGCGCGGGCCTCTCACAGATGGCCGGAAAGTTGTTTCGGATCGGTCATCTCGGGGATCTCAACGAATTAATGTTAATCAGCGCTATTGCTGGGGCTGAAATGGCGATGCAGGATGTCGGCATCCCGATTGTTGCCGGTTCCGGTGTGGCAGCGGCCGAGACGTTTTATCGCGAAAACGGTGAACACCTTTTGATGGCTGCGCAATAAATTCTGACCAAAAGGATTTTTATTATGGATATTCATGAATATCAGGCCAAGGATGTGCTTGCAAAATTTGGTGTTCAGGTTGCCCAAGGTGCTTTGGCTTATAGCCCCGAGCAAGCGGCTTATCGGGCCCGTGAACTCGGGGGTGATAAATGGGTGGTTAAGGCGCAGGTCCATGCTGGCGGTCGTGGCAAAGCGGGCGGGGTCAAGATATGTGAAACCGAAAATGAGATCCAGACCGCCTGTGAAAATATGTTTGGTAAGAAACTGATCACTCACCAGACATCNCCCGAAGGTAAGGGCATTTACCGCGTTTATGTCGAAGCGGCTGTTGCGATCGACCGCGAAATTTATTTAGGCTTTGTTCTAGACCGTTCGTCCCAGCGNGTGATGGTGGTTGCCAGTCGCGAAGGTGGNATGGAAATTGAGGAAATTTCCGAAGAACGGCCGGATAGTATAGTACGCTCAACCNTTGACCCGGCGGTTGGCTTGCTTGATTTTCAATCGCGGGAAATTGCCTTTGCGCTGGGATTAGAGCCAAACTTGATACAGCAGATGGTTCGGACGCTTAAAAGCTGCTATCGNGCGTTCACCGACTTAGATGCTACGATGGTCGANATNAATCCTCTGGTGATCACCAGCGACAAACGCATTTTGGCGCTGGATGCCAAGATGACTTTTGATGATAACGCTTTGTTTCGTCATCCGCAAATCTCCGAACTGCGCGATAAAAGCCAAGAAGATCCACGCGAGAGCCGCGCTGCGGATCGGGGTCTTTCCTATGTCGGACTCGAGGGAAATATTGGTTGTATTGTCAATGGCGCAGGCCTTGCTATGGCGACGATGGATACGATTAAGCTGGCGGGTGGAGAGCCGGCGAATTTTCTCGATATCGGGGGAGGAGCGACACCAGAAAGGGTGGCTAAAGCGTTCCGGCTGGTAATGTCAGATCAAAATGTGCAGGCGGTGCTGGTCAATATTTTTGCTGGTATAAACCGCTGCGACTGGGTAGCTGCGGGGGTTGTTCAGGCGCTGAAAGAAGTGAACGTCGAGGTGCCTGTGGTGATCCGGTTGGCCGGAACAAACGTGGAGGAGGGGCAGCGTATACTGGCGCAATCTGGGCTGCCTATCATCCGGGCAAATACCTTGNTGGAGGCTGCTGAGCGCGTGGTCGTTTCATGGCAGAATGATCTGAAACAAAATACAAATATAAGGATCGCCCAATGAGTATTTTTCTCGATCGCGATACACGGGTTCTGGTGCAAGGCATTACNGGTCGGATGGCGCGGTTCCATACCAAAGACATGATTGAGTATGGAACAAATGTTGTCGGTGGTGTGGTGCCGGGTAAAGGCGGTCAAACCGTAGAGGGTGTGCCGGTTTTTGACACCGTGAAAGAAGCTGTCGCCGACACCGGTGCTAACGCCAGCCTGGTTTTTGTGCCGCCTCCGTTTGCCGCAGATAGCATCATGGAGGCTGCGGACGCGGGGATTGGGTATTGCGTATGTATCACNGACGGTATTCCAGCGCAGGATATGATTGCGGTGAAACGCTATATGATGCGCTATGCGCGTGAAAAACGCATGATTTTAACCGGGCCCAATTGCGCAGGTACGATTAGCCCCGGCAAGGCACTTGTGGGGATTATGCCGGGCCATATCTATCTGCCGGGTCACGTTGGTATTGTTGGACGATCGGGAACTTTGGGCTACGAGGCGGCCGCACAGCTNAAAGACCTTGGAATCGGGGTGTCGACGTCTGTCGGGATTGGTGGGGATCCAATCAACGGATCTTCGTTTAAAGATATTCTCCAACACTTTGAGGAGGATGATGACACCCACGCCATTGCAGTGATTGGTGAAATCGGTGGACCACAGGAGGCGGAGGCCGCGCACTATATTCGGGAGCATATCACTAAGCCNGTCGTGGCCTATGTAGCGGGTATGACGGCGCCAAAGGGGCGGACTATGGGACATGCTGGAGCGATCATTTCCGCTTTTGGCGAAAGCGCCTCTGAAAAAGTTGAAATTCTCACAGCCGCCGGGGTGACCGTTGCGGCGAACCCAACGGTGATGGGTGAAACCATCGCTAGTGTTATGTGATTGGAGGGTATCACGGGATGAAACCACGCATTCTTGTCACCCGTCGCTGGCCTGCCGCAGTGGAAGCAAGGCTGACTGAGCGCTTTGATGCCGTACTTAACACAGGCGATAAGCCGCTTAGTCTCAAAGAGTTTCGTACGGCGCTGTCGTCTTATGATGCCGTTCTGCCCACAGTGACTGATACGCTGTCATCAGAGGCGATGGATGTGCCGAAGTTACGCACGAAAATTCTGGCAAATTATGGAGTCGGGTACAGTCATATTGATGCCGAAACTGCGGCTCGTCACAATATTACTGTGACAAATACCCCTGATGTTTTGTCGCAGTGTACGGCTGATCTGGCGATGACACTTTTGTTGATGGTGGCGCGCCGTGCCGCAGAGGGGGCCCGTGAGATTCGCGATAATGCTTGGACAGGGTGGCGCCCGACCCATCTGGTGGGCACGAAAGTTTCTGGCAAAACACTCGGTGTGATCGGATACGGTCGGATCGGTCAGGAAATGGCAAAGCGGGCCCATCACGGCTTTGGTATGAAGATTATTGTGCAAAACCGCAGCCCGGTCGCAGCAGACATATTGGCCNAGTGCAATGCAACTCAGGTCGATAGTATNGAAGATCTGATGCCCCTTTGCGATTTTGTCTCTCTGCATTGCCCCGGAGGAGCGGCCAACCGCCATATGATCCGCAGTGCTCAGCTTGAATTGATGAAACCCGACGCGTTTTTGATCAATACTGCGCGTGGCGAAATTATCAATGAGCACGACTTGGCGCAGGCCTTATGGTTCGAGACCATCGGTGGCGCTGCATTGGATGTCTTTGATGGTGAACCGCATATATCGTCAAAACTGCGCGATTGTGATAACCTTGTGATGCTGCCTCATTTGGGCAGTGCTACCCGCGAAACCCGCGAGGCAATGGGCTTTCGGGTGGTGGATAACCTGATGGATTTCTTTTCAGGGCNGCCACCGCGCGACCGCGTGTTATAAAGGCGCAGATACTGTTGGCGCGGGCCCCCCGCCACACTGTGAGGGCTTTGCGATCTGCACTGGCGTTGACAGTTGGCGGTCTGTGCCCAATCGAGCGTCAATACACAGCCCAAATCCGGAGATAATTCACCGGGGATAAGGTCCACTGGCGCGGTGGGTAGACCTGATTAATATTGCGACATCGACGGGTTCTGCGTATGTATAGTCTTATGAAAACATTCGACTGACGGGTTTATGCCCCACTGGTTACGCCGGAGACACCCCATGAAACAGCGCCTGTTGGCTTTCTCACTTGTCCTACCGATCCTGACGGCAGCCCCTGTTTGGGGGCAATGTACCAAACTGTGTGAACAAGAATGGTGGCAAAAGGCTAAAGTAAATGACATCATCGTCGAGTTGGACAGAGGGCTTGATATGAGCGACCGCGATCTTGGGGGCTCGACCATGTTGCACTGGGCGGCGGGCTTTGGGGTTCCAGATGTGGTTTTGGCGTTGCTCACAACAAATATTGGCATCAATGATGTGGATAATTATGGACATACACCGTTGCATTGGGCGGTTTTGACCGGCAGTTCAGAAATTATTGTCGGCTTGCTGGAGGCGGGTGCAGATACCACTATAATCGGGATTGACGGACAGACACCCGTTGATCTGGCTAAGGAAAATGAAAACCTGAAAGGAACACCGGGTTATATTGCCCTGCTGGGAGCCAAAGCGGCATCTGTCACGGCGGCCTGTCCAAAGCTGTGTGATGACAGCTGGTGGAAAACGGCTGACCTCGCAGATCTTCGCAGTGAGTTGGAGGCCGGGGCCGATGTAAATGCCCGCAGCCGACAGGGTTGGACACCGCTGCATAAGGCGGTATGGCGGGGCGATCCAAAAGCAGTGCTGGTTTTGCTGGAATTTAATGCAGATGCAACCGCTCTGGCCAAAGATGGCAAAACGCCTTGGAACTATGCCGAGTTCAGCAAGAAACTGACCGGAACCAAAGCCTATTGGGCGCTGAAAGACGCATACGAGCAGTAAAACTGCTTCTGTGAGGCTTTTATAATCTAGCGCTGTGCCTGTGAAAGCTCATGACCTTGCTGTTTCCGGGCCACTTGTTCTGTGATATTTTACTGTTCTGTGATATTTTGAAGACAGTATCGATCGCACTGTCGGGGTAAGGATCAGGGCTGGGTCTAGGGTCGGGGCCTCGGCACTGGTGAAAATAGTTGGGAACCGGATCAGAGCCGAGATTAAATATACTTAAAATGCAGTTCGAAGTTTGAGAGGACACAGATTTATCATTTCACAGCTAGGTGGCGCCAAATCTCAGCGTCTGGTTCGTGATCAGCGCGACTGCCATCCGTCTCTGCTCCGAGACGTTTTGCAACGGCCTGCGACCGACGGTTCCCATGATGTATGTAGCTGACCAGTTGATTTAGGCCATGGCTTTGATAGGCCCAAGAACGAATTTCTTGCGCAGCTTCAGTCGCGTACCCGTTGCCCTCGGCCCCTTCAAAAAGATGCCATGCCAACTCAACTTCGGGCCAGTTCGCGTGTTTAAGCAACCCCACACGACCAAGCGGAATGTGCCCCCCACGCGAAATGAGTGTAAAAAAACCAAACCCATGCCATTGCCAATGACCAATACCTGTCAAAAAATGAAACCAAGCGTCTTCATTGCTGACCGTTTCTTCCTGTGCCTTCATTCTCGGTGAGCTTGTGACGAACCGGGTAAATTCCGAGAGGTCGCTTCTGACCGGGCCGCGTAGGATTAGGCGTTCCGTTTCAAGGATCGGCGCAGAAGTCAAAGGTTCGGTCATATGGCGCTCCTATTGGAGAGATGTCTTATAGATCAAAACTTGCAATGGTCCTAATGATAGGTCAACTCGACCCTCGAAATGAAAGCCGGCTTTCTCCGCGTTGCTGCCATTGACACATGTGTGGCTCTTCTTTGCAATTAATTGCAGCTCAGGATGGTAAGAGGATTTTCATGTCTGAATTGCATTGGTTAAGCTAAGAGCAACTGGGGCGGGCCAAGCTGTTCTTCCCAAAGGAACGGCGGCAATAGAAGGGATACCCCTTAAGAGTGTGGCTCGTTCAAACCCCTGTATAATAGGCGCAGTCGACGGCCTGAAAACGGCGTTTTTGGATGTATCTGTAAAGATTTGTAAAACCTTAAGCGACCAATGACGTTTTATGGATAATTGATGCAACCAGCCTCAATGNGGACCGTTCNTCGAGTGAGCTTGAAAAGGGGCGATGAGCCAAGGCGGGTNGGGTGNNTTAATAGTGGCTTGAANACCAGACATCACNGNTTGTGCCGCAATCNNCACAGTCGTAACAGCTTTCAACTGAAAGAAAACCAGTGCA
>NYVC01000080.1 GCA_002684375.1 Marinovum sp.
CCTTTTCTACTAATCTTTTAGTTGACAACTGGGTTTGTATTGGTCAACTATCATCTTGTCGGCAGCGTCCGGCACAAATCGATATAATGGGAGGAGATAAGATGCGTAAGTATCTGCTCTCCGCAGTAGCGGTATCTGCCGTCATTGCGGGGTCTACGACAGCTATTGCCGATGAAGCGGCAGCTCAAAAATGGGTTGACCAAGAATTTCAACCTTCAGTGCTGTCAAAATCGGAACAACTGTCTGAAATGAAGTGGTTTATCAACGCGTCCAAGCCGTTTGTGGGCATGGAGGTTAATGTGCTATCGGAGGGTATACCTACCCACTCTTATGAATCCGAAGTTCTGACCAAAGCGTTTGAAGAGATCACCGGAATCAAGGTCAACCACCAGATACTGGGCGAGGGCGAGGTCGTACAGGCCGTGCAAACGCAAATGCAAACCGGGCGCAACTTGTATGACGCCTATGTCAACGACAGTGATTTGATCGGAACCCACTCGCGCTTGCAACTGGCGGTTAACCTGACAGATTTCATGGCGGGTTCTGGCGCGGATGTGACCAACCCGGGCCTGGATCTGGATGATTTCATGGGAACCCAGTTTACCACGGGCCCCGATGGCGATTTGTATCAGATGCCTGATCAGCAGTTTGCCAACCTGTACTGGTTCCGCAAAGATTGGTTCGACCGCACCGATCTGCAAGACGCGTTCAAAGCGAAATATGGCTATGATCTGGGCGTGCCTGTGAATTGGTCAGCCTATGAGGACATCGCAGAATTCTTCTCAAAGGATGTCAAAGAAATTGATGGCAACACCATCTATGGCCACATGGATTATGGCAAGCGCGCGCCTGATCTTGGCTGGCGCATGACCGATGCGTGGTTATCAATGGCTGGTGCCGGATCAAAGGGCGAGCCGAACGGTATTCCAATCGATGAATGGGGTATCCGAATGGAAGCGGGAACTTGTAATCCTGTCGGAGCATCCGTCAGCCGTGGTGGGGCAGCCAACGGTCCAGCGGCGGTCTATGCGATCCGTAAATGGGATGAATGGCTGCGCAACTACGCCCCTCCCGGTGCGGCGAGCTATGATTTCTATCAATCCTTGCCGGCCCTAGCCCAAGGCAACGTGGCCCAGCAAATTTTCTGGTACACCGCCTTTACCGCCGACATGGTGGCGCCGCAGTCCGCCGGCAACAATACGGTTGACGCCGAAGGCACTCCGCTGTGGCGGATGGCCCCAAGCCCACATGGCCCGTATTGGGAAGAGGGACAGAAGGTTGGTTATCAGGATGTTGGATCCTGGACGATCCTAAAATCAACCCCAGAAGAGCGCGCAAAAGCCGCTTGGCTCTATGCACAATTCGTGGTCTCCAAGACGGTCGATGTGAAAAAGTCACATGTCGGTCTGACCTTTATCCGCGACAGCTCAGTCAACCACGCCTCCTTTACCGAGCGGGCCGGTAAACTGGGTGGTCTGGTCGAGTTCTATCGCTCACCTGACCGCGTGGCATGGTCGCCAACCGGCATCAACGTGCCGGATTACCCAAAACTGGCACAAATCTGGTGGCAGCAAATTGGTGATGTGAACTCTGGGGCGTTTACTCCCCAAGAGGCGATGGATCGTCTTGCGGGTGAAATGGATATCACAATGGCACGGATGCAGGCCGCCGATGAGGCCGCCAATGTCTATGGCGGATGTGGTCCACGCCTGAATGAAGAACGCGATGCAGCCTATTGGTATGCCAATGGTGGCGCTAAACCACCGCTGGCCAATGAAAAGCCACAGGGTCAAACAGTGAATTATGAAGCACTGGTTGCTCGCTGGGCGTCGCAATAATCGTTGGTAAATGGTAACCTAGCTTATGGTCAGGGCCCGCTATGGGCCCTGACTTTGAAGAACCGCGGCGCATATAAGCGATGGGCGGTACCAAAGGCCCTTACCCAATACAGATCTACTGTGGATGCTGAAAAGAGAACTCATGACGCTTGAGCTAAGAAATATTACCAAACAGGTGGCGGGGGTGTGCCATATTAAGCCCACAAACCTGCTCTTGAAGCCGGGACATTTCAACGTTCTGCTCGGCGAGACAGGATCGGGTAAAACCTCATTGATTAAATTGATGGCAGGGTTGGACCCTGTTGCCGATGGTGAGATTTTGATGGACGGAACCAATATTACGGCGCTGTCGACGCAAAAGCGTAACATATCTCTGGTGCATCAGTTTTTTGTAAATTATCCGCATATGACGGTATTTGATAACATCGCCTCACCGCTCAAACTCGCCGGAATATCTGGCTCCGAGTTACAAGGGCGGGTGGAAGAGGCGGCAGATATTCTGCAGATCAGACCATTGCTGGCGCGGCGGCCTCAAGAACTGTCGGGCGGCCAGCAACAGCGCACAGCGCTTGCCCGCGCTATTGTCAAACAAAGT
The DNA here is from genome assembly GCA_002684375.1 of Marinovum sp. Lineage (GTDB taxonomy): Bacteria > Pseudomonadota > Alphaproteobacteria > Rhodobacterales > Rhodobacteraceae > CPC320. Next base: position 2,434 of record NYVC01000080.1, read on the forward strand.
AAGGCAGTGTTTCTGGACGAACCCTTGGCCAATTTGGATTTCAAACTGCGTGAAGAACTGCGTGAGCAATTGCCGGTGTTATTTGCTGGGCGTGGTGCGGTGGTGGTCTATGCCACTTCCGAGCCGGAAGAGGCGTTGTTGTTGGGCGGGGAGACGGCGCTAATTTCTGATGGGCGGGTCTCTCAGTTTGGCCCAACCAGCGAATTATATCACCGGCCCAATGATTTCACATCGGCAAACGTGTTCTCTGATCCCCCAATTAATGCGGCCCAGATCACGAAAACCGGGACAACCGCGCATTTGAACCTTGAAACGAGTTGGGAATTATCGGGGGAGGCAGCAGCTTTGCGCGACGGGGTCTATCAGGTCGCGGTCCGGCCCAATCATGTTGCGCCGGTGCAAACTCAAACGGCCTGTGTGCCGTTGACCGGCACCGTTTTGGTGACCGAACTCAGCGGCTCGGACAGCAGTGCGCATTTCTCGATAGGTGAAGACGTCTGGGTGTCATTGGCACACGGCGTTCATAGTTACGAAATCGGCGCAGCACATCCCTTTTATCTTGATCCGTCAAAGTGCTTTTACTTTGCCGCTGACGGTCAACGTGTGGCGTAAATAGAGCATCGGATATGGCAAGAATAACTCTCTCACAATTGCGGCACAGCTATCTGCCTCGTCCGACTGGGCCAGNTGACTATGTGCTGAAAGACATCGATCTCGATTGGCACAATGGCGGTGCTTACGCTCTGCTTGGGCCGTCGGGTTGTGGTAAATCCACCCTGTTGAACATCATCTCAGGCTTGTTGGCGCCGTCTGAGGGCCGGATTTTTTTCGATGGCAGAGATGTGACTGAGCTGCCGCCGGAGCAGCGCAATATTGCCCAGGTTTTTCAGTTTCCGGTAATCTATGACACTATGAGCGTCTATAACAATCTTGCCTTCCCGTTGCGCAACCGCGGCGTCGATGAGGCAGTGATCAAAGATCGGGTGACCAAAATTGCTGAAATGCTGGATGTGACCGAGATGCTGCAGAAACCTGCAGCTGGCCTGTCACCCGATAATAAGCAAAAGATTTCTATGGGGCGCGGTCTGGTGCGCGATGACGTCAATGTCGTGATGTTCGACGAACCTTTGACTGTGATCGATCCGCATCTTAAGTGGACGTTGCGCTCAAAATTGAAAGAGCTGCATCAAAAAGTGCGCGCCACGATGATCTATGTGACCCATGATCAGACTGANGCGCTGACATTTGCAGATCAGGTCGTTGTCATGGAGGATGGCCAGATTGTTCAGATTGGCACTCCGGTTGAGCTGTTTGAACGTCCCACCCATACGTTTGTCGGTCATTTCATCGGCTCGCCGGGGATGAATATTTTGCCGTGTACCGTTCAGGACGGTCAGGCGCTGTTTGACGGTCACCCCGTGGTTTTGGAGGGTCCGATCGTGGCTGGGCCAGCGGANCAGAGCGGGGGGCTGACCCAGATCGGCATCCGGCCTGAATTTATCACATTTGGTGAGACTGGCGTGCCGGCAACTGTACGCAAGGTCGCAGATATAGGCCGTCATAGTGTGGTGGATACCCTGGTGGGCGAGTTCATCATCAAAGTCATTGTAGAGGGCGCTGCACCCGCGCANGGTTCGGCAGTGCACTTGCGCTTTGACCCCAGCAAGACCCGGCTTTATCGCGATGGCTGGATCGCCACCAAAGAACNGGAGGCTNCGGAATGAAAAAAGCCTATCAAAAAGCTTGGTTTTTGGTGCTGCCAGTGTTGTTGCTTGTGGCGTTCAACGCGCTGATACCGATGATGACTGTGGTGAATTATTCGGTGCAGGAAACCTTTGGGAACAATTTATTTTTTTGGGAAGGCTTGGGCTGGTTCGAAAAGCTGCTGAATTCTGATCGTTTCCACGCCGCCTTGGGACGGCAGTTTATGTTCACGGGGTTGATCCTTGTGATCGAGGTGCCTCTGGGCATTGCCATCGCGCTGGCGATGCCGCGGCAGGGCATCTGGGTGCCGTTCTTTCTGGTCACTATGGCGCTGCCGATGCTGATCCCCTGGAATGTGGTTGGTGCGATGTGGAATATCTTTACTCTGCCAGACATCGGCTTGCTTGGGTATTTTATGAACCATACGTTGGGCATTGATTATGATATGACCCAGAATCCATTTGCCGCTTGGGTGACGATTATCACCATGGATGTCTGGCATTGGACGTCGCTGGTGGTTTTGCTCAGCTACGCTGGTCTGGTATCGATCCCGGATGCCTATTATCAAGCCGCGAAAATTGATGGTGCTACGAGGTGGGCCGTGTTTCGGTACATTCAACTGCCTAAAATGAAACAGGTGTTGACCATCGCTATTCTNCTGCGGTTCATGGACAGCTTTAATATCTATACCGAGATATTCGTCCTGACCGGTGGTGGGCCTGGAAATTCAACGACCCTGCTATCGATCGATCTGGTGAAAATCGCCCTTGGTCAGTTTGACTTGGGTCCTGCTGCGGCGATGTCGTTGATTTACTTTGCAATCACGCTTCTGATTTCTTGGTTGTTCTACACGCTGATGACAAAGGATGATCTCAAATGACCCAGCCAAAAATGCGCATGAGCATTCTGATCCCGATCCTTTATACGCTGTTTCTCATGCTGCCGATCTATTGGCTTGTGGCGATGAGTTTCAAGACCACTGGCGAAATTCTATCGGGGTTTTCCCTGTTTCCACAGACTTGGACCTTCGATAACTACCGGGTGATTTTCACTGACCCCACATGGTATTGGGGGTATATCAACTCGATTATCTATGTGTCTCTTAATACGGTGATTTCGGTAACAGTGGCGCTGCCTGCGGCCTATGCGTTCTCGCGGTATAGTTTTTTGGGCGACAAACACCTGTTCTTTTGGCTGCTGACCAATCGGATGGCACCGGCCGCGGTGTTCGCGCTCCCGTTCTTTCAGTTGTATTCAGCGGTTGAGTTGTTTGATACGCATCTGGCCGTGGCGCTGGCCCATTGTCTGTTCAATATTCCGCTCGCGGTTTGGATTCTTGAAGGTTTTATGGGCGGTGTGCCAAAGGAACTGGACGAGACCGCCGCGGTTGACGGCTATAGTTTTCCACGCTTTTTCGTGACGATCTTTCTGCCGTCAATTAAGGCTGGTGTCGGGGTAGCAGCATTCTTTTGTTTCATGTTTTCTTGGGTTGAGTTGCTTTTGGCCAAGACTCTGACGGCTGTGGCCGCCAAGCCGATTGCCGCGACAATGACAAAAACCGCCTCAAGCGCGGGCTATGAACTGGGGCTGCTGGCGGCGGCTGGAACGCTGACCATCATTCCGGGTGCGATCGTTATTTATTTCGTGCGTAACTATATTGCCAAGGGCTTTGCCCTAGGGAGGGTATAATGCTGAGTTGGATGGCATGGACCTGGCCGACCGCGCTGGTGTTTGTCGGGATCTTCAGCGCGATTGCGGTGTTGGTTGTGATCGAAATACGCAGCCCTGGCGGAGCGGAGCGCAGGGGTATTCTGGGTCTGACAACCACGCGGGGTGATCGGTTGTTTATCGCGCTTTTGGGCAGTGTATATATTTTTCTGGCTTGGCTTGGATTGATGGGAATGCCGCTTTGGTCGCCTTTGGCCCTGAGTTTACTCTGGGCGGTGTTTTGTTTTCGCAAGGTATGAAGCTTGACCGAAGTCTGACAAAAACTGCTTGGTGGAACGAAGTTTTTAGTATTTAATTTCATCAAGCGGTCAGAAGCGCCGCAAAATTACAGGACGACCCGATGCGACAGAAAAAGAAAAGTGAATTTCTGACGGAAGTAGAATTGGAATTCATGACCGTGCTGTGGCAAATCGGTCGGGGCACCGTGCGGGATTTGATCGCCAAACTCGCTGCAGATCGAAACCTAGCCTATACGTCGGTTGCAACGATTATGCGTATCTTGGAACAAAAAAACTTTGTCACCAGCGTCAAAGAGGGAAAGACATTTGTCTACACTCCGGTTCTGGCCAAGGATGCCTATCAATCGCGGTCGTTAAAAGACCTGTCTGCAAAACTATTTGACGACACGCCGGCCTCTTTGGTGGCGCGTCTGGTGGATGATGACGGATTGTCGGAAGAGGCTTTAGAGGAAATTCGAGCACTTCTTGATAGGAGGTTAAAGAATGACCCTGACTAATTACTTACTCAACGCTTATATCGACGCAAATATTTTATTGATCTTTGCCTTTGGTGTCTGGGCGCTGGCGCGTTTCATTTTGGGTCGATTTGGATTTTCACAGGCCTTTGGCTTGCAACTGAAACTGTTGAACGGGGTGTTTTTGGCGGTTGCCGTCAGTCCGTTTTTTTGCCTTGCGTTTGATCTGTTGATTGAGACGGGGACCGTGTCGCAATCCTATGCGGTGAGCCTGTCTGATATCGTCTTGGCGCAGTATCTCAACGGTGGTTTTGCTATGCAACCCTCGCAATTGGAATATTTGCTCGGTATACGCAGTGAAATGATGACGGCGCTGGTCGGCTTTAATACGTTGGGCGCGATGTTTGTGGCGGCCTGCGTTGCCATTGGATTTAGCGTGGGGCTGTTCAGAATTTTACGCAGCATGATGGCGCTGAACAATATCATCGGCCGCAGCTATGAATGGCGGCAGTTTGGCAATTTGCATTTACGCCTGTCAGACACCAACCATGTGCCGTTTTCGACCCGCAGTTTGCGCCGTCGCTATATTGTTCTGCCCTCGGCGATGTTGGGCCAGAGTGATGATTTAAAGATGGCTTTGGCGCATGAATTCCAGCATCTGCGACAAGGCGACGTCGAATGGGAAATTGCGCTTGAGGCGCTGCGACCACTATTTTTCTGGAACCCGGTGTTTATTTTCTGGAAACGGCAAGTGGACCAACTGCGCGAATTGTCCTGCGATCAACAGGTGTTGGCGCGCAACAACTATGACGTAAAAGCCTATTGTGAGTGTCTTTTCAGGGTCTGCCGCAACAGCCTGCGGCAAGATTCGCGACAATTGGTTTTGATCTCTTCTGTGCCGTTTGCGCAGATCGACAAGTCCCTTCTTGGGGTCAACTCTGCCGCGTTTCTAAGGCGCCGTATGACGTCGGTTTTTGATGCGAAAAAAGTGCCGCAAGGCAGAGGTCTCTCGGGCGTTCTGAGTGTCTTTCTCATGGGGCTTGTGATCTCGATTTCGGTGGCAATGACGAACCAAGGCGACTGGAGCCAAGACCGGTTGATGTTGTCGGCGATCGTCAACCTTGAGCGTTTGCATGGGCCGACGCATTTTGGCGGCTAAAGCCTCGAAATCGTGAAGACCCAGCGTTGAACATACAGGGGCTTGTGGCGGCCACCCTTTGCGGTATGACGCCGGTTAGGCGTTCAAAATATCTTTAATTTTTGTTGAATATATCTCACGTAATTGACCAACGATGACCCTGTCCTCAAGTTTGCATTTGTTGATTTCTTCTGAAAAATCCACACTTTTGTAGGATGTGAGGTCTTGCGTGTTAAATCTGTTTGCTGCCGGTTCTTGACCCAGTGCCAGTTGCGACGAGACCGCGAGCAGCCAAGTTATTGGTGCTAAGTTCGATATCTCTGAGGCAAGCTGTATGCAGTGTTCGTACTTTTCATCCAAAAAACATGCGAAGGCCGCATCTGATTTTCGTTTGTCACTATTGATCTGACCCTGCGGCACGGGATCGATTTCCAATGCCATCAGCGTCAGTTCACAGCCCAGCGATACATCGGTGCCAGACTTCAGTAGCGCCTCGCCGTATTGTTGTAAGATACGCGGGTCGTTCGGGACCTGTTCATAGGCCCGTTTACCATGTTCGACCGCAAGCTTCATGTCGCCCATCGCACCGTGGACCGCGGATAAAAGGCGGTGGCATTCGAAATCATTAGGGTCCATTTTGATCGCTGTATTCACCAGTTCCATCGCGGTGGGAAACAACTCGTCTGAGGGTGTGTCAGAAAACCCACGCGCCATCGCCTGACCAAGTGTGCACGCCTTCCAGGCGTAGGCTTGGGCGTTTTGTGGGTCGGATTTAATCGCGGCTTCAAACATCAAGAGCGCCTCGGCGTTTGCGGCGCGCTCAAATTGGTGATGTAACTCTTTTCCCCGCAGCAAAAATTCGTAAGAATTCATATTTTCTGTTGGTTTGCGTTTTGCCCGCTCGAGGCTTGAGACTTCAATTTCTCCCAGGATTTGATTTACAACAGAGCGGACGATTTCATCTTGCACCTCGAAAATATCATCCAGCACTCGGTCAAACCGCTTGCTCCAAAGAATTTCGCTGTTTTGCGCTGCCGACAAGGTGATCGAGACACGGACTTTTTTGCCTGCGGATCGCACGCTGCCATTGATCATATAGTCGACGTTAAATTGCTGGATCAGCTGCTCTATATCTGCGCCGCTTGCGCCAAAATTAATGCTCGATTGCCGCGAGATTACCGACAGCTGACGTACCATGGCAAGTTCAGTGGTTACGTCTTCAAAGATCCCATCGGTCAAAAAGGAACTGTCTTCATTTTTATTCAGATTGTCGAAAGGCAAAATGGCAAGGCAGGGTTTGGTCTGAGAGGTGATTTCTGGATTTGTGGCCGCAGTGTCAACGCGGGCAGCGGGTTGACTGCCGGCATTAGTTTCGACCGTGAACACTTCAAAGTCTGAGGCAATGTTCTTTAGGGTTCGGGTTCCGGCTGCTTTGGTGATCGAAGCCAGCTGTGTGCTGACCTGCTCACTGACTGTACGGGAAACCAGAATTTGGCCGGGGTTGCATTGGCTTTCCAAGCGTGCTGCGATATTGACGCCATTGCCATATATATTGTCTTGTTCGACAATAACATCGCCGCTGTGGATTCCCACCCGCCATTCCAGCGCAATAAATGGATCTGCGTCAGGTGCGGTTTTATTGCGGTCATAGAGCGCGTTTTGAAAGTTTACGGCTGCGTTTACACAGTTTATCGGTCCTGCGAACTCGGCAAGAACCGAATCTCCTGCTGTGTGAAAAATCCGGCCACCCTGCTCGTGAATCACCGCGTCTATGATGTTCCGGCAGGTTTTCAGGCTGTCTAAAGTGCCTTCCTCATCTTCGCGCATATGTTTGCTAAAGCCAACGCAATCGGTTGCCAGAATGCATGCAAACTTTCTTTTTATATCACTCATGACGATACCCAGATTGCCCATTTTCACGCAATTCTATTTAACAAATGGGCGCTGAGGAGCCTAGTTTTCATTCGACAGTGCCACGCTGTCTTTAGTATTCCCAAAAGACGCGTAGGGACACTGTGCTGACCATGCACTCACCGGCTGCGGTATACTTGAGACCGAGTAGATTGAGAGCACAATGTTTATTTATGGCAAAAGCTCAAGATCATCTTGGCATTTCAGAGACTATTTCTGGAGCTGAGGCTTCATCCCTAAAATCTGCCTGATGAGATATGTAATGCGCTAGGATGGGGTGTTACTTTCTAAAACTGTCGAGACTGACAACCTCAGCGGCAGGGGCTTTTTCTTCTGGGCCTTCAGGCAGTTCCAGCTTTCCTAACAGGCTGTCGTCCGGTCCGACAGGTTCTTCTGTCTCATCGTTTTGGTTTTCAAACTTCAGCCCAAATTCAACGGATGGATCCACAAAAGTCTTTAACGCTCCGTATGGAATGTAGAGCGGGGCAGGGGTGTCGCCGAAATTTAGCGTCACATAAAAGCCGTTCTCGGTCACATCCAACCCGTCATACCAATGTTGCATAACCACGGTCATTTCATTTGGGTACCGCTCTGCAAGCCAACTGGGGATCTCAACTTCTGGATGCTCTGTGTCGAAAGTGATGAAAAAATGGTGGTCCCCTGGCAGGCCATTGTCTTGGACACCATGCAACACCTGTTTGATCAGGTCGCGCATGGCCTGGTGCATCAGGTTGCCATAATCAATGCTCTCGCTCATTTTGATCCCATTTCAGTTTCTTTGGGATCATACGGCATTCGTTAAAAAACAAAAGCCCAGATGGTGCAAATTTTAGATCAAATTTATTATTCCGGTTGCAATTCCCAGCATTGCCATTCCGCATAAGGTGAGTTCCAATCCAGCTTTGAGACGCACTAATGCCCATGTGGCAACAGCGGTGAGTACAATGTTTAAAGGTACGAAACTTTCTATCGAAGGCGTTAAAATCTGCACCGGACCAAAGCTGTGTAAGTCGGTTTGGGTAAACCAAAGATGNANGGCAAACCANAGCGATAAACTGAAGATTACCCCGACGATTGCGGCTGTTACGCCCGATAATGCCGCCGTCAGCTTGGGTATGCGGCTAAGCTTGTCAAAATAGGGGCCAAAGGTAAAAACCCATAAAAAACANGGGATAAAAGTCATCCACAGCGCAATTCCGCCACCGGCGAGCGCAAGCCAGATACTGCCGGCTTGAAATCCAGCTTGCATGGCGACGAACTGGGTTACCAGTATGAGTGGNCCTGGTGTGGTTTCGGCCAATCCCAGCGCGTCGATCATCTGCGCTGTTGTCAGCCACTGAAAATCGGTGACNACGGTTTGGGTCATATAGGCCAANACTGCATAGGCTCCGCCAAATGTCACAAGAGCCAAAGTGCTGAAAAATAATCCGATCTTGGTTAGAAAAACATGTCCTGACAGATAAAGCGCNANCAGCGGNCCCGCCCAGAGTCCGCCCCAGATCAGCACGGTGCGCAGGGTCTGTGGCGCGGAGACGGTCGCCTCCGCANGNGNATCTGCGACCGNGGCNGCGTGGCCACCCTGTGCGGTAAAGACAAAACNGGCAAGCGCCGCTGCGGCGATGACGGTCGGNAACGGGATGTCNAGCAAGTAGATGCNCATAAAAGCCAATGCGGCGATGGCAATATCAAACCGGCTGCGCAAGGCTTTGCGGCTCAGCTTCAGCAGCGCTTGCGCCACGATCACTACCACAGCAGCTTTGACGCCCAGGAACGCCGATTGAACCAATGGCAGAGTGCCGAAATAGGCGTAGATCAAGGCCAAAGCGGTGATCACGCAAGCGCCGGGCAACACAAACAGGCCTCCTGCGATCACCCCGCCCGCAACNCCNCGCAATCGCCAGCCGCTAAAGGTCGCCATTTGCATCGCCTCGGGCCCCGGGAGTAACATGCAAAATGACAACGCGCTGAGAAACCGCTGTTCGCTGATCCAAGCGCGCTCGTCGACAAGCTCTTTATGCATCAGGGCGATTTGTGCTGCAGGGCCGCCAAACGATAGCATCCCAATTCTGCCAAACACCCGAATAAAGTCGGAAATAGAAACTGGGGTCATGCTCTGGCTCCTTTTACCTTGGCCAATCATGGGTTTCGTTAACCCCGTCTCGGGCCCATAGATATAACATATCGTACAGGGTCAACCCTGCAGCCAGTTGAGTGTTGTCGTTGCGATACAGTTTTGACAACCCGATAGAGAGCGCCAGCAGCCCAGCGGCTTGTGGTATTGTCTCGATCTGGTTGGTATCGGCGGCCCGGATGACNCGCGCCATGCGGGTCAAGGCCGCGCTGTGCAGCTCAAAGNGATCTAGCATCACNTCAAAGGTGCAAAGTGGGCCTTCATGGGTGATCTCACCCTGTTCGATATCAAANGAGATAGCGTCAAACTTATCGGCAACTGCCAAAACCTCTGACGGTGGTACAAACAGAACGTGCGCGTCGGGGTCGATAAACCTGCGCAGTAGCCAAGGGCAGGCGATACGGTCAATTTTGGGGCGGTGTCGTGTAACCCAAAGCCCCGCTTGCCGATGCTTTTCTGGCAGGGCTTGGAGGCTGACAAGAGGCAGGCCTTGTTCACGCCAAGCGCAAAATCCGCCGCTCAAGACTTCTGCCGGCATCCCTTGCGCGCGCAGAACAGCCGCTGCCCCATGGGAAACTTTATGGCCCTCNTGACACANGACGACTGTCTTGCCGATGGGTGTATCCTGTGGCTTATCCGATAGCGTGTTCAGAATNGAGTGATGTNAAACGCGCCGTGACGATGGGATCAGCGCCGTATCACGCGCGTAATCTTCTGCAAGGCGGGTGTCGATGATTTTAGGGGCATCAAAAGTGCCAATTCTTTTGAACAATTGAGCACAGGAAATTTCGCTGAATGATGTCACGGCTCATCCTTTCTGAAAAATGTCAGCGGATGCGTCGATTTGGCCTTGGCCTCACGGGGTGAACGCGCGCGCCATACTTAAGTACACTTCCACGAAGTGGGGATGGTCAAGGCTTTGATTTTGCCATTCAGCGTGCCTTATCTCAAANCGCAGTCTCTGCTTGGGTTTGNNTTNTATNGGTNGNAAGCGNNAAACCGGGGGTGATCCTGGGACGCAAAGTTAAGAAGCCGGATATCCGTCTTTGCCATGCGCGCCCAAAAAAACCTGCGCAGCCTTGGTTGCAAATCGGTCCAAGTACAGGCGGCGGCCAGTTTATTTGNTGATTTCAATCATTATCCTGCCATTTAGCTTNGACATTAACATATTGGCGTGCGGTTTGCATCTCTGCGCCACAGGCTGGAATTGGTTCGTATTGCAGCACCCTTAAGATTTATGTGCAGCCTAAATCTCATGCGCGACGGGTGTTGTACGGGTTAAGGACCTGGCAATCGGCGTTACCATCGCCACAAGAAATGAGGCACCTATCATGCAGCAGCATATTTTCGCAGTGGCCGTTGTTTTGGCGGGTGTTCTGGGGCTGACAGGATGTTCTGAGCGTGAGCAGGCAACTGATGACCCAAGCTATGTGTTGCCGACCCTTCACTGGGCCGCGCAATTTAGTGTTGTGCCTGCAATTGAGAAAATTATAGCCTCCGGAGTTGATGTCGATGTGCGCAACAGTGCCGCGCAGACCCCTCTGCATCTGGCGGCACGCTTTGGAAACGTCAAAACCGTTGCTGCGCTGCTTTCGGCGGGGGCGGACATCAATGCGAAAGACCAAGACGGTATAACGCCGTTGCAAGTGACTTTGCGATTTGGAAAAGAGGCGCAATTCAAAACTCTGATGGCGGCGGGGGCCAATGTGAACNTGCGTGATGATAGNATGCAGACGCCGCTGCATCTGGCCGTGATCTTTGATCGTTATGTCATGCTGGACAGATTGTTGAAATCAGGTGCAAAAGTGCACGCCCGNACTGCAAATTCAGACATGGCGTTACATTTGGCNATTAAGAGAAATTCGGCAAAAGCTGTCAAAAGATTGTTGGCCGCAGGTGCTGATGCCAATGCCAAGGGGGCTGGGGGCGTAACGCCGCTGCCTCTGGCAATTCAGTATTCGACGGCCGATGTTATGACACGGTTGCTTGNCGCGCGGGCGAAAGTGAATGCCACGGATAAAAGGGGTCAGTCTGCACTATATCTTGCTGCGGGTGTGGCGCGGGATAAGACCCTGTTGTTGTTAAAACGGGGGGCGACGATCAACATGCGCACCAAAGCCGGGTTTACGCCACTTTTGAATGCCACGCGCACTGGTCATTTGGGAAATATGGAACTGTTAATCGCCAAAGGTGCCAAGGTGAATATGTCGAACAAATACGGTGTGACCCCGCTGCATTGGGCCGCCGGGTTTGGCAAATCTGCCGCTGTTATGATGTTGCTTGATGCCAAGGCAAATGTGAAGGCAAAGGATGAAAACGGGCGAACCCCGTTTGCATGGGCTAAATTGATGGGTAATCTTGANGGCAGCAAGGGATATTGGGCTCTCAATCGCGCCCAATACAAATAATGCCAAAAGGAACGCTNCTTTGGGAAAGTCAGATAGCACCTGTTGATGTTTCATTTTGATCTGAAATCGGGAATGGGCTATACGGAACCAAATCCGTGACTTAGGTCAAAAAANAAAACAGGAAGATAAATATGCCAAAAGTGCTTCAAGTGGTGATCTATACGTCGGTATCTGATGAGGAAAAACTTGCGGATTATGCCGCCCTTGCCGGGCCTGCAATGATGGCGAAAGGGGCGCGATTTTTGGCGCGGGGCCTGCCGATTGCAGTGCGTGAGGCCGGTCAGAAGACCCGCACGGTGGTGATCGAATGGCCAAGCATGGAGGCGGCGGATGCGGGTTATAACAGCCCCGAGTACCAAGCGGCCATCAAGGCCTTGGATGGCGGCGCNGANCGCGAGTTTCGTTATATCGAGGCGGTCTGAGCNGTGCTGCACGAAGTGCCATAGNACCTNACGGATTTGTAACATGGGGANGGTAGACAGATATGGAGGATCTAAAAGCCCATTGGGATCGTGTTTGGCAAACAAAATCTCATGATGCCACCAGCTGGTATCAAGAGGCCGCTGCTCCGTCTCTGCGGTTTTTTGAGACTGCGAAATTGTCGAATTCCGCGCCTCTGATCGACATCGGCAGTGGTGCATCAAAACTGATCGATGGTTGGCTGTCACAGGGGTTTCGTGATATTTCCGCTCTGGATATATCTGCACATGCGTTTGCACAGAGCAAGCTGCGTCTTGGAGCGGCCGCAGATCATGTGACATTTATCGAGGCCAACGTATTGGACTGGCAGCCCGAGCGGCGCTACCAACTCTGGCATGACCGGGCGGTTTTCCATTTTTTGACAGACCCGGATAGCCGGAAATGCTATATCAATACCCTAACGAAAGCTCTGATGCCTCGGGCTTTTTTCATTTGTGGCGCATTCTCAACTTCGGGGCCGCAAAAATGTTCTGGCCTTGAGGTGCAGCGCTATGATGCGGGCACAATGGCCGAAGTTTTTGCGCCGTGGTTTGAGGTTTNGGCGTCGGAAGTNGAAACTCATCTTACGCCAGGCGGGGCAGAGCAACATTTTTTATGGTCGTTGTTCCGCCGCAGATAGGGCATGTCACCCTCTCGCAGCGCGTTCGCGTACCTAAGGTGCAAGCCTGTTCGCCTATTAACAGGTTTGGGTGGCCCGCTAATCCAATCTTGCAGTTTTGAAGGCTATGTGTCGGGCCAATAGATTGTTATGGTCCTTTGTTTGTCAGCCACATGAGACCTATGGCCTATGCAGAAGCACTGATTTTTNACTCCCNAAAAACCATAAAAGCTGGAAAATTCTGTAGTGTAATACATNNAGGTCAGGCNAAGAGTGCAGGCTTCTGTTGCCAGGTGCCTGCGAACCCCGCCAGGCCCTGCAAGGGGACTGGACTTAATGTTCGGTCTCGCCGACTGCTTACGCAGCCATTGCTACCGGTGCACGATTGTCATTTGCAATTGTACGTTTTGAACCGATACGGTGGTATCTCGCCGAAACAAAGCTAACCCCTTTAGACGTTCGTCGATCCTGTTTCGACCCCAAATCCGTCAAATGAACGGCGGTTGGTGGAGTCGCCGGGTACCGCCCCCGGGTCCGATCCGTGTATTACGAGCGCGTTTATGTCCATAGTCCCGAAAGACGCTTTCTTCTTACTTTAGTTTTTGGGAATATTAAAGGCCTATTGCGCCACCGGTTTTGTCTTTGGTGGTGAGGGGGATGNTTAGGCTTGACGCAAATTTACCTTGAGGGGGTGTTTTGGCTGGGCAACGGCATAGACGCGCCTGTCTCTGACCTCAAGGTGCTTGGATGCGCCCCAACTTAGCAGTTTGATCGAGGGCAGGCGTNGTTGAGGCATAAAGTCGACCGGCTNNCGCGGGTTTTATACCTGTGNTGNTTGCTNAAGCGTGCAGTTTTAAGTTGTTTTTTTGGTACGTACCAAACCCCGCTGTCGGTNAATTGGANGGGGNTCGATCATATGCGCCTGCGTTTGATTTTGTTCCGTCGCGGATTTGGGTGGAGAGGGGTGGTTATCGNTACAAANNTTGTCTTGCAATCGCAAAGAGAGAAAGGTGTAAGGTTTATACTCAGATGAAAAGGGTCTCGCCGATGGAACCGTTAGAGCAGAGCGCACTCGCGTTAAAGGCGATGCTTGATCGCAAGCAAATCAGCGCAGTGGAGGTGATGCAAGCGCCCTTGGCACGGATCGATGCCGTCAACGGTTCGGTCAATTCGGTTGTGTCGCTGCGCGACCACGATGCGCTGATTGCCGAGGCTGCACAGGCGGACGCCACGCCGCGCCGGGGGCCTTTGCACGGTTTGCCGATGGCGATTAAGGATCTGGCGGATGCGAAAGGCCTGCCGACCTCAATGGGGTCTCCGATCTATGCCGGACAGGTTGCAACATCCGATGCGTTGATGGTGGCTCGATTGCGAGCAGCTGGAGCGATTATCATTGGCAAAACCAATACGCCCGAATTCGGCCTCGGCAGCCATACGTTTAATCCGGTGCACGGCGTTACCCGCAATCCCTATGATCTGTCACGCTCGGCGGGGGGGTCATCTGGTGGCGCTGCTGTGGCGCTGTCGACACGGATGCTGGCGCTGGCGGATGGCTCTGATATGATGGGCAGCCTGCGCAACCCTGCGGCGTGGAATAATATTTATGGCCTGCGCCCCAGTTGGGGGTTGGTGCCGTCTTCAACTACTGGGGAAAGCTTTCTCCATCAGCTCTCGACTCTGGGTCCAATGGCGCGCAGCCCGCGTGACATTGCGGCCCTGCTTGAAGTGCAGGCCGGGTCTGATCCACGGGTGCCGCATGGCCGTTGTGAAAGCGGTTTTATGCCTGATCTTGACAGTGATCTGACCGGTAAACGGATTGGCTGGCTCGGTGATTGGGGGGGCGCCTATCCGATGGAACCAGGTATTTTGGAGTTGTCCCAAGATGCTTTGAACACGTTATCCGACCTTGGTGCAGAGGTGGAAGAACTTGCCCCGCCGTTTGAAGCTGCGCAGCTTTGGGAGAGTTGGACACAGTTGCGGTCTTGGGCGCTGCTGGGCGATAGCGCGGGGGTTTATGACGATCTTGAGACCCGCAATGCCCTTAAACCTGCGATTATCTGGGAGATAGAGCACGGCCTGTCACTGAGTGCGTTACAGGTGCATGCGGCGAGCGTGATCCGATCAGAGTGGTTTCGTAAAGCGGCGGCGCTGTTTGCCTTGTATGACGCGCTGATTCTTCCCTCAACACAGGTTTGGCCGTTTCCGGCTGACTGGGTGCATCCTCAACAGATCAACGGTGTTGC
>NYVC01000081.1 GCA_002684375.1 Marinovum sp.
GAGCTTTTCTGCACAGCTCATCAAGAGCTTGAGAGTTCAAAAATGCAGCGCGGCAGGATAAGGATATACCCCAATGATTGCGCGCGGGCTGTAACGCANTGCGCGCNGGCTGTAACGCAACGCATCCCGTCGAAATTTATCAGCCCGTTTCAGTCCGATAGATCGGCGCTTTTATTGCAATAATGTATGGCAACACTGGTCTTTGGTCCACGAGTATGATGGCCGCAAGGGCGCTTGTTCTCTCTGGAGTTTTTTACCTCTGCGCTGCAATTGTGGCGTACTCCAATGGCCCCTGTAAATTGGTTTCGAGNTCGGCATTCTTGTCAGTCACCGGGCTATCTTTTCGTTGAAAATTGGCGGTGAAACCTGGTTTGGTTCTGTAGGAACGGAATAAGAACCGAACAAAAGTTGGGTGTCAGAGTTGGGAGTCTCCCAATATGATGCGCACAACCGCGCTAGATAAAAGCGTGCATATCCNGCAAATTTTCCTAATGAAAAGAAGTTGGTGGGCGACCCTGCACTACCGAGATGAGTTGATTGGCTTTTTTAGTGAAATGGTGGGCGACCCTGGAATCGAACCAGGCGTGCGTCTCCGCGAGGGAGTTACAGTCCCCTGCCACACCTTGCGGCCTGTCGCCCACATGCAGAGCCTTGCAACTTTGCAGTATGCGCGTCACTACAGATGCCTTTTTCCAACGTCAACCGGAAAATCCCTTGCAGCCGCCGTATCAACAGAGCATCTAGGTGCGCAGGTATCAATAAGGCAACTACATCATGAAAAAACCCACATGGGTGATCGAAAAAGAACAGGCCAAGCGCGCATCAGCAGCCGAGACCGTTTGGTTGTTTGGTTTGCATGCGGTACGCGACGCGCTGGTAAATCCAAAGCGGGTGAAACTCCGCCTTGTGGTGACAAAGAATGCTGCCGATAAACTGAGTGATGCGATTGCGCTTGCGGCATTGACACCGGAAATCTGTGATCCGCGCAGGTTTGACGCGCCGTTGGATCCACAATCGGTGCACCAAGGGGCGGCACTTGAGGTTAAGGCGCTCAACTGGGGCAGCTTGGCAGATATTGCTATCCCTCAAGGGGTCCGCCCGCCGCGGCTTGTTTTACTAGACCGGGTGACTGATCCGCATAATGTCGGGGCGATTCTGCGCTCAGCGGAAGTTTTTGGCGCCAATGCGGTGATTGCGACATTGCGTAATTCTGCCCCTGAAACTGGCGCTTTGGCAAAAACCGCCAGCGGCGCACTGGAACGGCAACCTTACCTGCGGGTGCGCAACCTGGCGGATACGATGATTGAGTTGAAAAATATGGGCTATCTGGTCTTGGGACTAGATGGAGACGCATCGGACACAATAGAAGCCGCTCTGGAAGACCGCCGTGACCGGCCGGTAGCGCTGGTGCTTGGGGCAGAAGGGCCGGGTTTGCGTGAAAAGACTAAGATGACCTGCGACGCGCTGGTTAAAATTGCGGATGCGGCCGGGTTTGGATCATTGAACGTGTCCAACGCGGCGGCTGTGGCGTTATATGCCGCTCAAGCCGGCGGTGCGTCACAGGTGTCCGCAGGGGAGGGCGCTGATTAGGGACGCTTAGGGTCAGCATGCGGTTTGCACAAAACACGGCCTGCGGTTTCTGGCTTCACGCAGGCACCAAAGCTTTCTACACTCACCACATAAGGCGTGTTTATATATTTGCCGCAACGATCAGAATTGGAGAACAGGCAATGGGTTTCGAGACGCCCGGCAAGGTGGAAGAGAACTGGCAAGACGCAATTTCTTCGGTAGAAGAGATCATCGAAGATGCACGAAATGGTCGGATGTTTATTCTAGTCGATCATGAAGATCGCGAAAATGAGGGTGATCTGGTGATCCCAGCGCAAATGGCTACGCCGGATGCGATCAACTTTATGGCCAAACACGGCCGCGGTTTGATTTGTCTCACGCTGCCCAAGGACCGGATCGAAGCACTCGGGCTGCCGCTGATGGCCAGTAGTAATTCGTCACGCCATGAGACTGCCTTTACCGTGTCGATCGAGGCTCGTGACGGGGTGACAACGGGCATCTCGGCCCATGATCGGGCGCGCACCGTCGCGGTGGCGATTGATTCCTCGAAAACCGCCGACGATATCGCCACGCCGGGTCATGTTTTTCCACTTCAGGCGCGCGATGGCGGTGTTTTGGTTCGGGCAGGCCACANCGAAGCAGCGGTGGATCTGAGCCGTTTGGCCGGATTGAACCCGTCGGGCGTTATATGTGAAATTATGAATGAAGACGGCACCATGTCGCGGCTGCCGGAACTGGTGGGTTTCGCGCAGAAACANGGGCTTAAAATTGGCACAATCAGTGATTTGATTGCCTATCGACGGCGCCATGACAATCTGGTGCGGGTGCAATCGGAAACTCAGGTGGTGTCAGAGTTTGGCGGCGACTGGTTGATGCGGGTCTATGTNGATGAAACCCANGGAGATGAGCATATCGTTCTCAGCAAAGGCGACTTATCTGCACCCGGTCCGGTCTTGGTGAGGATGCACGCCCTTGANACCATGCTCGATTTGATCGGTATTGGCGCAGTGGGCCGCGCTGGCGAGTTCGCAGATGCGATGCGNGCGGTGGCCAAAGAGGGGCGCGGCGTGGTGGTGTTACTGCGTGATACGGGGCAAAAAATGGCCGATACGGCTGCGGGGTCGCCGTCAAAACTGCGTCAATACGGTCTTGGCGCGCAGATTTTGAGTTCCCTTGGTTTGTCGCAGCTGGAGCTGCTGAGCAATTCGCCGATCCCGAAAGTTGTCGGGCTTGAGGCCTATGGGTTGGAAATTGTCGCAACCCGAAAAATAGCAGAGGTGTCCTAATGGCCGATATCGAACAGCATGTCAGCTTGACCCGACCAGAGTTCTCTAAACCGGTCAAAGTACTGATTGTCGTTGCCCCATACTATGGTGATATCGCCGCTCAACTGATTGCGGGGGCGACCGCTGAAATCCTTGCGGCCGGTGGTCAGGTCGAACAGGTTGAGGTTCCGGGGGCGCTGGAAATCCCCACCGCAGTCGGCATCGCCGAACGGTTGTCAAAATTTGACGGCTANGTGGCTTTGGGCTGTGTGATCCGCGGCGAAACCAGCCATTACGACACCGTGTGTAACGACAGCAGCCGTGGGCTTACTTTGCTAGGGCTGCAGGGGCTGTGCATTGGCAACGGNATCCTGACGGTTGAAAATATGGCACAGGCCGAGGAGCGTGCCGATCCTGCAAAACAGAATAAAGGTGGCGNTGCGGCAGCGGCGGCCTTGCATTTGATCGCGCTCAGCCGTAAGTGGGGCGCTCAGCGAAAAGGCATCGGGTTTCGCCCGGCCAGCGACGAGATCCAGTTAGCGAGCGGCAACAGCACAGCATGACCCAAACAAAGACCGGGGCCCTTTCGGGGAACCAGAAACGCAAGATGAAATCGGCCGCGCGGCTTTATGCGGTGCAAGCGCTNTTTCAAATGGAGGCCGCTGCGCAATCTGCAACCTCNGTTGTGGCTGAGTTTCTCGATCACCGTTTTGGCGCCGTCTATGAGGGCGATGAGATGCTTGAGGGGGATGTCGATTTATTTCGGGATCTGGTTGAGACGGCTGTGACCTATCAGGCCCAGATTGATCAGATGACTGACCGGGCGCTGGTGGCGAAATGGCCNATTGCGCGGATTGACCCNACCCTGCGGGCGCTGTTTCGGGCTGGCGGCGCCGAAATGGGTCATACCCAAACGCCGCCAAAGGTGGTGATCGCCGAATTTGTGGTGGTGGCACAGGCCTTTTTCCCTGACAGTAAAGAGACGAAATTTGTCAATGCTGTGTTGGATCATATGGCGCGCGAAGCACAGCCCGACGCATTTTGAACATTTGACGGTCCTACTGTTTGTGTCCCTGTATACCCTGCTTTAAGCCGTGATCTTTGCGCCTGAACCAGCCAATTTGACCAACTTTATGGCTCTGATCTTGCGAAGTCTTTATGNGCTTGGTCCGTATCGCTGTTACCGTTTTGACGGCCACCAAGGCATTAGATTGTAANGCCCCGCNAGTCAGACCCTGATGTGCTGGNACTGTTTGCACAAGTTCTTGAAAAGGGTATCTTNTCGTTTGTGGCAATCGCTTGCAATTGATCTGCACCCCACTTGTGGCTCAAGTTGGTGATTTTCAGACATGCAGGGACAATTGCGCTCTATGGGTTGGTTTTATAAATGTCTCGTGATCTTGCTTTGCAACGCCAAGGCCTTGCCTTTGTGAGCGCGACATGTAAATCGGGTGATTTTTTGTCCAGCTCTACCCTTAACAATTGCGCGGTCATCTTCGCCTCACAGCGCGCTAAACCATATCCATGCGGGCCAATAAGCCCACTCTGCACAGCGGTGCCAAATTGAGCGGGCGTGGTGACACTGCCCCATAAATTGTTGGTGCCAGCATCACCCTGTGCTTGCGTCCAGAACATTGGGTCATCACAGAAAGCAGAAAACACAACGCAATCGACATCTAATTGTTCATGCTGCCTGAATACTTCGAAAAACTGAATTTCAATACACAGTGCGCAGTCGATCCTGAAACCATCAACTGAAAATATGTTCGCGTGATGGCCAGCCGAATACCAATCTGTGATGTCGCTGTGAGAACAATACCGTTTGTCGTAACTGGTTATAAGCTTGCCTTTGTCAGAGATGACGAACAAGCTGTTGCGCGGTCGGTTGGGCCGAGCAATTCGATGATTACGTCCTACAACAGTCCATATTTCAAGTTGGCGCGCCGTTTCCCGAATGTTGATCCTCCCGTCTTTAACCTCATTCGAAGCCACGGACCCTCGGTTTGGACTCTGTGATTTGACATATCCGGATAGAGCCGCTTCTGGAAGGTGTATCAGACCCGCACCGACATCTCTGTCTTGGGTCATGAGCTCACAAATATGCCGGCAGTTTCCTTTGATGTCTGCGGTGGCATGACTTTGGACAATTGCCATGACCAGCCTNTCGCATNTGATTATATCNTCTTGTCAAAAAGCCCTCACAATGAATTTGGCTAACGGGGTACACGAGTTCTTTTTNNAACGGATCAGTCATGTCCGCGCCCTCCATATTCTAAAATGAGCGTTACGAGGATGCGAACCCGCCGCGCGCGGTTTCATTGGATGGCACGGATATTTAAAAGTTATGGCTAGCGTAAACATCGAGACAGCTTATGAGCAAACATCTTTTTAATAATTGAGCCAGCTTGATAGGCGCACGAAAGAAACCGTTGGGCCGATTAAAATGACTTGTTTGATGTTACATTGGCAGTCACACGAAACTAAGTTCGTGGGGTCCAGAATGGAAGCTCACACATAAACCAAATTACAGACCGCAGTGATAAAACGACCGCAGTATACGTTTAGTTTTAAGAGTGGCGGGCCCGTACGCAACCGTTTGGTTATCTCATTCCCGAGGACCTGTATTTACAGGTGGGCGCCAGGTAATCAAGCCAGGACCAGAACAGAGCCAGCTCCCTCGGAATTGCTTAAGGCCACCGGAATGCAACCGTATACGAGAAGGACAGCACCCGCCGCTGATAATCATAAGCTTCTGCTGTGTGTTTCACAAGGGACAATTGACGTTGTTCTATGTTTGTTCTAAATGTGTCACATGTTAAATGACCTGCAACCTGGACAGATTTTGGCCCGAGGGGTTACGCGACACCTGCATAGCCACGGATTTGTAACACTGCAAGAATTCCCTCCGATCAAAGGGTTACGGGCGGATGTTATGGCGCTGGGTCCGCGGGGTGAGTTTTGGCTTGTCGAGTGTAAATCGTCGCGAAATGATTTTCAAACCGATCGCAAATGGGCTGGCTATCTGGAATGGTGTGATGAATATTTTTGGGCAGTGAATGCAGATTTTCCTACTGAGTTGCTGCCCATGGACAGCGGTTTGATAATTGCCGACAGATATGACGCCGAAATTATACGCAGAGGGACACTAAAGCCGCTTGCTGCCGTTCGGCGCAAGGCCCTGACGCTGCGCTTTGCAAGCGCCGCGGCACTTCGGTTACAGCGGGTGACAGATCCAGACGCGATGCGGTCAGCTTAGCGTTTTTTGGGCTTTGTCTGTCGGACAGTTGCAGCCGCTGCCCGGATTTCGTCGGCGATTTCTTCGGCTTCGTCGGCGGTGAAATCCATTGGAATTTCCACTGATCCGGCAGAGACGAAAATTCTAACCATAGCCTGATCTGTGGGGCCAATTTGCAGGTTTGCCTCAATGTCACGCTCGGTGTCTATACCCATGGGATCCGCTCCTAATACTTGCTTTTGTGCTAGCGTGTTCCGGTCGGGTCTGCAAGGCTCTGGCTTTTGGGGTTTATAATTGCGGCGCAGATCTTCATGTGGAGTGCCCATGTTTTACGTTGTGCTGCTTTGGTGATTGTTGGCGTTGTAAAGTTGTTGGTGGGCGGGGGATGATCTTGAACGAAAACCATCCGTTTGAAACTTAAGTTCGCCGTGATCTCAACGGTGATATTGTCGGACAAGTTCGTGGCACGGGTGTTGTCAATAAAGCGTCGTTGGCAGTTTTTAGCAACTTGCGGGGTATAATGGACAGGTAAATGAGCTTGGGTTCTTAACTTGTCTACGCCCCCCAAACAGGCCTTGGGAAAAGGTCAGCACAATATTTTATACAACACTGCCTAGCGTTTTGTGGTGACGATAACAGAGATATTACCGTACAGCGTACGGTTAAAATATCGTTTCTGTTTTATAAGATGTTTTATGGCTGAAATTTAGGCAGAGACGTGCAAAAAATTAATTTAGCATAGCCNTCGTATCTGNATGATCGATTGGNCTTTCTCAATAAGGCGGGTGCCGGAACGGGTCTTANTTTTGGCTTTATTGCAGCAAACGNAATTTGACTTTTTAAAAAGAAGTTTGTCTGTGAAAATCACTCTTGTAACTAATTTAAAAATTTGGTCTCTAATTCGATANATCCCTTTNAAAAACNGGAAAAATNATGAACAAATCAAAGCGAATGATCGGTATGGCAATACCTTTACTTCTCATTATTGGTGCGTTGGTAACAATAGATTTGTCAGTATATTTTGATGGTAACAGTGCTTTGATTGTCGTCGGNGGTGCATTTGGNTTTATGATCGCTGCAGANGACAATAANTCAAAAGTAAAAGCCTTTGGNGANGGGGCTGTTTATATGGGNTGGATTGGATCTTTAATTGGCTGGATCGCNATATCACGATTTGTATTCAATGAGCCNACNTTAGAGAGCATCGGAGCAGCTTTTTCNGTATCATTACTNACAATTTTCTATGGATACTTGATAAAGCTTGTAACTTTTGCATTTGATTAAAGNTTTTTNTGTGNCTTNTGAATGAGCACAGGTCAGATGNCTGTGCCGNGCATCGAGCTGTCACATAGGCGGTGCAANAGCCACCGGGGTCTGTACGGTCTTTGTGCATGGTCTGTGGCTCACATGGGCTGTGGCACACATGGGCTGTGGCAATGGCGCCACCAGTACCTGGGATGTGAGGGGGCGGTGAGTCTCTACACAAACCTATAATCAAGCATTAAAATTGTAGTTTTTGCCCTCGCGCAATTAGCTATTGTCAAACAGTTAAACAGCCATAAAGGTGCGCGACCGGTCTTGCCTGTTTAAGTTCAGGGCGTTTTGTCTTTGGATTAAGGCAGAAATATACCGGTGACCTGCGCAAGACCACACGGGTGATAATACAGCTGGGACCGGTGTAAATTCGGCTTGACGCTTTGCGGATATATAGTGTACGCCCGACCATGTTGCCGCCTTAGCTCAGTTGGTTAGAGCGCTGGATTGTGGATCCAGAGGTCCCCCGTTCAAGCCGGGGAGGCGGTACCACTATCCCTTTGCGTATCAGTCCAACACGATGCTTTGCTGCAGCGCGCCGGTGGCGCGGTTGAAAATTAAAATGCGGTTGTCGCTGGTAACCACAGCGTACCAATCGGGCCCTTGGGTGAAGGCGGTGGCGGTTGTGTCTTGCGGCAGGGTAATGCGGTCGGGCAGGGCGATCTCAGATGCCGTATCGCGGTCTTCTTTTGGGCCTGAGAAACGGATGACAAATAGCGTGATGATGATTACCATGCCGGCAATCATCGTTGCGGTCAGTGCAGTGACCAACCGTCGCAAAAACACAAGATGCGCCGGAGTGAGCCCGGGCTGAGGAGAAGGTTCCATTACTAAGTCCAAAATTGAATTCACCGTGGCGGAAGACCCGCCACAGCGCCTTGATAAGGCGCTTGCGCGCGATGTACCAGTGCAAGCCGCATTATCGCGGACCCGGCTGTCGCGGTTAATTGCTGAGGGTGCTGTGTTGTTGAACGGACAGCCTGTTACCGATCAGACGCGAAAAATTGCCGCTGGAGATGCCGTTGAAATCACCGTTCCGCAAGCCCAAGACAGCTATATCGGACCTCAGGATATTCCGCTTGATGTGGTGTTTGAAGACGATGATCTGGTGGTGATCAACAAAGCGGTTGGCATGGTGGTGCATCCTGCCCCGGGATCACCTGATGGGACGTTGGTTAACGCATTGCTGCATCATTGCGGTGACAGCCTTTCAGGGGTTGGCGGACAAAAACGTCCGGGCATTGTGCACCGTATCGACAAAGATACCAGTGGCCTGTTGGTGGTGGCCAAAACTGATCGGGCACATCATGGGTTGGCGGCCCAATTTGAAGCCCATAAGGTCGAGCGCTATTACCGCGCAGTGGTATTTGGGGCGCCTGACGCCAACGATCCGCGACTGCGCGGCGTCAAAGGCGTTAATTTTGAATCCGGTAATATCATGCGGCTGACGACCCAATTGGCACGCCACAAGACCGATCGCCAGCGTCAGGCAGTGTTATTTCAAGGTGGTCGCCACGCAGTCACCCGGGCGCGAATAGTCGAACGTTTTGGCACCCCAATTGCTGCAGCCTTAGTCGAATGCTGGCTAGAGACTGGCCGCACCCATCAGATCAGGGTGCATATGGCGCACGCCGGACATGGGTTGATTGGGGATCCGGTTTATGGTGGACGGCGCAAGCTATCCCCCAAAGCGATTTCGCCAGATGCGCTGGAGCGGGTGAAATCCTTTCCACGGCAGGCGCTTCATGCGGCTGTTCTGGGTTTCAAACACCCCGGGTCTCATCAAAGCTTGCGGTTCGAGGCACCTGTTCCCCCTGATATGGATCAGTTGATCGTATCCTTGCGGGGGTGAGGCGCCCTTTTTGTCTGATTGATTAAAAGACCTGCTTCAGCATCGGTGGTTTCAATGGCTTGTTCACGAATTTTTCATCTTTCTGGTGGTTGAACGGTTCGGANTTGCACCCTAAGTATAGGNCAACATCCTTTTGATCTGGAGCGCCGCATGAGTACTTACACAAATCTTCCAGCCCCCTCCCCGGAAACTGGCTTGAGCCGTTATCTGCAACAGATCCGCAAATTCCCGATGCTAGAGCCNGAAGAAGAGTACATGTTGGCCAAGCGTTGGGTCGAAGAACAGGACACAGAGGCGGCGCATAAAATGGTCACGAGCCATNTGCGTTTGGCGGCAAAAATCGCGATGGGGTATCGGGGTTATGGGTTGCCGCAGGCCGAAGTGATCTCTGAGGCCAATGTCGGATTGATGCAGGCGGTAAAACGCTTTGATCCTGAAAAGGGATTTCGGCTGGCGACNTATGCGATGTGGTGGATTCGCGCAAGCATTCAGGAATATGTGTTGCGCAGTTGGTCATTGGTGAAACTTGGCACCACCGGCGCGCAGAAAAAACTGTTTTTCAACCTGCGCAAAGCCAAGGCGCGGATCGGTGCCTTGGAAGAGGGGGATCTACATCCAGAAAAAGTCACGCGGATTGCGAACGATCTGGGGGTGACCGAGGCTGAGGTGATCAGTATGAACCGCCGTCTCTCAGGAGGCGACGCTTCGCTGAATGCCACTGTTGGCAGCGAGGGCGAGGGCTCAATGCAATGGCAGGACTGGCTGGAAGACGAGAGCGCTGATCAGGCTGGCGATTACGAGGCCTCAGACGAGCTTGAGACGCGGCGCGCCCTGCTGAGTGAAGCAATGACNGCGCTGAACGAACGCGAACAGGATATTTTGACCAAGCGTCGCCTTATAGANCATCCGCTCACGNTNGAAGACCTGAGTTCGCAATATAGNGTCAGTCGGGAACGTATTCGGCAGATCGAGGTGCGGGCGTTTGAAAAGTTGCAGATGCGGATGCAAAGTCTGGCACGCGATCGAGGCNTGCTGGCTCAAGCATAGTTTTGCCGCTGAAGTTGCAGAGANTCGGTTTGAACCGGCTCTGAAAGAGTTTACCAATTTGAGCTTGCGAAGCATGCAAAGCGGAAGAGGGCACAACACACTGCTGTGCCCTCTTGTTGAAGTACCATAAAACGCTTTGCAGAAGGTCAGGCATACTCGATGTGCCTCTGGCAGATACCCAAATACAGCCGGATCTTAGACCGACCGGATGTTCCCAGCCGCTTTGTGTTTGCTGACCGTGCTTTTAGAGCTGTTTGAANCACTGTTCGCGTCAATGAAATTCAAGACCATTGGCCGGATGTTGTCGCGCCAGCTTTTGCCGGCAAAAATACCATAGTGCCCAGCCTCGGGTTCGACGTGGCTGGCTTTCATCGTTTCGGGCAAGCCGGTGCAAAGATCNAGCGCTGCAATGCATTGGCCTGGGGCAGATATATCGTCTTTTCCACCCTCGACAGTTTTGATCGCCACATTGGTGATATTAGCGAAATCAACAACTTTTCCGGCCACGGAAAAACAGTTTCTGGCGATTTCGCGGTTTTTGAAAATACGCTGGACAGTTGAGAGNTAAAATTCGGCTGTCATGTCCATAACTGCNAGATATTCGTCGTAAAACCGGTTGTGAGCATCATGCTCCGAGGCTTCACCTTTGGCCACGGCCCACACCTGATCGGANAAAGCCTTGTGATGACGTTCGGCATTCATAGAAATGAACGAACTAAGCTGGAGCAGTCCGGGATAGACTTTGCGCCCGACGCCATCAAACTTGAACCCGACGCGTTGGATCATTGTCTCTTCCAATTGGCCCATCGTGACACGGCGGCCAAAATCGGTAACNTCGGTGGGCGTGGCATCCGGATCGACAGGACCGCCAATCAAGGTCAGACTGCGCGGCTGTGCGTCTGGATCTTCCTCGGCAAGATAGGCGGTGGCGGCAAGGACAAGTGGCACGGGTTGGCAGACGGCGATTACATGGATATCTGGTCCGAGACGGCGCATGAAATCCACAGTGTAGAGGGTATAATCCTCGACGTCGAACTTACCGGCGCTCACGGGGATGTCGCGGGCATTGTGCCAGTCGGTCACATAGACTTCACAATCTGGGATCAGGCTGATGACGGTTGATCGCAGCAGGGTAGCATAATGGCCCGACATGGGGGCAACCAGTAAGACTTTTCGTGCGGCAGGTGCGCGGTTCTGGACCTTGAAATGGATCAAATCGCCAAACGCGGCTTTGCATATTGTTTCAACCGTTACCAGATGATCGCGCCCGTCATCGCAGGTCAATGAGGTGATGTTCCAATCCGGTTTGGTGGCAATCCGCGAAAAAGACCGCTCGGTGACCTCGCCCCATGCGCCCATCCATTCCAGTGCNGGGTTGCGGATGCCATAGAACATCGGGTGTCCCGCCATCGCCTTGGCAGTGGCACCCAACCATTGGTTCGTGTTACGGGAAGTCTCCATCAAATCGTAAAGTGCCATATAGCGCATCTTTGTCTCCAAAGTGGTGGGTGCTGTAATTTCATTGCTCTTGCCGAACAGCCTNTAGTACGGTTATGCTGCATAGCAGCGAACTTACGAGGAATATTTAAGAATGGCAACAAACGACATCTTAAATGCCGAAAATTACGATAGAATGACACATAATATTAAGCGGATTGATGCGCTGTCAAAGCGATTGCTGTCTATTATTCACCAGCGAGAGGCGCCAAATCTGGCACTGAGCGCGCCCAGCCATGAGCTTTTTACCAATGCAGGAGCGCAGTATTGGCAAAAAATGTTAGAAAACCCAGAGAAGGTTTTTATGCACCAAGTGGCCTTTTGGGCTGGCTCATTGCAACATTTTGTCGAAGCCCAGCAGATGGCAGTGTCGCCGTCTGATCCGTCCGATCCGTCGTCGCCGCAAAGCGAAGAGACAGATCCGCGCTTTGCCCACCCGATGTGGCATACCAATCCGTATTTCAATTTGATCAAACGGCAATATTTTCTGAATGCGGCATCGCTGCGCCGCGCATTGGCTGAGATTTCAGACCTCGATCCGATTGAAAAGCAACGTCTGGAGTATTTCTCCACCCAGATTATTGATATGTTATCACCAACTAATTTTCTCGCAACAAACCCTGCTGCGCTTGAGAAAGCGGTTGAAACCGAAGGGCAGTCCCTGATCGATGGGATGGAGAATTTAGTCACAGATCTTGAAAACAATAATGGTGAACTGCTGGTACGTTTGACGGATGANAAAGCTTTTGAACTTGGGGTAAATATCGCGTCAACACCCGGAAAAGTCGTGTTTCGCAACCGGATGTTCGAATTGATTCANTACGCGCCGAGCACGGAAACTGTGCGTGAAATACCGCTGGTTATCTTTCCTCCTTGGATCAATAAATTTTATATTCTCGATCTCAAAGCGCAAAACAGTTTTATTAAATGGGTCACTGAACAAGGCTATAGTGTCTTTGTCGTGAGTTGGATTAATCCGGATCGGTCTTACGCGGAGGTCGGATTAGAGGAGTATATCTCGGAAGGCTTCTGCACCGCGATCGACACCGTCAAACAGATATCTGGACAGGAACAGGTCAACGCGCTTGGCTATTGTATTGCCGGCACAGTGCTAAGCCTTGTGCTGGCCTTGATGAAAAAGCGTGGTGATACGTCAATTAAATCAGCGACGTTTTTCACCACNCTGACCGATTTTTCACAACAGCGAGAATTTACACCCTTTCTTCAGGATGATTTTGTTGATGGGATTGAAAAGCACGTTGAAAAAGATGGTATACTTCCGTCGCATATCTTGTCACGGACCTTTAGTTTTCTGCGTGCCAACGACCTAATTTACCGGCCTGCGATCAAGAGTTATATGCTTGGCGAAACGCCGCCAGCCTTTGATCTTTTGTTCTGGAATGGCGATGCGACCGGCTTGCCCGGCAAAATGACTGTGCAATACCTGCGTTGCCTTTGTCAGCAAGACCAGTTTGCCCAATCTGGGATTTCTCTGTTTGGCGAGGTATTGCGCCTGTCGGACGTCACGGTCCCGTTTTGTGCAATTGCCTGCGAAACCGACCACATAGCCGCNTGGCAAGATAGCTATCGGGGATTTCAAAAAATGGGCAGCCGTTCAAAGACGTTTATATTAAGCCAATCGGGCCACATTGGCGGGATCATCAACCCGCCGTCAAAAAAGAAATATGGTCATTATACAAATGCTGATTTGCGGCTTTCGCACAGGGATTGGCAGGATACTGCCGCGTTTCATCAAGGGTCATGGTGGTCTAGGTGGGAGGGATGGCTAAAGAAAAAATCGGGTAAGCGAATTGCTGTGCANGATCCTGGGTCAAAGACNTTTGAAGTGCTATGTGCTGCGCCGGGGACATATGTGTTAAGCGGCGATTTGGTGCCTGAAAAATAAAATTGCTGCGANGCAGAAAAAAACTATTGAAATGCTGCANTGCAGAGTATAGATAGANNNCATCANCAGAAAAGGTCACGGGGTTGGCCATATTAAAGGAATTTTGAAATGAACAAACAACTTGATATGACAGGGTTGATGCAGGATTTTTTCGCCGCATTCCCCGTTGATGTNAATGCGTTTCAGGACGTGAGCAAAAATAGCGTTGTGTTGGGCGAAAAACTGACCAGTGTGGCGTTGAATGCGGCTGAAAAATCAGCTGAAATTTCAAATACCTGGACCAAACAGACCTTGGCCAAATTGAATGACCTNTCCAAAAATCCGGTCGATCNTGTGGATTANAGCAAATCNTTGACTGATTTTGCGTCAGCGCAAGCTGAGGTCGCGGCCGAAAATATTGCGGCCTACGCCGAAGTCGCAAAAAAGGTCCAAATGGATACGGTCGAAGTCATGATGGCAGCTGGCAAAGAANTGTCNGAGGAAGCTTCAGCAGCNNTTAAANCGGCGGCGAAACCCAAACCGGCGACAAAACCTGCCAAATAATCTTTGGTAACAGTTTTGCTGGAAGTTGCTTAGAGCGGGCTGAAAAGCCTGCTCTTTCTTTTTGTTACCTGCTGATTTAAGGTCAAAAGTGTAGGCTACAATTTGGGGAGAGACCCGTGGCAACTAAAGGCGCTCCGCTGTTGGTAAAACGCTATGCAAGCCGTCGGCTGTATAACACCGAGACCAGTGATTATGTTACGTTAGATGATATCGCCGGATTTATCCGTGATGGCCGGGATGTTCAGATTATCGACCTTAAATCTGGCGATGATCTGACCAGACAATATTTATTGCAAATAATCGCTGATTACGAAAGCCGAGGCGAAAATATGCTGCCGATTGCGGTTCTCAATGATCTGGTACGGAGTTATTCAAATCAAGCCAGCACCGTGATGCCTGAATTCTTGCAAATGTCGTTTGATATGTTGCGCGATAGCCAGTCACAGATTGTCGAGAACTTAACCGTGATGAACCCAATAGCTAATATTCCCGGGTTTGAAGCGATTAAAACGCAGCAAGAAACCTTTATCAAAGCCATGACAGGCGGTATGACGGCGGGTTGGTCAGAGCGAGACAAGCCCTCAGAATCTGCCNCGTCAGGCGCCGAGGCCACCAGCGGAAATTCTGAAGATNTGGATGAGATTAAAAGACAGCTTGCNGATTTACAGACAAAGCTCAACAGAATGGACAGTTGANCCGTTTTGNGTNNGACACATNGGCAGATTGTCAACGGAAAGGGNGGTTGTGGCAGGTTTGTAATAGGGCAGTAACTGCGCCTATTGCTCATTATATTCGGCTAGATTTAAGGCGATGCGCGCTTGATCTTTTTATGTAAGGGCCAACCCGCTTGGGACCTNTCACCGCGACGTGGTTGTAATTCAGGGCGAATCCGACACAGGTATGTGCCATGGCTGGATATGAGCATTTTTCGAATACCAACTGATTAGACTGGTATTTTACCGGCAATTTATCGAGCCAAAGCGTGAAAGACAGCCCGTTCATAAACCCGATAAACCTCTCCATGAAGAGCTGCCTCCAAGGCGCTCAGGTATGGAGCCGTCGCATTGGAAGACTTCTATATTTCCTCTAAATTTGGATAAAGAGTTCCCGCNTCANTGGGGTCGTGGNCAAACGATTGAGCACCGCNGCTCTGGCTTTCCGTATTNAAGAGCAATACCCNAGNANAATTTAAANTACTTTCGTGGTGTTTATCTTTCCGCAACGGCATCTGAATTAAAACAGCAGTTGTTTCGTGTTCGTTTATNTATGTTAAGGTCTGGCAAAATTTTTCCCCAAATATTANGCTGATTGATACTTAGTGGTACCAACCTGCTTCCTATGAGCTGTTTGGACGGCATCAGCGGTAAATTCTCATTGGCAAACCCGGCCGTTCAGGGTTGTTGCGATTGGCTTGGCTGAGTATGTGATGTGCCTGCGCGCTTTGTATTGGCGGATGGAAAAGCAGTACAAACCGAGTTAGTCACGCATTGAAACCGGAATCTTT